>CACIYC010000019.1 GCA_902590775.1 uncultured Prochlorococcus sp.
GTTGCGATTCAGTTGATATAAATAGGAAGTATCGCCTTATTGCGCTCAAAGGCACCTCCTGTCACCGCAAAGAAGAGGAGAGGGTTAACGCCAGTTGGGTTTTATCTGAGCAGGTCAGAGAATAATGGAGAATAATTTCTTGAAATCGATCCAAAGATCCCAACACACCTAATAATCCCAACACATCAAAACGACGATGAATATATTTTCTTAAAGATTTACTATCAAATAGTCGGCCTTAATGAGAAATCAAATAAGAGTTTTTTTTAGCCACCTAATTAGGTTGTATAATGGATTCTCTAATGATTACCCTCCCATCAAGCGGAATTTATAATTATGGCAAAAAAAGGCACTAGGATTGTAGTCACCTTGGAATGCACTGAATGTAGGACTGCTCCTGCTTCTGAAAAGCGTTCTCCTGGGGTTTCAAGATACACAACAGAAAAGAATCGAAGGAATACAACTGAAAGGTTGGAACTTAAAAAGTTCTGCCCCCAACTCAATAAAATGACTATCCACAAGGAAATCAAATAGTCAGATCAAAATAAAGTCAAGCGCAAAAAGAATCTTCTTTAACCTATTTATAAATTAATAATTAAAAGCGGAGAGGATGAACGCCAGTTGGTTTTTATCTGGGCAGGTCAGAGAATAATGGAGAATAATTTCTTGAAGTCGATCCAAAAAACTCCACCACACATCTAAAAATCCCACCGCATGTCCAACCACATATAACAAATGGACCCAATAGTCCACTTCATTAAAAATCCCCAGATCTATTGCATAGACTAGTGTTTGTTAGACATTGTATGGACACATGTCTATAAAAACGGAGAGGGTGGGATTCGAACCCACGGACAGTTGCCTGTCAAACGATTTCGAGTCGTTCGCTTTAGACCACTCAGCCACCTCTCCAATCTATAAAAAGAAAATATTTTCAAACGATTCAAATGCTATAGGCGTTGCTTCAAAATTCAACAGGAATATGTAATTGAAACTCTAATTAGTCCCATCCAGCCTTCCTCATAAGGGAAATTGCTTTAGAATTATTTTCTCCTAATTCAGTTATTGTTACTCTATCTGAGGTAAAAGGACCAAAACCTCTGACCTCAGGACTCTGATTAGATCCGATCAATGGATGTTCATATGTTGGTCCAGCAAGTCCTTTGCTCCCTTTAGGGGAAGCTAAAAATTCCAACAATTTGATTGCTTCTTTTTTATTTTTTGCATATTTAGCTAGTCCTCCAGCACTAACATTTACATGCGCAGGATTGGGAGTTAAAACTTTAACTTTTTTCGCCAGGTTCTTGTCTTTACTACCATTTACTCCAGCAAGCATTCTTGCTACATAATAATGATTAACAATACCAATTCCACATTTACCTTGGGCAACTGCTCTTGTTATACCAATATCTCCAGGGAAATATGGTTGCGAAACATTAGCAATCATATTCTTCAACCATTTCTTAGTATCTTTTTCTCCTCGCAAAACCAATTGATTTGCAACCAAAGATTGATTATAAGGACTATTTCTTTTTCTCAAACAAACTAATCCCTTTAAAGAAGGATTAGAAAGATCAGAATAATCTTTTATTTTACTTACATCTATTACTTTAGGATTTGCTACCATTACTCTAACTCTTCTTGTAAGAGAATACCATCTTCGATTCTTATCTTTATACTCTTCAGGTACATTTTTATCTAACATTTCTGAACGATAAGATTGTAAAAGTCCGTTCTTTGCTGCATTACTTATCCTCGCTGCATCAACCAATAAAATAACATCTGCATTTGAATTCTTTCCTTCCCTCTTCAACCTCTCAATCAATGATATTCCTGTAGCTTCTATAAGTCTTACTCTTATTCCTGTTTGTTCCGCAAATTTCTTAAATACTTCTCTATCAGTATTATAATGTCTTCCTGAATATACGCGAACTTCTCTAATTGATGCTTTTGCGTCAAGCGAAGAGCTTGAGAGCATAAAAAGTGAACTAACTGCTATTGAAGAGGCAAAACGCAAAATACTGTTCATCAAAAGACTATGCAAAACTTTTATATTCTAGACAAAACCAATAAAAGGATCGACTTACATACGAATACTTGATACAAGTGCAAGTATCAATTGAATCAAATTGTAGATCCCAGGAATCCAACTAGTTATGCAAAAGAGATCCAGGAGCTCAACGATAGATACAATGTAAAATTTAATGCATTAAATAGTAACCTTTGATTCTCGCGAGTAGGGTAGAAAAGGCAATATATAATTAGTTAAACGATTTTTAATGAGCAAAAGATCACCTGTTGCTATATTTCTAGCTGCATCAACACTTTTAGCCTCAACAACTATTACAGCAAATGTAAACAACGCCAGAGCAGGAAATCAAGGGGGATTAAAAGAATGGACTACTGATCAAGGAATTGAAGAAGACAGCACTCTTGATGAAGATGCCAAAAAAGCCAAAAAAAAAGCATCTGATGAAAATATTTGTATACCAATTGGGGAAGGAGAAAATTGCTGGTAATAATATTTTTTTTATAAATCAATAAAAAGGGTGTTCATTAATTATGAGCACCCTTTTTATCTTCTGAATAAACTTTTAAATTCTTTTAGAACTTAAAGGTTGTTTGAACTAACGCACCCCAGAAATCATCGGATGCATCATTAGCTCCAGATATTCTGTCGCGAGACGCGAAGATAGCAGGAGTAATAGTTACGCCATCGCTAACTTTGTAATCGTAATAGACTTCAAAAGTAAATGGATCAGCTGCATCATCTCCACCACCATGAATCTCAGTTGCTTTTTGAGGTGAACCGAAAGCAGTAGCAAGTCTATTGCCATCAGCAAATGCATCTTTCCAAGTAAGACCAACCATGAAACCTGAAGCTCTTTCTGTAGAACCATTTACGTTGTTGTCATCTACATTTACTGTGTCAAAACCGAACTGTACAGAAGGCAATGCACCGGTCTCTTCTGGCATCCAATATGCTCTAAACGCATACGCTGTTGAATCACCAGTTACATTACTACCCGCTGTAGTGGTGTAGTAGTCAGCCCAATCTCTGCAAGCACCAGCAGCGTCAGCAGCACATTGATGCTGAGCCATTGCTAGAGATACCTGCATTCTAGGAGTTCCATATTCAACTTTGCTCAACCATTTCTGATCAGGCTCGTTGGTGAAAATTCCACTGTTTGCATTTGAAGCACCTTTAGATGCAAAGTTGGTAGAGAATGCAAATCTTCCATCAGATCTATTTTCTGTTGGTTGAATCCAAGCTAAACCAAATCCACCATCTGTACTTGAACCATAAGTTGCAGCATTACCACCTAAAGCAAACTGCTTCATGACTGGCTTGTAGATAGAAGGAGAACTAGCCAACATGTAATAGTTCTCGATCCTTGGGCCTGCCCAAACTTTAAATTCGCCTATAGGGAATTCATACCAAAGCTTATCTACTTCTAACTGATTGTTATCACTAGCATGAGCTGCAGCAAGATGAGTACCGTGGGCAGTATCTTCCCAAGGTGTGGTACCCATATTACCCGCTTTTATTCGGGTATAAAGTCTATCTTCTCCAGTGAAGCTAGTATTAACATTGTACTGAGCTACATAACTAGAAGATAATTTGTCTCCCATCTGTGCGTCATTGTTATGGACATCCATATCCATAGCACCAGTATTGAAAACGACTTTACCGCTAACTTTTGTGCTTGTAGAAAACTGACCTGCTTTAAAGGTGTTGTCCTGATGTTCAATACCATCAACACGTCCTTTAAGTATGGCCATCTCAGTGCCAAACTCTCTAATTAGACGAGAAGCGTCGGAATTGGACTCTATCGAAGCAATGTTGCCTTCTAAGCAAGCATTTAATAAAGCAGCAGCCTCATAACGAGTAAGAGCCTGGCCACTCTCGATAGTATTTGTGTAGACATTGCCTACGCAACCATAGCTCTCACTTAGATTTTGAAGAGCTGTATAAGCCCAATCTCCAGGAACAACATCTGAAAATTGGACATTTCTTACTGCTGATGACTGCTTGGCTGGTTTTTTAGCATAAGAAGAAACATCATTAATGTTTACTTCAGCTGCATTAGCAGCCAATGGTGCCAAAAGACCTAAAGCAGCAGGTGCTAGCAGCAATTGCTGAAAAAGCTTCATTTTTTAGGATTCCTCACAAAATACCCAAGACATGGGTGGTGGAATAATACCAATCAAGGGAGAGAAGTCACGGCCAGGCTTATACTTATGGATGTGCCTTTTTATACAAATCAATCATCTTTTGTTGCTTTGCCTATTTGTTCTTTTTTTAGAAGTGGAAAATCCAATTCTTTCCTCTGTTGAAACCACAATTCTGCAACACTTCGAGCCAAGCTACGAATACGTGAAATTATTGCAGTCCTTTCAGTTACAGAAAATGCACCTCTTGCTTCTAAAAGATTAAATGTATGACTACATTTAAGTACGAAATCCAAGGAAGGTGTAGGCAATTCCTTAATTATTAATGATTTAGCTTCTTCTTCATATAAATCAAATATTTTAGCAAGACGATTTGGATCTGAATATTCGAAATTAAATTTACAGTTTTGTTTCTCAAAAGGAAGCCAAATATCACCATAATTATATTTATTATTCCATTTTAAATTCCATATATTATCAACATTTTGAAGATACATAGCTATTCGTTCCAGTCCATAAGTAATCTCAATCGAGACAGGTCTACAATCCAATCCTCCACATTGCTGAAAATATGTAAATTGAGTGACTTCCATACCATCCAACCAAACTTCCCAACCAACACCCCATGCTCCGAGAGTTGGAGACTCCCAATTATCTTCAACAAAACGAATATCATGAGATTCTTGATTTATACCAATTGACTTAAGTGAAGAAAGATATATTTCTTGTATGTCATTAAGCGAAGGTTTTATTAGTACTTGGTATTGATAATAATGCTGAGCTCTATTTGGATTATCTCCAAACCTACCATCTGTTGGCCTTCGACATGGTTCAGGATAAGCTACTGACCATGGCTCAGGCCCAATTGCCCGTAAAAATGTATGAGGACTCATTGTCCCCGCGCCCTTTTCTGTGTCATATGGCTGCAGCAAAAGGCAACCTTGGCGACTCCAAAATATGTTTAATTGAGAAATTATGTCTTGAAAGTACATGAGTTAGTTATAGCAACGGTTTACAGGTTTTTGAGTGTAGCTTATGTGTAGATTTTTCGAAGTACAAAAGGTCGTTGCTCCCATTGATTTGATTAATCAAAACTACACGCAAATTGGTTGCATGTAGTTTACTTCCCCATATGAACTTAATTTAAGAGTTTATGATATACAAATAAGCGAAAATTAATACCAAGCAAATCAATAAGTTAAAGAAAATTCAATCCAAGTGTAGTTTATTCCCATTTATATAATCATATTAACGTTCGAATAGACAAATCTAGATTTTGCGTTACAAATTACATACCAAAGAAAGTCAATGAGAAACTCTAATTTATCTAGATATTTATGCTATATAGTTTCAGCTAGTATTGCATTATCTTTTGAAGCTGTATATAGAAAAGCTTTTTCTAATGACGAAATTTATAACATTTACAAAGAAGTAAGTACTGAATACCTCATTAGTGACTTTGGAGGTTTTGGTGGAAATAATGGAAATAATGGAAATAATGGAAATAATGGAAATAATGGAGGGATGGGTGGATTAACACCTCCATCTCCACCTTCTTCTTCTTCTTCTTCTTCTTCTTCTTTAGGAGAAAGCAAAGGGAGTGGCGGAAATAATCTTAAAAGAAGAGCAATAAAAGCCTCAATTAGAATGGATTTAAAAAGAATATATGACGAAAAAGATAAAAAAAATCAAGATAATATATTTTGCATGGTATTTCCTTCTTTATTCTTTTGCAAATAATATAAGATTGGATAACTTACTTTTAAATCAGATAACATAAAGAAATACAAATAGATATGATATTTCTTACGAGTAGTAAAAAGCAATTTATTTAATCGAAATACAACAAGTCAAATCAACTTCATTAAAATAATGCTGGAATCAAAGCTGACAAGGTATAATTGAAAGAATATTATTTTATTTTCGATGAATTATAAAAAAATATTTATAAAAAACGTTTATTCAAAATATTGGTTTAAGAAAAGCAAAGAATATATACACAATAACATTAATAATACAGTTTCAATTAAATTTTTGGATGAAGTCTGCAAAACAAATAAATTAAAAGATCTATTAGAAGTCTGTATTGGCACTGGTGCACCTATTGCGAATGAAATGCAAAAAAAAGGGTATCATGTATCGGGCATTGACTATTCCCCAGAGTTAATCGAGGAATGTAAAAGAGTTAATAAAAATATTAATGCAAAAGTTGGCGATGCTGAAAAACTTGAATATGGCGATCAGACTTTTGATTTAGTTTACTGCTTTAACTCTACTTGGTGTCTATCTGATATCTTATCCACAATATCAGAAATGTATAGGGTTACAAAAGACAATGGAATAATAATATTTGATATTCTAAATGATGACAACCCAAAAATTAAAAAGATATTTAAAGACACTAAATTTGAAAACGAGAACATAATAGGAATGATTTATAAAACAATAAAAAATCTTGTAAA
Organism: uncultured Prochlorococcus sp.; assembly: GCA_902590775.1. Lineage (GTDB taxonomy): Bacteria > Cyanobacteriota > Cyanobacteriia > PCC-6307 > Cyanobiaceae > Prochlorococcus_E. The sequence continues at coordinate 6,636 of CACIYC010000019.1, forward strand.
ACTTATTCTTAATAAAGGATACCCACAATGGGAATTTATTGTCCTATGGAACTTTACAAATTATTCTTATATTAAAAATTTCACCAATAAGATTAACAAGCAGAAGATTGCAGCATACTATTTAGATGAAAATACATGTTCATTAATAAAAGTTACTAAAAACTTCGAATATCATGAAAGATTATTTTTTAAGCTTAAAAAAATATCTTAATTAAAATAAATAATAATATACTTAACTTTTCTTAAAGACTATTTATTGAGGGTTCTAGCAAGAAAGGACATGGGATTTGGCCTATATAATGCATACTGATTACAGAAAATAGTACGTGCATTTTGAACATCAATAGAATTCCACCAACCACCAACATCATTCCAGATTTCAGAAATAAAATCAGAAGCAGACGCTGGATTCAAATGAATAATTCCTGAATCAACTAATAGTTGATAATATGGAATAGCTGTATTTCTTAAGTGATCTAATTCATCTTCCCAAAAAGCCAATACTGGTCTATTACTATATAAAGCTTCAAGGATTCCAGTAGAATCCATCGTAAAAATTATAAGTCTATAATATTTTAATTGAGAATTATAATCAACGGATCCTTTGTCTAAAGTTATATTAGGTTGATATTTTTTCCAATAATGTTCTGGATCAGCATTTATTGTTGATTCAATTTGAGAGTATAATCTAACTACTAAATCTTTACGGATTGAATCATCCAATGTATCTACAAAAAGCATTTGTTGTTTAAAATAATCTATATATGCTGAATATATATCGAAAGTATCAACAGATCTAAAGTTCCCAGACTGAACTAAAAGTAATTTACCTTTATTATATGTTTTTGGAGTAATAAGCTTATTATTTAATAAAAGAGTAGGGAGGTGACATTCTAAGTTATCCTTCCATCCCCAGGTCAAATACTTATCACAAGTAACTTCTTCAATAGTCTTATTTCTATATCTATGAGTTCCGTAATTATTTCCATGTTGATATACATAATACTTTGTACCTTTAGAAACATTATAAGCTGTCCAAACTTTAAATAATTCATTAAAATAAAAACTAGTTTTAGATAAAATTAATTCTGGTCTCTTTGGCCAACTTAATCTTGAACTTTGAACTTGGAGATCTGTAAAACCCTCTAAATAACATAAAGGGAAAATCTCAAAAAGTAAATTTCTAGCAATAAATTCTAGATTTGAATTGGATTTGAAAGCTATCTCCATAGAAAGATTATTTCGCAAACAATTATTTTTATCAAATGACAGACTTTTAATTCCATTCAATAGCGGCCTAATTGCTCCAGGCAATTGTCCTAGTAATAAATGTAAAAGAAAATGTTGTTTAATTGTTAGAGGAAGAGAGTCTATATAAACTTTTTGATAAGGTACTGGTAAAGGCAATATTAAATGCAAAAATCTCTTTAATCTATCTTCTAAAGAAAGTGATATTCTTCCTAGATGTTCTTTTGAATAATTATTGATAATATTCTCTTTTAAGTTAAGTGGAATCAAATCTAACTTTAGATTTGGAAATATATTTATAATCTTTCCGTATAGACATGAATTCCATAATGGGAGTACGGCATAATGACATAAATCTATGGTGTTTACACATACTATGTCGTTTGAGCAATAAACAATAGGTGTGGAATCAATGGAATAATTACTAAAACATTTTTCCAAAGTCTTTACTCTATTAATTAATAGAGTTAGATAATCGCGTAACCAATGACCAATTAGTATTTTCCAATAGCGATTGGATTCTCTTAAACAATGTGCTCTATTAAGAACGTCTACTAGATCTGGGAAGATTTTTTCTTCTAAATCTAAAAGTAAATTAAAATCAATATCTTTTTCTTCCTTAGAACATCCGTAGCTTGCTACTACATGATGTGAATCCTCTGATGAAATTAAATTTTTTTTACCTTTACACCAGTTACCAAGGCTTAAAGTAGTCGAATTCTTGAAATAATTATACTCTATTTCTGTTTTTACTAAAATAACATTTTCCGACATCTTTTTATATACCATATTCTATGGTTTAAATTATAGAATCACAAAGGTATATAAATATAAACATTTAGATCAATTAAACAAAACTTCATGAAGGTTGAGAGTTTTAAATATTTTATTACAGACTAAAATCTATAATACTATGAAAAGATAATCTCTGAAAGCGATTTGTTTGTTATAAAATAATAACTTATAGACACAATATATAAAAAATAGAATATCTAAATATTAACTTAAGAGATTAACTATACCTCAAATATACAAACATGTAAATAATTAACTATTGCTATTAATACTTGTTTTACAATGTAAGTATGATTATGGTTAATCATCAAACTTGTCAAAAAAGAATGAAATAAATGAAAGAAAGAAAGAGATGATAAGAATAAGAATACTTCTAAAGAGAATAAGTGGAGATAATCTAAATAAATCTAATTTAAAAAAATTATTTATTGAAATTCTATAAAGACCTATCTTAAAAGCTGAAGAAAGACACTTGTAATATAAATGATTTGGTACATTTTTTAGTCCTAATATTTCTTGCTTATAAAGTGATAAAATCCTTTTGGAGCTTTTGAAATTCAAGTTTGCCGAATTGGATGTATTTGAACTGCCTACAAATAAATATCCCAAAGGTTTAGGAATATAAACAAATTCTTCTGAGATCCTTGAGTATCTCAGCCATGCATCAAAATCCTCCATGCCTACCAAATCAGGGTCTTCAGAAAAACAATCAATCGATACAAATAAATCTCTTTTAACAACAACAGATGAATTTATGAGAGCATTACCTTTAGCTAAAAGGTCATCAAATATTGGATTTTCAAGAAGTCTAGAAGTCATTACTCTTTTTTTATTTTGTATATTATTAGAGTATATATAAAAGTCATGATAAGTTAGATCTGCTCCATAATTTAAAGTTCTAATTGACTCCAAAAGCTTATCTCTATCCCAAAAATCATCTGAGTCCAAAAAAGCTAAATATTCACCTTTGCTATGACTTACTCCTATATTCCTAGAACAAGCAATAATACCTCTATTATTAAACTCAATTAATTTTATTCTTTTATCGGAAAATTTACTTAATACACTAATTGAGTCATCAGAAGAATTATTGTCTACAAAAATTATTTCAAAATCCTGATAACTTTGGTCAAGTACAGATTGAATACACTTGAAGATAAGGCTTGATTTGTTATAATTCGGTATGATAACTGATACCAAAGGACTAGAAGTAACAGAACTCATAAGAAATTTTCTGCACAAAAATGAAATAATAGTTGAATCTCATTCCTAAGTCTGTTATTAAGAATTGGATATGGATTCATAGAGGTTATATTTAAATCATTTTCATATTTACTTGGTAGAAGTTCATCAGTATAAAGATTTACTTTAATTCCGAATAGGTCTTCTGCTACTTCTTTTAAAAGATTTGAAAATGCAAGAATAGTCATTGATTCACCTGAACATATATTAATAATAGGTATTTCAAAGTTCATATTTAGTGATTTTGACATGAATTCCTGAAATGCCGAAATAGTAACGAAGTCTCTTAATTGAAAAGGATTATTTATATATACTCTTTTTTTATTAAGCATCTTTAAACATAAATCATTAGCAAGTAAATTCCATACATTTACATTTTTATGGGCTGGTGGTCCGACTAGATTTGATAACCTTAAAATCAAACAATCCAAATCTGATTGTGAAGCTATTCCAAGTATAGATTGTTCAGCGGCAATTTTTGAAGTTGCATATGGATGTAAATTTTCTGGAATATTTTTCTCTCCTATATTTCCAACCAAGTTTGTTTTATATACGTGAACAGTAGAAAAATATATGAATCTTTTAACTGATGTCTTTGATGCTGCATATGCAAGTTTAGCAGATGCTAATCCATTTGCCTCTAGGGCTAATATTGGATTTTTTTCAGAGTCATAACTATTCATTCCAGACGCATGAATTATATGATCAACACCTTCACAAGCTTTCATAAGTAAATTGCTATCAGACCAATCAATTTGAACAACTTTGCTTTCAGGTAACCAAGTTGGAGAAATATTTTGGCTTCTACTTCCTAAAATTACTTCGTGCCCTTTGCTGGTAAAATAAACAGCTAATCTACTACCTAAATATCCAAATCCTCCAGTAATTAATATCCTCATATTAGATTATTTTATCCAAGGCAAATGACCATTTAGCCACATTTTTTCAAGCCTATCTCTATCCCTTTTAGTGTCCATACATTGCCAAAAACCATTATGCTTATAAGCCATTAATTCACCAACCTCTGAGGCAAGTTCCAAAGGTTCTCTTTCAAGCATTATCTCATCTCCTTCTATCATTTTTAAAAATTCTGGTTCAATGACAAAAAAACCTCCATTAATCCATCCTTCTTGCAATTGAGGCTTTTCTTTAAAAGAAAGAATTTTATTATTTTCCAATTCTAATTCTCCAAAACGAGCTCCAGGTCTTACTGCAGTAATAGTTACCATCTTCCCATGACTACGATGAAAAGCCAAAAGTTCATCTAAATTAATATCTGAAATTCCATCGCCATAGGTCAACATAAAAGTTCCTTGATCTAAATATGATTGCATTCTTTTTACACGACCTCCGGTCATAGTATGTAAACCTGTATCTACTAGATTAACGCTCCAATCATCTAAACAATTCTCATGAAAATTTATTAACCCATTATTTAAATTAATGCAAAAATTCGAATTTAATTCTCTATATTTTAAGAAATACTCTTTTATTATTTCCGCTTTATACCCTAATGCAATATTAAAATCAGTATGGTCATATTTGGCATAATGCTTCATAATATGCCAAATAATTGGCTTTCCTCCTATTGAAACCATAGGCTTAGGAATGGTTTCAGTATACTCTCCTAAACGAGTCCCAAAGCCTCCTGCAAGAATAAGAACCTTCATTTTTAGTTGATTTTTCTCTTCATTGTTTATCTTATTAGAATCTATCATTTACCATTTAAAATCAATATCTGCAATTGTTTTTCTACTTACCTCATTGGGATCATGTTGAATATCTGTTAAATTAAAAACCAAGCTAGGTTTTGCATTATCCAAACCCTGAAAGCCAAACCAAATTCCTGCAGGTACCGTTATTCTTGAAAAGTTTGATTCTCCAATAATTTCCATCCTAAAAGAGTAATTATCTAAATCACAAAAAACAAATTTAACTGTTCCACTAGGCACAATCAAATTCATTGTCATCTTATTGTGTAATTTCCATGCCTTTATTGTCTTTGGTTCTATATAAGAAAAATATGCTTCTCCAAAACCATTAAAAGTTTTCTCATTACTTTTTATTCCATGCAATACATCCCCTCCAGGTGTTGAGATTCTTGCTAATGGAGTAACTAGAATTTTTTCTAGGGAATTCATTGTGCCCAATTTAAACCTCTCATTCTTGCTAAATTAATATATTGACTAATCTGATCTTTAGAAATATTAAAAATATCTGATGGATTATTATTATATGTTTTATACCAGTCAACTGTAAACTTTATAGTTTCTTGAAAAGAAAGACACGAATGCCAATCAAGTAAATGAAGGGCTTTATCACAATTAAGCTTAAGAAGAGAAGACTCATATAACTCAGATTTATTAGATAAATTTTCTTTCCATTGAACCTGATCCCAATATTTAGACATTTCTCTCACAAGATTTAAAACACTATAAGTTTCAACTGAATGTGGGCCAAAGTTAAAGGGTTCACCATTAATTTTCGAGTCGGACTGAAGTGATTTTGCAAGTGTCAAATAACCACTAAGTGGCTCTAATACATGCTGCCAAGGTCTTGTTGAATGAGGGTTCCTCAATTTTGTCAATTCACCCTTAGACCAAGATCTAACGCAATCAGGAACAATTCTGTCTTTTGCCCAGTCTCCACCTCCAATAACATTACCTGCTCTAGCAGAAGCAATCCTAATAAGACTTTGCTTCGAATTAAAAAAAGATTGTTTATAAGAATTTATGGCTATTTCAGCAGCACCTTTTGATGCACTATAAGGATCAGGTCCACCCAGACGATCATTTTCCCTATACCCCCAAGTCCATTCAACATTTTTGTAACATTTGTCACTAGTAATAAATACCGCAAAACAAGGCTTACTTGAAGTTCTAAGTGCTTCTAAAACATTGATTGTCCCCAATACATTTGTTTCCCAGGTGACCAATGGATCCTCATAAGATGCACGAACTATAGGTTGGGCAGCTAAATGAAAAATGAAATCTGGCTTAAATGATTGAACAACTGACTTCAAAACATCTGCATCTCTTATGTCTTCTCTTAGATCATTAGATAAACAACCTTTGATATATTCATAGTGAGAAGGCTTGGAAGGGACAGAATTTGATAAGCCAATAACATCTGCATCAAGCTGAGATAACCAAACGCTTAACCATGAGCCTTTAAAACCAGTATGCCCAGTAATTAAAACTTTTTTACCTTGAAAAAAGGATAAACCCATTAGCTAGAATTTCTCAAACTAAGAACTAAGAGAATAATTTTATCTTTACATAGCATGAAAATATTAAATGGTAAAGAAATTAATAATTTAAGAAGACAAGGTTTATCAGTTTCTAAAACTCCTAAATTTCAAATAGCTTATGATATCTTTCAAAATCCTCTTCCTTGAAAAGCAAAAGTAGTTAAAATAATTATTCTTCTAAAGACCGATCAAATTTAAAACTAAATTTAAAATTTCAAAACCATCACATAGACTAAATAATAAAAGAAATAATATATGCATTGAAGAGAATTATTTGCAACTTTATCATCAAGGCACATGAAATAACAAAGAAATATAAGCTTCTGAAGAGAACTTCTAAAAATCTATGTATATTAACAATTTACTTGAGTCTCAGTTACAGAAAACAGAAATTTCTGTTGATTCAACTTTAAATTTAAGAATCCATGAAAAGTATAAGTACTTTAATGTAGAGCTTTATAGTAATCATTTTAATTTAATAGGCTAAAGACGTCTCGCTAATTTCCTTGCGAAGAATTTAGATAATAGTCTTGATAGAAATAAATAATTGCATTCTATAGCTTATCAAATTTAAACCTTAGGCCATCAAGCCTTCCTTTGAGTATCGTCATTTCAGTTTCAAACTCATTCAAGAGACGCATGGCATCAGAATTCATTGATGTGACAAACTCTCCCTCTAAACAAGCATTTATTAATTCAGCAACCTCGTAACGAGTTAAAGATTGTCCACTATTAAGAGTTTCAGAATAGGAATTATTCTGACAATCATAACTATCACTTAGATTCTGAAGAGCTACATAGGCCCAATCTCCTGGGAAAACATCGGAAAACTGAATAGGATTAACAACCTGAACTTGAGTAGCAGAGGTTAGGGAATTACTGGAATGATTTTTAATATTGACTTCAGCTCCATTAACAAAATTAGGGAGCAAAAAACCTAATGGAGCAAGAACTGCAAAAAATCTCTGAATACACTTCATTTAGAATCCCACTTAATAGAGTGTTTTCCACATTTCTTTTGTAACTCAAAATTTATGAATTGCAAGGAACAAATCAATCAACGAACTCCATACTTTCAAAAGCAATATGCATGTACTTATCTGAAATCATCAAGCAAAAAAGCTATTCAGGGGAAAGAGCATAGTCTAATTATTAGTAAAAGTATTTCTTACCTTTTAAATAAGAAATTTATTCTAAAGTCTATTGAGATTATTTAAAAACGATTTTTTTTTAATTTCCATAAAAAATCGCAAGATTATCAAGTTATTTACTTGTTCTAAGAATCATCTTTATTTAATAATTATTATTTGCTTTCTAGACAATCTCTAAAAATCAACAAAAGAGTTTGTTCTGAAAATAAAAAATAATTTAAGAAAGTTTTTGATCGTTTCCCTGCTTCAGGGTTAATTACCTTCTATAGATTCAACCCCGTAAGAACTTGATCATCTTAAGATGACTGGTTGTAAGCAACCAAGAGAGTTCTACTTTTTTTAATTTTTAGTCCCTTCAACTCATATAAAGGCTATGTAGATGTACTTCAAGTTCTTCAGCAAGTGTTGAATTAATTAAGGGATCCAACCCTTAACTTAGTTCCACCAAAAGTTAAATGCTCCATCTAAGAGAATGCATAAGCATTTTCTATATAAAAAGCCAGTTTTCAGTAATTTAAACATTTTACTCCTTTTTATCTCAGAATTGGTTTTACTGCTTGACTCCAAAACTCTTAAATTATTTTAAAAAGTAATAAAGACTTTTAACTATTTCAAGCATAAGTAATTAATACCTGTAATGTTCCTTGTATCTATCTATTATCAGGAACGCTAAAAGTATGCAGACCTACGGAAACCCAGATGTCACTTATGACTACTGGGCTGGTAATGCTTCCGTTACCAATCGCTCTGGTCGATTTATTGCCTCGCATGCTGCGCATACAGGAATGATCGCTTTTGGAGCAGGTTCAAACACTCTTTTTGAACTTTCTCGCTTTGATCCCTCATTACCTATGGGTGAACAAGGTCTTGTGTTTCTACCTCACTTGGCCTCAGTAGGAATTGGCTTCGACGAAGCAGGTGTTTGGACAGGCGCAGGTGTTGTGACAATTGCGATAGTTCACTTGATCCTTTCAATGGTTTATGGAGCTGGTGGCTTATTGCATGCAATTTACTTCCCTGATGACATGCAGAAAAGTAGTGTTCCTCAAGCAAGGAAATTCAAATTGGAGTGGGATAACCCAGATAATCAAACTTTTATACTTGGGCACCATTTAATATTGTTTGGTATTGCTTGTGCTTGGTTTGTTGAATGGGCAAGAATTCACGGAATATATGACCCAGCACTTGGTGCAGTTCGTCAGGTTAATTACAATCTTGATCTTTCAATGATATGGGAACGTCAAGTTAATTTCCTTGATATTGATAGCCTCGAAGATGTCATGGGTGGACATGCATTCTTAGCATTTATAGAAATTACTGGTGGCTGCTTCCATGCCATCGCAGGTTCTACAAAATGGGAAGACAAACGCTTGGGAGAATACGACAGACTTAAAGGTGCTGGACTACTTTCAGCTGAATCAATTCTTTCCTTCAGCCTTGCTGGAATTGGTTGGATGGCAATTGTTGCTGCTTTCTGGGTATCACAAAACACAACTGTTTACCCTGTTGAATTTTATGGAGAACCTTTAAATAGAGCATTTGTAATTGCACCGGCATTTGTAGATTCTATTGACTACAGCAATGGAATAGCACCTTTAGGCCATTCTGGCCGTTGCTGGACAGCCAATTTCCATTACATTGCTGGCTTCTTTGCCCTTCAAGGTCATCTATGGCATGCACTTAGAGCAATGGGCTACAACTTTAAAGATCTAGGATCCAAGCTAAACTTTAGTGCAAGTTCAACTTGATAAATTAATCAATCAAAAAAAAAGCCTCGTTTTTTAAACGAGGCTTTTTTTTTAACTTATTTACAAATGAAATTTAAAGATTAACTGAGAAATGAAGGGAAAGGATTTTCTTGATTAATTAAAATCTATTAAATAGCGTATATAATCAATTTAGTTGTCAAAGTAATAATATATAAAAATGTCTTTATTAATTCCTTCTAATAGCAAATACTCTTCGACTTTTTATATTAATATTGCAATCACCTTAATCATCATACTTTCAGGAGCATGCCTTTTCTTCATTAGCAATCATAGCCTTATTTCCCATGACGAAGCTATTTACGCTAGCAGAGCAAGGCTAATTCTTTTAAGAAACAATTGGTTCACTCCATTCCAAAGTGCACATCATAAAACTATTGGTAGCTATTGGTTAATTGCTTTAAGTATAAAATTTTTCGGAATAAACGAAATTGCTGCTAGATTGCCAAGTTTTATTTCTTCAGTTATAGCATTAATTTACACATTTAAGATTTCAAATTTATTTATAAATAAACGCTCTTCTCTAATTGCAGTAATCATCCTTTTATCTTCACCTATATGGTTCCAATATAGCCATTACTGCAGCCCAGACATGATCTTTGTATTACTAAACCTAATCGCTATATATCAAATTTCAAAACACCACCAAACAATAACTATTTCAACAAAAGAAAGAACATATTGGAACTGGTTTGTAGCAGGGACAATGTTTTCTTTAGCATTTACAGTAAGAAGTTACATGGAATTATTACCATTAATAAGTTTTACTCCTTACATTTATCTCACATCAAGGAAATCACAATTTAAGAATTTAAAATACCTAATATTAGGGATACTTATTGGGCTTATTCCTACTTTTGTAGCTTTCTATTTTGCTTACAATGCATATGGTTTTAATGCAATTAGCCAATTAGCTAGTTTCACAAGTCAAAAGGCATTTAACAATGGAATATTAAATGGAGTAGTATTCTACCCAAGAAGCATAATCCTTTTAACACTTCCGTGTGGCTTTATTTGTATAAATGGTATTAGGAATGTAATTCTAACAAAATCAAATGAAATAAAGTCTCTACTAATTGGTTCGCCCATAATATCAATATTATTATTAATGCTTGGCTCATCAAATCATTACCATTATTGTTTAATAATTACTCCATGGATAGCAATACTTTCTGCAATAGCTATAGATAAATATATCAATAAGAATAAACACTCTTCATTAAATACTGGAAAAACTATTTCTATTTCTTTCCTTTTAATAGGTTTTCTAAGTCTTTTACTATATATCATAATAGAAGTAAATCTTATATCTATACCTTATTCAAAGGAATTTTTAGAAAAAATTCTATTCATATTCAGTCTTAGTTACTTGATAACAGGTTCATACGTTTTTTTTAATGCCAATAATCCAGGAATTTTTATAAAATCATTAATAATAATACTAACCATTCACTCCTCCTTAATAGCAGTACTATTCTCAAAAGGCTTAATAGGGAACCCAAATTATGATTTTAAAAAATTCATCCAGAATACAAATGTAAAAGAAATCATAAATAATGAGAGTGTACTAATAATTGACCCTATAAGCAGTAGCAAGGAAAGATTTTTATTTTCTTATTATTTTCCAAAATACAAATTCTATGAAAAGTCTATTGAAACCATAGCAAATACTCAGTTTTTAGTAGTTCGTAATAACATACTAGAACAAGTAGGAATGTCTCGCAAAAACAAAATAAATATAATAAGTGAATATAAAGATTTCAAACTAATATACTTTGAGAAGAATTAAGTAGATAAATAATGAGTTATTAGAGAAATACCAGATTTAATAAAATGATAATATAAAGCAAGTTGAAAGAATTATTAAAATGGGAAAACTTATAAAAGAAAAAGAATCGTCACCTACTATACAAAAATTAGTTTTACTTATTTTCGGATTAGGGCCAATAGCTATAATGATCTGGTTCCTTAATTCCCAAGGGTTTTTTGCTAGCCCAAATAGCTTAAGTTAATCAGTACATTTCAAGATTTATAATTATTTTTCGCCCCAACGCTTTCCTATATCAAATCCCCAAGATTTTGCTAGTTTTACAACCTGGTCATGACTAGAGCAAGAGGACAACTTTTCTCTCCTAGTAGGGAATTTATCCAATGAACTAACTAAAGCTTCAAGTGCCTTTACCTTCTTAATGAAATTAGCGAGGTCCTGCTGTGCCATCTTCTAATTATAATAATATTTGCAGGCTTATACTTTTAAGATCCTTAAGAGCATAACAAATAATTTTTTACGGAAAGTATTCAAAAGTAATTCATCTAAAAATACGCAAGCAAAAAAACTTTAAACTAATGCTTTCTTGGGATTCTAAATATGCGCAATATTTAAAGTTTAAGAATGCTTAAAGTCCAAACTTATTAATATCTCTCTTTTGTAGTCTCTCTCCAATTAGGCATTACACCTCTAGATCTTAGAAATTTTTCTCTTTCTTCTACAACCTGTTTTTTTAATCGCCATATTTTATATACTCCATAGTTTCCTAATTCTTGTTTCTCAAGATTTTGCCAATGTTGAAGAGTACTTGTCTTACGATCTATCACAAGAAGAAAAGTGGGTGCTTCCTTTGGTAGGTTTTTTTCAATATTATTCCAATTATCTCTCTCCTCATAGCGTAATCTATTGGACAAGTTGACCAATCCAACTGGACTATGTGATTCATATGTAACCAATTTCCTGGTATAAAAATGAAGAGATGGTTTCCTTATTCCTACCATTGCAATTGGCTCATTTTTATTTTGAATAGATAAGAGTTTCTGTGAGACTTGCCTAACTGGCTTATGCCTTAATTCATCAGCAAGATTCCATAATGGCAACATCACAAAAACTTGAATAAAGATTAACGGAATTTGCAAAATAAAAATACTTCTAAATCTCTTATAAATGGCAAAATAGAATCCAATACAAGATACTAAAAACAACAGGATTGAAGCCCTTAAATATAACTTGCTTTCCAATAAATTCGATGCTAAATCAGGCATCTCAGGGTCATCTATAGAAAATATCCATAGCTCAGGTAAGAATAATATAAAGGCAAGAGCAAGCATTGAAATAGCTAAAAGGAAATAAGAGATTGCTTGAGATTTAAAACTTCTTCTTGAGTTATTAGATGAAATTGCTATCAAAATTGAAGCAGCTGGAACAGCTGGTAGCCAATAGCTAGGAAGCTTCGTGGCGGCAAGAGAAAATAGAATAAAGACTGAAAGAAGCCAGCTTCCGGAAAAATTGACTAATGATTGATCTATTCTTCTTATCTCTTTTGTCTGAAATGAATTAAATCTAAATAATGAAGAGATAAAATCTTTTAATCCAATTAAAAGAAAGGGAGTAAATGGTAATGATGAAATTAATAACATCATTCCAAAAAACCACCAGGGCTGAGAATGATTATTTACAACAGAAGTAAGCCTTTGAAAGTTATGATAACCAAAGAAACTATCCCAAAAAGGTCTTCCTTCTACTAATAGTTCTGCTATATACCAAGGTGCACTTACAAGTAAAGTTATAAATAAACCTTTTATAGGTTTATTTCGTTTAAATATAGTATAAAAATCTCTTTGAACAAAGCCAAAAATAATAAATGTAAGTCCTGCTAATACTAATGAAACCGGCCCTTTTGTTAAAACCGATAATCCCAAAACTACCCATGCAGTCCACCAATATCGATTTGATTGACTTATATATGTTCTCCAGTTAAGTAATAAACTGATTCCCAATGTAGAACAAAGCAATGCATCACTAACCGCTATTCGACTCCATATGACTACTAATGGAGAGAGTGCAAATGCCAAAGCAGCTATAACAGCAGTTCTTCTGGGGAAAGTATCATTCTTATCTGGACAACGCATAAGTGTATCACCAATAAAAATCATCATTAAGACAGTGGAAATTGCAGAAGGAAGTCTTGCTGACCAGGTCCCTAATGGGTCCCAAATACTATGCCCAGGAAGTAAGTAAAAAACGCCCATTAACCAATATATAAAAGGTGGTTTGTCAAATCTATTTAGGCCATTAACTCTAGGAGTCAACCAATTGCCAGTTTCACTCATTGCTCTACTTGCTGCAGCAAAAAGAGGTGGCGTTTCATCTACTAATCCAGTTGAACCTAATTGCCAAATACAAAGGATAACTCCCGCAAATAGAATTAATAAAATTCCTTCTTTATATTTTTTACTAGTAGGTAATATTTTCAATTGATTTGTTGATTAGTTTATATTTTTAAGGTTATTAAATATCTAATCCTTCAATAATCCAATTTTCAAGGCGTTTAGAAAATGCTTGATAAGAAGCAGATTGAATGGCCCAACTTCTACAATTTTGTCTATCAATTTGATCAATTTTTGATAAAGCTATTTTTAATTGATCTAGATCATCAGGAGGAACCAGCCAGCCTGTTACCCCTGATTTAACAAGCTCACCTGGCCCTCCTCGGTCATAAGCTACTACAGGGACTCCACAAGCCATTGCCTCCATTACAACATTTCCATAAGCCTCATTCCATTTAGGAGTATTAATGAATGCTCTACAGCTACCTAGTTGTTTTTGAAATTTCTCAGTCTCAAGGAATCCTCGCCATTGAATAGTACCAGCTGGAACCGAAGCTTCTACTTGAGAGGCATATTCATTATCTTCAATTAGGCCCCAAACAATCAAAGTAGTTCTTAGTAAAGCGGCTACATTTGCTGCATCTTCCAAGCCCTTCTCTGGAGCGACTCTCCCAGCCCAACCTAAAGCACCATTATTAGTTTCTTGAAAGGTATAGTTTTTCAAATCAAAACCATTTCCTACAACAACAGGATCGGAACTCAAGTCAAAATCTGAGGCCTGGGAAAAAGTATGAAAAGCTAATCTCGAATGATGCGTCTTAGATAAATTATTAATTAAATCTTTCATAACCTTAGAGACTGCACCCATGCTAATTAAATGAAATACCTTTTTTTGCACATGAGGAGTAAGCCATAAAGGAAGCCAGTCAAAAGATAAGTTCAATATCACATCAGTATCTCTTGCAAGATTAAATGCAACTTCTAATAATCTAGGTAAAACACCATCTAAAGGAATTGTTATTGGTGAATTGAAGTCTATATGCTGCCAACTAGGCTGATCTAACCCTCTTAGACTAAAAAGCTGAACTTCTTTGCATTCTAATGGAAGCAATGAACCTTCAGGAGCGACTAGACTGACTTCATAGCCTAACTCTAAAAGTCCTTTTAAAATTGATATCAAAGTAACCTCAACTCCCCCACCTTTTCCACTACCTAAAAAGCCAATAGGGGTACTAACTACAATAAATCTAAAAGGTTTTTGATTCATCCAGAAATTCCCTTAGATAAATCATCTGCGCTAGGTGCCAAAGGCTGCCATATCCGAGATCTTTGACTTACCAAAAATACAGAGATTAATACTATTAAGACACCTACCCATTGCAAAGATTGAAGCCTTTCTCCTAACCAAAGACCTCCTGATAGAAGAGCAAAAACTGGCGTCAAAAAAGTAAGGCTGCTAAAGCTTGTAAGTTCTTTTCTGCTAGCGAACCAAAAAAACAATCCATAAGCCAATGAACTTCCGAGGAAAGTTGAATATGCCATCAAAAGCCAATCAGAATTAGACCAACTTGGAATAAAAGGCCAACTTCTATTAAAAGAATGCCAAATTGCCAAGGGTACGCTACCTAGAACCATATGCCAGCCAGTAACAGCAACTGGGTCACTCTCTTTGCAAGTAAATCGTATTAATACAGTACCAACAGCCATTGCCAGTGCAGCTCCTAACATCCAGCCTTGTCCATGACTAAAAAAATTAAATTCAGATACTTCTTCATTCATGAGAAACCAATGTCCTAACAACTCTGGAGAAAGGCCAATACAAATTATTCCTCCAAGACCAAGAACTAACCCTATCCATCCAATAGGATTTATAGGATCACCAAAAATAGTTCTTGCAAGAAGAGCTACTAACAAAGGTTGAGAATCAATAAAAACTGATCCCAAACCTGCTCCTGTCTCAATTAATCCTTTTGATAAGCAAAACTGAAAAATAGTTCCATCTATTAAAGAAAAAGCTAAAAACCACAACAAATCAATTTTGGCTATTTTTAAAGGTCTTTTTAAACAAATTACGGCTATCAAAACAACAATTCCAGCAGGGAAAAGTCTTAGAATGGCAACAAACTCTGGGCCACTAGATTTAACCAAAGGCGCCATAGCCGCCATGGCAGAGCCCCATAAAGCAAATGGCAAAATCATTAACAACCAATTCAACTTTTTAAACATGGCGACAGCTTGTGAGCTTCTTTTTAATATCCAATGGAATACACATTGAAGAAATGATTTGGCCTTTGCGTCGTAAATCCAGAAGAAGGATGGCAAGAATAGTCATTGATGGTCCAATCAATGGATCAACAAGGAAACTTGTACTCAAAGCTATTAGGCAAATTGAAGATAGGGAGTTTCCTGCTCTATTACTTCGAATAGATAGCCCTGGAGGCACTGTAGGTGACAGCCAAGAAATACATGCTGCACTTCTTAGACTTCGAAAAAAAGGTTGCAACGTGGTAGCAAGTTTTGGCAACATATCAGCGTCAGGAGGCGTTTACATAGGTGTGGCTGCCGAAAAAATTATTGCAAACCCTGGAACCATTACAGGGTCAATTGGTGTAATTCTTAGGGGCAATAATTTTTCTAAATTACTTGAACGTATTGGGATTAGATTCGAAACAGTTAAGAGTGGTTTATTTAAAGATATTCTCTCCCCTGACAGGGCTCTAACTTCTGAAGAAAGAGATCTACTTCAATCTCTTATAGATAGTAGTTATGATCAATTTGTTAAAGCAGTAGCAGATGGAAGAAAACTTAGTGAAAATAAAGTTAGAGAATTTGCTGATGGCAGAGTTTTTACAGGGACTCAAGCAAAAGAACTTGGTTTAATTGATGAAGTCGGTGATGAAAATGATGCAAGATTACTTGCTGCAAAACTCGCAGATCTTGATGAGGATCAAAAACCAATTACTCTTGGACGTCCTAAAAAGAAATTAATTGGTCTATTACCTGGAGGAAATACTATTTCAAAATTTTTAGAAGCGATTGATTTGGAATTTGCATCTAATGGTCAAATACTTTGGCTATTTAGACCATAAGAATTCGCAATCAAGAAAGAAAATGAACATTCAAGCCATTAGAGGAGCTACTACATGTTTAGAAAACTCTTCAAATGCTATTGAAATAGCAGTTAATGAATTAGTTAATGAACTAGTTGAAAGGAATAAACTTGTTCCTGATCAAGTCATTTCGATTACCTTCTCTGTAACAAATGATCTAAGTGCTTGTTTCCCTGCTTCTATTGCAAGGAAACAGAATGGGTGGGGGAAAGTAGCCTTGCTAGATTGCCAGCAAATGTATGTAGAAGGAGATCTACCTCATTGCATTAGAATTCTTGCACTTGTAAAACTACCTAATGATCAATCTCCTCAACATACTTATTTAGGTAAAGCAATTATGCTGCGACCTGACAGATCCAATTAGCAAAACTAAATTGCTTAACTTAAGGTGACAATACAATCTTTGGAACAAATAGTAAAAACATAAACTATTTGAGAACCTTTTATCAGCAAATTTTCCTAAAATGCTTAAGCATAAAATCAAAGTCAACTTAAGAAGCACTGCTAAAAAAGTATCAGCTTCCTCAATAATCTTTAGTACTTTTATTGGAATTGGTCTAGGAGTTTTTGGTAATACATCCTCATTAGCCAATACAGGAATTGATTTCATATGGGATACTAATTCTAATTATAAAAAACTAAAGTATCGACAAAGCTCTACTGATAGAAATGACAGAGCAACCTACTTCCTTCTTCTTAGACATATTGATCGAAAAACAGGCATAATGAAGCTTTCAATCAAAGTTCCAGAATATTTTGATGCAGAGATTAAACCCAAAAAAGTCAAATTATGTCAAGCAAAAATGGGCGGATATGCTTCTAAGACTAGATGTATCAAGAATATTCCCGCATTAATAGAGATAAATAAAGAGCAAACTTCCATTGATATCATCCCTGAAAAACCTATCCCTGCGGATAAGGAAACTTACGCGTTAAAGATGAAAATAATAAATCCAAGGAAATCAGGAATGTTCCAATTTCATGCATATGCACAAGCTCCAGGTGCAATGCCAATATCTGGTTATGTTGGATCTTGGAATATAGATGTCAGATGAACTGATAAATTAGATAATCATTAAACAACAAATCCGTATACTCAGGGAAAACAATGACCAAAAGAACTTTCGGAGGAACTAGTAGGAAAAGAAAGCGTGTATCAGGCTTTAGAGTTAGGATGCGATCTCATACTGGCAGAAATGTTATAAGAAATCGCCGTAAGAGAGGGAGATCTCGTATTGCTGTTTAAGCGAGTTAGTCGACAATAATGATTGTTATAAAAAAGCTTGTTACCAGATTTATACCCAAAGATGGTTTTACCAAAAGAAATGAGGATAAAAGGTTATA
>CACIYC010000020.1 GCA_902590775.1 uncultured Prochlorococcus sp.
TTCTTCTTCCTTGCCTTGCAATGACTGGTATATATGAGAATCCTCCCCAACAACTATTTTCTTTGTTTTTGTAAAGCAATGGTGGATGTGCTTCGAGTTTCATCCCCGAAGAGCTAATACCTTTTAGACGTATTCCAATAACTCCATCCGCTGCTTGTTTGCATGCAGATATTCCCCTTTTTGGGGGGTCATTTGTAAATGCTTTCAGGCTTTTATGTTGGTGATCAAGTAGAAGGGCTCTATGAGCAGTCCATACTTTTGAATGACTTGTTTGATTGAAATCCAACCAAGCTTTCCTTTTGCAGCGGATCCAACTACAAAGGATTCGATCTGTTATTACTATAGTTTTTTGAAGATAGGGATTCATGCACCCCATATTAATTTCTTATTGGTAATTCGTTTTTCTTAAATATAAGATCAAGCTATTAATCTATATAAATTATAGAAGGAAGAATGTTTCATATCTTTTTTTTATTACAATGATGAAAGGTTTTATTGGATTTCATTAAAGATAAAAACTTTATCCACTTAATAAAAAATTCATGAAAACTTTGGTTGTTGCCAGTAAAAATAAAGGGAAAATAAAAGAATTTAAAAGATTGTTGTCAGATTTCTCTTTATTAATAAAAGGTCAACCAGAAAATTTAGAAGTAAAAGAAACAGGTAATACTTTTTCTGAAAATGCTCGTTTAAAAGCTCTTTCTGTATCACGATATAGTAATGAAATAGCTCTTGCAGATGATTCAGGGTTATGTGTTGAATCGTTAGATGGTGCGCCAGGAATATTTTCTTCTAGATATGCAAATAGTGATTTCGAAAGAATTTCGAGGTTGTTGAAAGATTTGGAAGGTTGTTCTAATCGAAGAGCATTCTTTTCTTGTGCACTCTGCATTGCTTCACCTATTGGTGAGATTTTGGTTGAAGTTGAAGGTCGATGCGATGGGCTTATTGTTAACAAACCAAGAGGAAAAAATGGATTTGGATATGATCCTATATTTGAAGTATTAGGAACTCAATTAACCTTTTCAGAGATGTCATCTTATCAGAAAGAAGTTAAAAGTCATCGTACTGATGCCTTTAATAAATTAGTTCCTGAATTAAAAAAAATATTTAACTTTTAGTTTATATTATAATGATTATGTATGAATTAAATTTTATTTCTTACCCAGGTTCCATGAAGTCCATGGGGAATTTTTATAGGTAATTCTAATGTTGCTTGATGTTTAAGATTCTTTGCATCAAGTATTACTAATTGACTTGATTGTGTTGCACCATCCCAGAGTAGTATTAATACCCATCCATCATCTTCATTTTGTGAGTATTCGTCAGGGATCATAATTGGTTCACTAACAAAGCCTCTGGGTGCTGCGTTCCAATAAAACGCCTTTCTATTTACAAGATTTAATTTTTTTATAGCTTGCAATGGTGCATTCCCAATAGCTTTTGACGCGGTTGCCATCCAACTATATTTTGCAGAAAAACCTTGAAAACTTGGATTTACCATTGCAAATTCGCAGCATTGGTTGCTTAAAATTTCTTGTTCTATTTTGTTATTTAATAGATTAATCTTGCATCTTTTTAAAATGCCTTCTGGTAGTTGATTAAAGTCAATCTTACGAAAATCATCATTAGGGCTAATGGAAGGAAAGTCTTGATAGAAAATACTGTCAATAGTTAACTCATTTTCTTCTTCAAATGCGTTCAAATGATGAAAAACAAATCCATTTGGGGCATCAATTATTCGCGGTGATTGTTTTGGAAATAATCCTGAGTCTCTAGGTATTAATAAGAATTTTGCTTTGCCATTTGGATTTGATCTTAAACATTGCGCCGCACCTTTTAGACCTAGAATATAAGGGATGGGATTAAACTCTATTGCATTTTGCAAAAAGATTGCCCAATTTGGTGTTATGGCAAAATCATGAAGGAATGAGAAACCTGGGAAGATATCTTTTCTATCACTAATCAGTTGTCCTGAATTATTCCCTTCAACAGAAAACTCCATTAATCTAATTGTACTTTTTGGACCTGTTGTTACTCCAAAATTTACCATTCTAGGTTCTTTGTGATGCCCAGGATCAAATCTAGGATGAGCACTGAATGCTTCTTTATCTTTGAGAACACCATTGACTGTTGATAGACCTTTTGTGATAAGTGTTTCTGGATCAAGTGAATAAGGACTTGCTGCTTCCCATAGAGCAAGGAGTTCATCCCCAAGTTTAATTACATTAGTATTGGCAATATTTTTTAATCTAAGATCACAAGCATTAGATATTTTTAATCCGGACTTTTTTGTTCCAAAGACTCCTCTATATAAAAACTTTCCTGCTTTTTCTTCTTCTTCCCAAGCTTTTGTTCTGACAAAACGGTTGCTAAAAATAACCTCACCATTACTAAATTGCATTGATGTAATCATCCCATCACCATCAAATGGATGATGAACCCAGGCTCCATTTCGCTCCAATCTTCCTGGACCATTTTTATAAAAAGTACCATTTAGTTTTTTTGGTACTGATCCGTTAATTAATTTTAATTTTGTTCTGGTGCATTCTTTTTCAACATTGCAGTAAGCACTTGACCAGTCCGTTTGATTAAAGACCTCTTGGTTTATGCCTAAAACAGGATTTATTTTAGGATTGGCCACGAAAAATCTATGAATTCTATTATCTAATCTTCGCGTAAAAAAAATAAAAATGCGAGTGATGCTTTCAATCGCGCGTTAATTAATATTCTTCCCTGCCTGCTCTAGTACTCCTTTGCTACTTGGTATATTTCCGCTTCTTCTTGGATCAAATTCAATTGCCATTCTTAGCGCTTTGGAAAATGCTTTAAAACAGGCTTCAACTATATGGTGAGAATTAGTTCCATTTAATTGACGTATATGGAGCGTGAGCCCACAATTGTTCGCAACTGCAACAAAAAATTCTTTTACTAGTTCTGTATCATAAGTCCCAATTTTTTGATTAGGGATCTTTAATTCATAGTTGATATGTGGCCTTCCAGAGCAATCAAGTACAACTTCTACAAGAGCTTCGTCTAATGGAGCGATAAAGTGACCAAATCTATAAATACCCTTTCTATCTCCAAGAGATTTTGAGAGCGCTTGGCCAAGAGCAATCCCAACATCTTCGTTGGTGTGATGATCATCAATATGCGTGTCACCTATTGCCAAGACTTCTAAATCTACCAATCCATGACTAGATATTTGATGAAGCATATGATCAAGGAAAGCAATCCCAGAAGAAATTTTGCTTTTACCACTCCCATCAAGTCCTAAGCGAACTGTTACATCAGTTTCATTAGTAACTCGATGAATCTCGCTGTGTCTTTGCAAATTCATCTATTTAGATCAACTAAAACTATGGTGCCATCTAAATTACATTCCGTTAATGCAATATCCTGCATCTACGTAAATAGTTTGACCTGAAATGCCACTTGAAAGATCGCTTAGAAGGAATGAAGCAGTATTCCCAACTTCAGTTTGAGTAACTGTTCTTCGTAATGGAGCTTTCTCTTCAACATTATGAATCATGTCAAGAATTCCTCCAATTGCTGAGCTTGCCAATGTACGAATAGGACCAGCACTTATTGCATTTACCCGTACTTGCTTTTCAGGCCCTAGTTCTGCCGATAGGTAACGTACAGAGGCTTCCAGAGCAGCTTTTGCGACTCCCATTACATTGTAATTAGGTATAGCTCTTTCAGCTCCTAGATAAGTCAATGTAACCACTCCAGCGCCTTGGCTAAAAAGAGGCTTAGCATGTTTGCAAAGTGGTGCAAGTGAGTATGCGCTTATATCTAATGCTCTTGCAAAACCTTCTGAACTTGTAGCACTATAATCACCAATGAGTTCTTCTTTACCAGCAAAAGCAAGGCAATGAACTAGCCCATCTAATTGGCCCCATTTATCATTTATTTGGTGGAAAACGCTTTCTAATTGATTATTATCTTGAACATTTAAAGGTAAAAATAAACTTGGGTTTAATGGAGAAGTAAGTTCTCGAACTTTTGATTCAAATCTTCCTTTTTCATCAGGTAAATAAGTTATACCTAAATCAGCCCCACTTTTATGGAGTTGTTGAGCAATTCCCCATGCAATCGAACGATTGTTAGCTATTCCTGTTACAAGGATTTTCTTACCACTTAGATCTAAAAGCATTGTTTCAGTAGATATTGAGAAGGTTTTAACAATTCTCTCTTACTAAGGGTGCATTATGGGAGATGCATAAGAAACTATGTTTGATGATGAAGTATGCGCATCTTTTGAAAAATGGTTAAAACTGCTTCAACAATGTTGCCTTTAGGTTCTGACTTACCCTCTTTTGATTTGCCATTAATTAATAAAAAAATGGAATTAGAAAATATTGTTGCAGGATCATGCGATCGAATTAACAGCAGAAATTTAAACAATAAACCTGTTTTGATAATGATTATTTGCGCACATTGTCCTTTTGTTAAGCATATTGAAGAAGCCTTAACTCATTTGGGAGATGACTATGTGGATAAAGTTAATTTGATTGCTGTTTCTAGTAATTCAGTTGAAACACATCCTGAAGACGGACCTAAGTATTTGTTTAGACAAAAAGTTCATAATCGATGGAGCTTTCCTTACTTGATTGATTTTGATCAGACCTTAGCTAAGTCTTTAAGAGCAGCTTGTACCCCGGACTTTTTTCTTTTTTCCTCAGCATTTCATGGAAAACAAGAACTGATCTATCGAGGCCAATTAGATAATAGTCGTCCTGGAAACACTATTCTTCCTACCGGATCTGATGTAAGAAGTGCTTTAGATGCAGCCTTAGGTTTTAGGAAGTTGTCAATTGAGCAAAAGCCATCAATTGGCTGCAATATAAAGTGGAGACCTGGATTTGAGCCATTTTGGTTTAAATAAATGGAAAAAACAAATGCTAAAAGGTGTTATTGGAAGTTCTTAAAGCTTTAAGCTGAAAAATATGCATGTGCCTCTATTTAGTCTTGATAAGCAATTGTCTGAAATTGGACAAGAGCTTGATGCTGCGGTTTTGAAAATTCTTCAGAGTGGAAAGTATATAGGTGGTTTAGAAGTAAATGCTTTTGAAAAATCTTTTGCTGAATGTCTTCATGTCAAGCATGTTATTGGATGTAATAGTGGCACAGATGCTTTGATGCTTGCTTTAAGAGCTTTGGATATTGGCCCTGGTGATGAGGTAATAACATCTTCTTTTAGTTTTTTTGCTACAGCTGAGGCTATAAGCAATGTTGGTGCAAAGCCTATTTTTGTTGATATTGATCCGGAAAATTATTTGTTAGATTTGAATTTGCTTAAGGAAGCTATCACTTCTTCTACGAAAGCTATTTTGCCAGTTCATTTGTTTGGTTCGCCTATTGATATGACTAAATTACTTTCTTTTGCAAAAGAAAATGGTTTAAAAGTTATTGAAGATTGCGCTCAAGCTGTTGGATCAGTGTGGGAAGGACAACCAGTTGGAAGTATTGGAGATATTGGGTGTTTCAGCTTTTTCCCTACCAAGAATTTAGGAGCTGCTGGAGATGGAGGTGCAGTTGCAACTAATGATGTTGAGTTGGCAAATCGTGTGAGAGAGCTTGCTATTCATGGAATGCCTAAAAGATATTTGCACACAGATTTTGGATATAATAGTAGATTAGATGCAATTCAAGCAGCGATATTAAATGTAAAATTACCTTCTCTTCCAAAGTGGATTAAAAAGAGACAACAAATTGCTGAAAGATATTGTCATTTGTTGGAAGATTTACCAGGTATACAGTTGCCATTAACTATTCAAAAAGATGAAAATATTAATTCATGGAATCAATTTGTAATTAGGTTTACGAGTTGTTCTAAAAAAGAAGAAATAGTTGCAAATAGATTCAATGATAAATTTAAGGAAATATATAATAATCTACCTGATAGTTCAGCGAGAGATTGGTTACAAGATAGTTTGCAAAAGCTTGGTGTAGGAACAATTATATATTATCCAATACCCATTCATCTTCAGCCTGCATATAAAAAATATAATTATGAGGTTAATTCTCTCCCTAATACTGAAAATATATGTAGTGAAGTACTTAGCCTCCCAATTTTTCCTGAGTTGAATTTAGAAGAACAAGAATATGTTGTAAATTCAATTAAAAATTTATTAGAATAGTAGGAATATTTATGTTGGATTTTTATAGTTTTAAAAACTGGCAAGTTCTATACCAAGCTGAAATACTTTTACCATCAAGAGCTTCATCACCACTTGCAATGTGATTTTCAAGTTCGTTTTTTGTCATTTCTAAAATTTCAATATCCTCATCTGCATCTCCTTTTGGTTTTTTGTTTAAAGGTTGTAATTCACGAGCTAGGAAAAGATGAATAATTTCATCTGAATATCCAGGACAAGGTAGAAGTATTCCTAAAGGGTCCCATTTAGATGCTGTGTATCCTGATTCCTCTTGCAATTCTCGTTTTATGGAAGCAAGTGGGTCTTCATCACTTTCGAGAGTCCCAGCAGGAAATTCAAGAATTCTTCTAGAAACGGCAAACCGATATTGTCTTAAAATTATTATTTTCCCATTGTCTTTGATTGGAACTGCTAAAGCTGCTCCAGGGTGACGAATGATTCCAAAAGTACTTTCTATTCCAATTGGAAGAAGATAGTTGTTAACCTCAAAATTGATTTTTTTTGAGTTAACTGATTCAATATTTTTCAGTATTTTTGATGGTTCAGATGGGGATAAAGGGGGCATGACTTATGAGCATTGATAGAATTTAGTATGACTCTTTTCTTGAATTTTATTTTTTATATTTGTGTTTAGATTTATTCTTCCCAGTCTTTTTGAGGAGGAATTTTTTGGGGCATATTAGATCCTAATTTTATTGCTTCTGCTAGAGGTATTAGTACGAAATCTCTATCCATTAAATAAGGGTGAGGAAGAATTAGGTTTGAATTTCTTACCTGTAAATTTCCCCATGCCAAGATATCCAGATCTAAAGACCTTGGTCCCCATTGAATTGAAGGAATTGATCGGTCTCTTCCAAAATCTTTTTCTATTTTGCACAGCCTTTCTAAAAGATTTGTTGCTGCATTAACCGAAGGGTTTAGATTTGATAATTGGCCTCCTCTAACTACTAAGACTGCATTGATAAAAAAAGGTTGCTTTTGTGGTCCCCCTATAGGTTTGGTTTTATATAGCGGGGACCATAGGAAATTAGTCTTTGATTTGATTAATGAGAATTTGTCAGTCGTTTCGTTAAGAAATGCATTAATCCAAATATTTATATTTTTCTCTAGAACTGGTCTGGCCTTGATCAAAGTCGATCTGGGAGTGCCTACAGGGCTTGGTATGTTCGCGCCCAATCCAATGGCAAGGGTATTTGGCATTGGATTGTTAACAGAAGACATGCTCTAATTAATCAAGCTGGTGCAAAAATGATAGAGATTGGAAAATTCGATGGTTTCACCAGGAAAAGAACCAACGGGTATTAGTTCAAAGCTTTCATCAGGTGAGGTGGCAATTAATAATGCCTTCCCTTTGGCTGCAGTAACTGGTCATGGGACAATCAAATTAGCTTTAATGCTTGCAGCTGTAGACCCTGGATTGGGTGGAGTAATTATTGCAGGTGGAAGAGGAACTGGAAAATCTGTATTGGCTAGAGGGTTGCATGCACTATTGCCTCCAATAGAAGTTCTTGACATTTCTTCTTTAGAGAACTTGAAATCTCTTCGACCTTTTGGAAGAAATCTTGATCCTAATTTTTCAGAGGAATGGGATGAGGTTACGCAAACATTAATTAATCAAAGCAAAAATTCTTCTGATCTAGATCAGTTAAATCCACCTAGAAAAGTAATTCAAGCACCTTTTGTCCAGGTCCCTCTTGGAGTAACAGAAGATCGTCTTGTTGGATCAGTTGATGTGACGTCCTCTTTGGAAAGTGGAAGTGCCGTTTTTCAGCCTGGATTATTAGCAGAATCTCATAGGGGTGTTCTTTATATAGATGAATTGAATCTTTTGGATGATGGGATTGTAAATCTCATGCTCGCAGCAGTTGGTTCTGGGGAAAATCAAGTTGAGCGAGAGGGACTCAGTCTTAGTCATCCCTGTAGACCGCTTCTTATTGCTACATATAATCCAGAAGAAGGAGCAGTAAGAGATCATTTGTTAGATCGTTTTGCAATTGTTTTGTCTGCCGATCAGATTGTTTCTAATGAGCAGAGAGTAGAGATTACAGAATCTGCTATTTCCTTTGGTTTAAGTACTGAGGCTTTTTCAAAAAAATGGGAAGAAGCAACCGAGACATTGGCTACTCAATTATTGTTAGCTAGGCAATGGCTTCCTGACGTGATGCTTAGCCATGAACAAATTGAATATCTAGTTAAAGAAGCAATTAGAGGAGGAGTGGAGGGGCATCGCTCTGAACTATATGCTGCACGAGTAGCCAAAGCTCATGCTGCTCTTTGTGGGAGAGATCAGGTTGATGCAGACGATTTGCAAGTTGCCGTGCGTTTGGTTATTGCCCCAAGAGCTTTGCAATTGCCTCCTGAGGAAGAGCAAATGGAGCCACCACCACCGGAAGATCAGCAACAACCGCCTCCGCCGCCAGATGAATCTCCAGATGATGGGACTGAAGATGAAGATACTGAAGATGAAGATACACCTGAAGATCAGTCCGCCCCTCCAATACCTGAAGAGTTTATGCTTGATCCTGAAGCTTGTGCTATAGATCCAGAATTATTGCTTTTCTCTTCAACAAAATCAAAAAGTGGAAGTAGTGGAAGTAGATCAGCTGTTTTTAGTGATAGTAGAGGTAGATATGTTAAGCCAATTATTCCTAGAGGACCCGTTAGGAGAATTGCAGTTGATGCTACTTTGAGAGCGGCTGCTCCTTACCAAAAAGCCAGAAGAGAAAGAGAACCTGGAAGAAAAGTGATTGTAGAAGAAGGTGATTTGCGTGCCAAGCTTCTTCAGAAGAAGGCAGGTTCTCTAGTAATTTTTTTAGTTGATGCTAGTGGATCAATGGCACTTAATCGAATGCAAAGTGCCAAAGGAGCTTTAATTAGGTTGTTGACAGAAGCTTATGAAAGTAGAGATGAAGTTTCTTTAATACCTTTTAGAGGAGAGCAAGCAGAAGTTTTGCTACCACCCACAAGGTCTATTACCGCAGCAAAGCGTAGATTGGAAACAATGCCCTGTGGAGGTGGCTCTCCATTGGCACATGGTTTAACTCAAGCAGCAAGAGTAGGAGCTAATGCTCTTTCTACAGGTGATTTGGGTCAGGTAGTTGTAGTTGCTATTACTGATGGGAGGGGTAATATCCCTTTAAGTAAATCTTTGGGCCAACCTGAATTAGAGGGAGAGGAATCTGTTGACTTGAAGCAAGAGATTTTAGATGTTGCTTCTCGTTATCGCTTTTTAGGAATTAAATTATTAGTAATAGATACTGAAAGAAAGTTTATTGCTAGTGGTATTGGTAAGGAATTAGCGGATGCTGCCGGAGGTAAATATGTTCAATTGCCTAAGGCTACTGATCAGGCACTTGCTTCTATTGCAATGGATGCAATTAATACAGTTAAATAGATCTTACAATTATTTAATTGTATTATTCATATATATCATTAAATAATCTCCCTATTCCTATAGCTGCATCTTTAAATGCATTAGTTAACTCTTCATCATTTAATATTTCATCTACTTTATAACTTATTTTATCAATCTTTTGAGTTAAAGATTTAATAGAACTTGTACTTGATTTGATATCACTAAGAACCTGGGGATCGTCAATTGAATTTAATATATTACTCAAGTGCTTTGCCGATTTTCCTAACTCCTCAAGGATAGGTTTAGATTTTAATATCTCTATTCTTGTTAGTCTAACTAATTCATCAAAGTGTTTTTGAGTGCTATCAAATTGCTCGATCGAGGAAACCATTTTAGCTAAAACTTTTTTTCTCCCTGCTTCTTCAAGAAACTTGTTAAGATCATTAGTTAGTTTTGAAATATTATTTGCACCGCCTCCTTCAATTGAGTCTCCTTCACAAAGAATTAAATTCCTAGGACAATCTTTGTCTCCAGGAAAATGTATTATTTTTTCATTTGGCTCGCCTTCACTAATTAAAGAAATTCCTGAGTCTCCTCCTAAAAGTGAACTTGTTTCAATCTCTGCTCTAATAGGCTTAAATAATAATAGATTTTTTTTGTCTATCCTGATTTTTGCTTGTACATTTTTGGGTGTAAAAGATATCTTTTGGACATTCCCTACCTTAATTCCCCTAAAAGTAACGGGAGTTCCTTCGGACAAGCCGCTAGCGTTTAAAAAATTAGCATTTATGGTCCACATGCTTGCATTGATCTTTACTCCTTTTAGCCATAATGAAAGACTTGAAAATATAACAACTCCTCCTAAAAGAGAAAAACCTACAATGGCATCACGAAAACTGCGACGCATAATAATTAAATCTCTTTAGGTTGAATGGGCCCTTCAAGACTACCTTTTCGAAACTGTTTTATAAAGGGGTTTGTAGTGTTCTTGAACTCTTCTATAGAACCATCCCATTTAAATTCCCCTCCATATAGCATTATCACTCTTTCTGCACATCGTTCAATAGTACTAAGTACGTGACTTACAACTATTGAGCAGCCTTTGGCTATAGAAGTTGTTTTTACTATTAAATCTTCGATTCTTGTGCTTGCTACAGGGTCTAGGCCAGCAGTAGGTTCATCAAAAAGAAGAAGTGGCATTGAGTCAGTACTTTGAAATGGATCGTTAATTAAAGCTCTGGCAAAGCTTACGCGTTTTTGCATTCCACCACTCAGTTGACCAGGTAATTTTTCAGCAACATCAAAAAGACCAACTTCCTCTAAGCAAGAGTGAACAATTTGATTGATTTTTTTTTCGCTTAGAGTAAATTCTTGATGAAAATTAGAAAACATGCCTTTTGAAGTTTTTTCAATCCTTTTGGATTTTCTTCTCAAAAGAAATCCAACATTTTCTTCTATTGTTAGAGATGCC
This sequence comes from uncultured Prochlorococcus sp., assembly GCA_902590775.1. GTDB lineage: Bacteria > Cyanobacteriota > Cyanobacteriia > PCC-6307 > Cyanobiaceae > Prochlorococcus_E. The sequence continues at coordinate 10,991 of CACIYC010000020.1, forward strand.
AATAGAGCTGGATTTTGAAATACCAAGCGCACGTCTGGGGGCAAACTTTGATCTAGACGTAAGTATTTTTGATGAATTCCATATATAAATAGCTTCCCACTAGATGGCATTAATAATCCAGCTAATAGCCTTAAGATTGTAGATTTCCCGCATCCTGATGGACCAATAATCGCAATTCGCTCACCTGGCTTCATTCTTAGATTTACTTTATGTAGTACGTGTTGCTCGCCCCATGACATTGATAAATCATTTATTTCCACTGCGGGAGACGTTTTAGCTTCAAGCAAATTCTTAGATTCTAAATCTTTCATATCAATATTTGCTTTAATTGGACTATAAAGTACTTTCGCTTAGAGTTCTTTAAAATCAATTACTTGGATTTTTAGCTTGTTTTTGTCTTTCCCAATAATCAAGTGATAGAAAGGATTTCTAGAGGACGCAAATCTTCCAGATGGCGTAAAAATAATTCGAGAAAAACTCGAAAAATTGTTTTTCTAGGGAAAATTCAACGAGCACTTGGGTGGTTATTGCCAGGACTAGTCATAAAGAGATGGATGCTTACATCAGGTTTTGGATTGCTAATAGCTCTGCTTGGAGCCTCAATATGGGCTCAATTGCGCCCAATTTATTGGGTTATAGAATCAATGTTTTTTTTAATTGGATTGGTTACTAAATTCTTACCTAGCAGTATTACTGGACCAATTGTATTTTGCTTTGGCATCTCTTTATTGCTTCTGGGCCAAAGTAAAAGCTTTCAATCAATTCAGCAAGCTGTAGCACCTTCTAAAGATGATTTACTCATAGATAGTTTGAGGGCTAAAAGTAAGTTGAATAGGGGACCAAATATTGTTGCAATTGGAGGTGGAACAGGACTTTCAACTCTTCTTCAGGGTTTAAAAAGATATAGCTCTAGAATTACAGCAATAGTTACTGTTGCTGATGATGGAGGTAGTAGTGGAATACTTAGACGAGAGCTTGGGGTTCAACCTCCTGGGGATATAAGAAATTGCTTGGCAGCATTATCAACAGAAGAATCATTATTAACAAGACTTTTTCAGTATAGGTTTTCTTCTGGAACGGGCCTTATGGGACATAGCTTTGGGAACCTTTTCTTGTCAGCATTAACTTCTATAACAGGTAATTTAGAGACTGCTATTACAGCTTCAAGTAGTGTCTTGGCTGTTCAAGGACAGGTTGTCCCAGCTACAAATGCTGATGTTCGCTTATGGGCTGAGCTTGAGAATGGGGAGAAAATTGAAGGGGAATCTGCAATAGGTCATGCTAAATCTCCAATTGCGAGAATAGGTTGCTATCCAGATCAACCTCCTGCTCTCCCTAGTGCTATTGAGGCTATTGAAAATGCTGAATTAATTGTTCTTGGGCCAGGAAGTTTATATACATCTCTTTTGCCAAATTTGCTTGTTCCGCAAATTTTGGAAGCACTTCAAAAAAGTAATGCACCAAAATTTTACATATGTAATTTAATGACTCAACCTTGTGAAACAGATGGCCTTGATGTAGCTGGGCATGTAAGGGCTATTGAAGCTCAGCTAGCTAGTTTTGGGATCACAAGACGAATATTTAATGTAATTATTGCTCAGAAAAATTTACCTCCTTCTCCTTTGCTTGATTATTATCTTGCAAGAGGAGCAGAACCTGTTAAATGTGATTCAAATAATCTTAGATTTCAAGGTTATAAAGTATTTTCTGCTTCCTTACAGGATTCAAAAGCAACCTCCCGTACTGTTTTGCGCCATGATCCAAAACGTCTTTCATTAGCTGTTATTAGGGCTTTCAAAAAAGAAAAGCGAGAACGTGAAAGTTAGTAAGCATCTTGCATTTCATAAAAGTCTGGTTGGACATAATCTTTCCTTAAAGGCCAACCTTTCCAATCTTCTGGCATTAATAATCTCTTTGGATGCGGATGCCCTACAAAAATCACACCAAACATGTCGTAAGTTTCTCTTTCTTGCCAATCCGAACCATGAAAAATTTTGTAAAGAGATGGTACTTTTAAGTCTCCATTTCGATCTAAATATACTTTTAATCTCACTTCTCTAGGATGTGATTTTTGTTCTAAATCTTCTATAGCAATCAAATGATAAAAACAAACTATATTTAATCCTGGCCCTTCGTCATAGCCTCCTTGACACTCTAAATAATTAAACCCATTCTTTTTAAGACATAAAACAACTTCTATAAGGGAATCTGGACTTATACTAAGAATTTCAATCCCCAAGTGGTCTTTTTCATCAATGATATGAGCTAAGCCTTCTTTAGATAAGGACTTGCTTACGGGACCTGCCTCAATTTCTTGAGATTTTTCAGAGATAGGCTTTTCATTCTGTTTGACTTTGTTTTCTTCCATTAGTTAATACTTAACTTGGTGAAGTTTGTATCTCTTTAGTTTTTGTTTGAAGTGATAATTCATTCGCTGATTTTAACGCTGCTTTTTGAGTCTCTGCACTTAAGTAGGACCCATTAACTAATGGTTCCACTCTTTTCATCTTGTGAGGAATAGTGAAATAACGATGAGATGGAGTATGTTTTTTACGTTCAGAAAAAGACTCATTTCCTACTTTCTTGCGTAATTTTATTACTGCATCAAAAATTGCTTCTGGTCGAGGAGGACATCCTGGTAAATAAAGATCTACGGGTATTAATTTGTCTACTCCACGAACAGCAGTTGTTGAATCTGCGCTAAACATTCCACCTGTAATTGTGCAGGCTCCCATTGCAATAACATATTTAGGATCTGGCATTTGCTCGTATAGCCTTACGAGAGCAGGTGCCATTTTCATGGTAACTGTTCCAGCAACTATTAAAAGATCAGCTTGCCTAGGTGAGCTTCTGGGAACAAGTCCGAAACGATCGAAATCAAAGCGAGATCCAATTAGAGCTGCAAATTCAATGAAGCAGCAAGCAGTCCCATATAAGAGTGGCCACAGACTGCTTAGCCTTGCCCAATTATGAAGATCATCAAGACTTGTCAGAATAATATTTTCGCTTAAATCGCTAGTAACTTTAGGTGGAGCAATTGGCCCACAAGTCGCAGAGCGAATGTCTTTAATCGCATCTTTTGAAGAAAGGTTGTTCAATGAATCAGCTCCATTCAAGTGCTCCTTTGCGCCAAGCATATGCTAATGCAACTATTAAAATTGCAATAAATATAAGTGCTTCGATAAATGCTAATAAGCCAAGCTTATGAAAAGCAACTGCCCAAGGATATAAAAATACTGTTTCAACATCAAAAATAACGAAAACAAGTGCAAACATGTAATAGCGGATATTGAATTGAATCCAAGCTCCTCCTATCGGTTCCATCCCTGACTCATATGTAAGTTCTCGTTCTCCTGCTTGGCTTTTTGGAGAAAGGATTTTGTTTGTTACTAAAGCAAGAATTGGAACAGCAGAAGATATTAAAAGAAAACCAAGAAATGCGTCGTAACCCTGAAGAGTAAACATGATGCATCAAATACATGATTATTATTTTGACATTCACTTAAGCGCACTTTCCTAGATAGAGTTGGGTTGTGTGAAACTGCAAACGGTGAGTGATGAACAAAAACCTGCATTAAATAAGACAGAAGCCAATCAAATAGGCCAAAGTCCTAATAATGCAGAACAAAAATCAAATCAAGATATTTTGGATCCAAAAATGGATCTAAGTTCTAATAGATTTGAATGCAGAGGATGCGGTTATGTTTATGACCCTAAGGAAGGGCTGAAGAAATACAAAATTTCTCCAGGAACATCTTTCTTAGATATTGAGCAAACAACCTTTCGTTGTCCTGTCTGTAGAGCTGGATATAGTGCCTATAAAGATATAGGAGCTAAATTTCAACCCAGTGATGGGTTTGAAGAAAATGTTGTTTATGGATTTGGTTTCAATACTCTTCCTCCTGGCCAAAAAAATGTTCTTATTTTTGGTGGTTTAGCTTTTGCTGCTGCTTGTTTCTTGTCACTTTATTCCTTGCATTAAGTTTTTCATGAATCGTCTATTCAAGTCTTCCTTTAATTTGATTTTGATTCTTTTGCTGAGCTTAGGCTTAGGTGGTTGTGTAACTACAACAAGACTTCCTGATCAAATAAACAGTCCTTGGGAGGAAATAAAATTATCAGTTGATGATAATCCTTTAGATATTGATTTTGTTGATGATAATCATGGATTCTTGGTTGGTGCTAATAGGTTGATACTTGAGACAAATGATGGAGGAGCAACTTGGCAAGAGAGAAGTTTAGATATTCCAAGTGAAGAGAATTTCAGATTGATGAGTATAGATTTTAATGGAGATGAAGGTTGGATTGTTGGTCAGCCCAATTTGATTATGCATTCTGAGGATGCAGGTAGTAATTGGACTCGCTTATCTCTTGGAAATAAATTGCCTGGTAACCCATATTTGATTACTACTCTTGAAAAAGATTCTGCAGAATTAGCAACTACAGCTGGAGCTGTATATACAACCCAAGATGGTGGAAATAGTTGGGAAGGGAGAGTCGCAGAAGCTTCTGGTGGTGTAAGAGATCTACGAAGGAGACAAGATGGAACTTATGTAAGCGTTAGTAGCTTAGGAAATTTCTTCGTCACATTAGGAAGTGAAGATGAAATGTGGCAGTCTCATCAAAGGGCTAGTAGTAAGAGAGTTCAAACATTGGGATTTCAACCAAATGGAGAGTTGTGGATGCTTTCAAGAGGAGCAGAAATTCGTTTAAATGATGAACCAGGTAATTATGAAAGTTGGTCCAAGCCAATAATCCCATTAGTAAACGGATATAACTATATGGATATGGCATGGGATCCTAATGGTGGAATTTGGGCCGGTGGTGGTAATGGGACACTTTTAGTGAGCAAAGATGGTGGAGATTCATGGAAAAAAGACCCTGTTGGTTACGCAACACCAACAAACTTTATTCGAATATTTTTTCTAGAAAATTCATCAGATAATTCTTCTAAAGGCTTTGCGCTAGGGGAAAGAGGGCATGTTTTGAGATGGATTGGCTATTAAGAAAAGATTCCTAATGCACAACGCTCTGTAACCATGCTGATATACCTGCCCTAACTTTAGATACAAGCCCTGTAGTATCTAACAGATAATACGCGTGAGGCTATGGCTGCCGGCTCCACCGGGGAACGCCCGTTTTTCGAGATCATTACCAGTGTTCGTTATTGGATTATCCATGCGGTAACACTGCCAGCGATCTTTATTGCAGGATTTTTATTTGTATCTACAGGCCTTGCCTATGATGCATTTGGGACTCCTAGACCAGACACTTATTTCCAGGCTTCTGAAACAAAGGCTCCAGTTGTGTCTGAACGATTTGAATCTAAGGCTCAACTTGACCTGCGCCTGAAATAACCAATGACAAATTCTTCTTCTCCCTTACAGGCTGCTGAAGTCCGCACCTATCCAATTTTTACGGTGCGTTGGCTTGCAGTTCATGCTTTAGCTATCCCAACAGTATTTTTCTTGGGAGCTATTGCAGCAATGCAGTTCATCCGTCGTTGATTTACGACTTATTCTATTTGCTATGCAAGTTAATCCAAATCCAAACAAGCTTTCGGTTGAGCTGAACCGAACAAGCCTTTACTTAGGGCTTTTGCTTGTTTTTGTTCTCGGGATTTTGTTCTCAAGCTACTTCTTTAATTAAATTCTTTAAATCATGAGCTCTAAATTAAAGGGACCTGATGGTCGTTTACCAGATCGGCTGCCTGATGGGCGTCCAGCAGTTTCTTGGGAACGTCGTTGGACAGAAGGTCAATTACCATTGTGGTTGGTTGCCACTGCTGGTGGGATAGCAGTTATTTTTGTATTAGGAATTTTCTTTTATGGTTCTTATACTGGTGTAGGTTCTGCTTAATTGATTTAGCCAGTACCTTTCTTTTTTTATTTTTTAAACTTACCCCAGTAAGTTTCAGTAAATAGGTTTAATTTTTCCCTTGTTTCTCCTGAGACTTTTTCCTTTGGAGTCATAAGGCTATTCTTTAGTGAATTATGGGCTTCGCTTGGAGGTCTTGTTATTGATATTTTTTTTGCTGTAGCTTCTATTATTTTTGTTGCCAGTTTTGCATTAGTTGAAAGGTTTTCAATAACCATTTCGACGCTAACGTTTCCAAATCCTTTATGCCAGCAGTCATAATCTGTGACCATAGATAATGAGGTATAAGCAATTTCTGCTTCTCTAGCTAAACGAGCCTCTGTATGATTAGTCATTCCTATAACTTTGCATCCCCAGCTTCTATAAAGTTGAGATTCAGCACGAGTTGAGAATGCTGGTCCTTCCATAGCAAGGTATGTACCTCCTTTGTGAAGCTGGCGAGCTTCAGGCATTAAATTCTCTCCCTCTTCTGAAAGTAATCTTGAGAGTGTTGGGCAAAAAGGATCTGCCATTGTGACGTGTGCTACAGCACCATCGCAGAAAAATGTAAGTGGTCTTTGATGAGTTCTATCAATGAATTGATCAGGCACCACCATGTCAAGTGGACGAACTTGTTCTTGTAAAGATCCCACTGCTGATGGAGATAAAATCCAACGAACATTAAGAGATCTCAAAGCCCAAATATTCGCTCTATATGGAACATTGGTAGGGGAAAAAGTGTGATGTCTTCCATGACGAGCCAGAAAAACGACCTCCATACCGCCTAGATTGCCTATGCGTAACCTGTCAGAGGGTTTACCAAAAGGAGTTTCAATCTCTAACTCTTTAATTTCCTTAAGATTTTCAATTGAATAGAGACCGCTGCCTCCTAAAACTCCAAGTCTTGCATTCTTCAAAAAGGAAGACTTTTTTTCTTGTTCAAGTTTTTTGGAAGACAAATGTTGGTTGATCATCTGGTTCTTGCAGGAGGGGGTCATACCCATGCACTTATTTTGCTGCGCTGGGTAATGAATCCACGTTTAAAACCCCAAGGTTTAATTACTTTGATAAATAGAGATAGTACAACTGTTTACTCTGGGATGTTTCCTGGAGTTATATCGGGAAATTATCATTTAGATGAGACTTTAATTGATTTGAGATATTTAGCTGATAGAGCAGGAGTCTCTTTTATTCTTGGAGAAATTAATTCATTAGATATTTTTGAAAATAGATTATTTCTAGAAGGTCGTCCTCCAATAAGTTTTTCCATGCTAAGTCTAAATGTTGGTTCTGAAACTGTAGTTAATAATAAGCTTTCCAAGGCGAATGATTTAGTTTCTTCTATAAGGCCTTTTCGTAATTCATATCAATGGATAAAAAATTTTGAAAATAAATCAAAAGAGGTGAATTCCCTCCCTTTTACAATTGTAGGTTCTGGATTTGCTGCAATAGAAATTGTCTTTGCGTTGCGAAAGAGATGGCCTAATCGAAAACTTAGATTGCAAGTTTTATCAAATAAGTTGAATCCTAGATTCAAACGATTTTTGAAATTATCTAAAATTAAAATTATTTCTTCTAAAAAATATAATCATGAAGGACCTTGTCTATTTTGTACAGGCAGCAAGGCTCCAAAATGGCTTGAAAAAAGTTCTTTAAAAGTTAATAAAGATGGAAGAGTATTAACAAATTCATGCTTTCAAGTTAAGGGCAGATCAGATATCTTTGCCGTCGGAGATTGTGGTGTTATAACTTCTGATGTTAGACCTTCTTCAGGCGTGTGGGCAGTTCGAGCAGCATTGCCCTTAGCGAAAAATATTGAAAGATCTTTACTTGGAAAGAGTTTACTTAAATGGAGACCTCAATATTTTGCTTTGCAATTAGTAGGCGGGTTTTCTGCTAAAAATTTGCCAACTGCTTGGTTGTTTTGGGGGCCTTTAATAATTGGCCCTTATTCTTGTTTATGGAGATTGAAACAATTTGTTGATAGAAGTTTCATGCGAGGGTTTTCTAAAACTTTAAATATGCAATTTAATAAAAAAATGATGGCTTGCAGAGGTTGCGCCGCAAAGGTTGCAGCGCAACCTCTGCAAGCAGCTTTAAAATTAGCCGAAATAATTAAATTAGATGATTTACCTGAAGATGCTGCATTAGTTGAATCGTCTATAGCAGGTGGTTCCTGGTTTCAAAGTGTAGATGGATTCCCTGCTCTAGTTAGTGATCCTTGGTTAAATGCCAGGCTTACTACTTTGCATGCATGTTCTGATCTTTGGGCAAGAGGAGCATCTGTTACCTCTGCTCAGGCCGTCATAACTCTTCCGCCTATCCATCAAAGATTGCAAAAAGAACTTTTAACGCAATCTCTAGCAGGTATTAAGTCAGCACTAGATGATCAAGGTGCTCAACTCGTTGGGGGACATACTTTTGAATCTAGGTCTCCAATGGTTGAAAATATTCCTTTAGGAATAGAAATTTCTCTCTCAGTTAATGGTTTAGTTGCTCCTCCATTGGTTCCTTGGGATAAAGCTGGGCTTAAGCCAGGGGATGATATTTTGTTAAGTAGAGGATTGGGAAGTGGAGTCATTTTTGCTGCTGCAATGCATGGAGGTTTGCCACCAAAAATTGTTGACGAAACATTATGGACATTATCTAAAAGTCAACATGATTTATTTGATCCTTTAGTGAAAAATAAATCAAATTTATCTGATTTGTCTTTGATTCATGCATGCACTGACATAACAGGATTTGGTTTACTTGGGCATTTAGGAGAAATGATTCAAGCTAGTAATGCAAATAGAGTAAAAGCTTCTTTAAAAAGAATTAAGATCAAACTTTTTATTAATAGAATTCCAAGTCTTAATGGAGCAAAGAATCTTTTTAAGGCAGGATACCGAAGTACATTTTCTCCTTCCAATAGAATTTATTGGAATTTATTAAAAGCAGATAAACAAAATAAAAAATTAATTGAACTAGATAACTTGGATAGTTCATCTAATCAAGCAGAAATGAATTTTATAAAGGAATTATTGATTGACCCGCAGACATGTGGACCATTGGTAATTTCTTGCGACCCTAATATTTCTAATGATTTAATAAATAATGGTCTTTGGGAAAGAATTGGAGTAGTTGAATTTATTTAGAATCCTCAAAATATTCTATTTGGGCGTCAAGTTTTTTTAGCTCAATATTCCTTAATCGTTTTAATTCATCACCTAATTTAGGCCCTTGTTCCCAACCATTTTTCAATAAATCTTTTGCAGTCTGCTTTGATTTTATAAAGCGCCATTTACTCCACCACCTTAATAATGATTTCCATATAGCTGTCCGTAAACAAATTATAATTGCTATAGCCTCGGGATTGAAATTTAAAGATTCAATCTTTTCGCACCACTGAGCTGGTGAGTAATTCTTACTTTCCTCTAAAAAATAAATATCTGAGAAGTATTCATTTATTTTAGAAGTTTCTTCTAAAATAAATATTTCTGATTGATTAATGTTTAATCTTTTTGCAAGAGACAATGGATTTGAGGCTCCTGCAATTAAGGTGGTTAAAGGATTTACTCCAAGCCTGAATGCCCAATGAAGACTTCTTTGTAAATTATTATTGTATTGAATCTCTTTATCAAGCAAGATTAGGGCACCCCATTCTTGAAGATTTTTAATACATTTTTTATAGTTTTCTTTCTCAAATAAGAGGTCTAGCTCCATTCGAAGTCTTGTTGATAATGCTGGGGGGGCAGATTCTGGAGATTCATTATAAGACCAACCCCATGGCCATTGCTTTAAAAAGAATTGTATTTGCAAAATCGAGCTAGAATTTAACTCAAAGTTTAGTCTTGATGAATAACGTGCTGCTCTAATAATGCGAGTTGGGTCTTCTGATATACTCTTCTTATGTATAAGTTCAAGCTTACGATTTGTTATTGCTTGAATACCTTTATAAGGATCTATTATTTTATTATTTCTAATATCTAGTGCTATTGAGTTAATAGTAAAATCTCTTCTAAATAGGTCCTCCTCTATGGAAGTTTTTTCTATTTTAGGATTTTCTCCAGGCTTTTCATAATTATCAATTCTTGCTCTAGCAATGTCTATACGAATTTCATCTATTGTTAATTCTATTGTTTTATATGAAGAGTTTCTTCGAATAATAGACACTCTATCTTTCTCAAAGGTTTGTTCAATTGCTTCTGAAAATTTCTCTACACTTCCTTCTATTATTAGATCTAAGTCCTGGAATTCCTTTATAGTCTGTTGGAGAGTTTTGGTAATTAATAAATCTCTTAAAATGCCTCCTACAATTGCAACTCTATTAACTCTTGCATGATCTGCTGCTATTATTAATTTAGGAAAAAGATCTTCAGGCAAGCCTTTAAATGTATTAATAAATTCTTTTTCTGAAGGAGTTTCCATCTAATTGCTAATGAAAAAACTTTTAATAATTTAGAGTTTTTTGTATTTAAAGACTATCAATGAGCTTTATAGGGGCAAGTCTTGGGTCAAGAATCTTTGGACTCATTCCTTTGAATTTTATTGCAATGGATATTTTCTCACCACTCCCAAAGATGTGAGTAATTTTTCCTTTGCCGAAACTTGAATGAATAACCAAATCGCCTACTGACCAAGTTCTCCCTGGAGTAGGCCCAGAATTTCGCCTTAAAACGACATTTCCTGGAGAAGAATGAGATTCTGCAGGATTATTTGTGGCATAGCTTCCTCGGTCAACCCTGGTTAGACGCTCAAGACGTCGATCTCTTCTTAATGATGTTCCGCCACTGAGTGGACTTTCTCCTTCTATTAATTCTGATGGTATTTCTGAAAGAAATATTGATGCAATTGCAGGTTCACGAATCCCTCCCCAAAGCCTTCTTTCGTTTGCATGAAAAAGACAAAGCTTTTCCTTGGCTCTTGTAAGTCCTACATAGCATAATCTGCGTTCTTCTTCTAAGGATGCAGGGTCATCAAGAGAGCGATAACTTGGGAATAAACCTTGCTCCAAGCCAACTAGGCAAACAATAGGAAATTCTAATCCTTTGCTGCTATGTAAGGTCATTAGGGTCACTTTATCTAAAGAGTTTTCTTTGCTATCAGCATCGCTTGCAAGAGCAGCAGATTCTAAAAAACCTTCGAGGTCAGCTGTTTCGTTTTCTTCTTGATATTGAAGAGCCGCATTTACAAGCTCTTGGAGATTTCTTCTGCGTTCTTCAGCTTCATCTGTTGCTGTTGCTATAAGTTCTTTAATATACCCACTTTTTTCTAATGTTAATTGAATAATTTGAGCAGGATCTGAAAGGTTTAATTTTGACTGTAAAACTTGTATAAGTTCTCTAAATTCTAATAATCCTTTTGCGGATCTACCACCAAGCGAACGAATTGCTTCAGGATCAATAACTATATCCCATAATGGAATACCTAATTGACTAGCAGCCTCAGTGAACTTTTTTACAGTTGTTTTGCCAATTCCACGCTTAGGAACATTTAGCACTCTTAGTAAACTTATAGTGTCAGATGGGTTAATTAATAATTTTAAATAAGCTATTATATCTTTGATTTCTCTCCTGTCATAAAAGCGTAAGCCACCAACAACTATATATGGAATATTCCATCTAACTAAAGATTCTTCAATAACTCTAGATTGTGCATTAGTTCTATATAATATTGCTATATCTCCCCATTTGAAATTATTATTAGAGGCATTAATTATTCTTAATCTATGTACTACTGCTTCTGCTTCAGATATCTCATCATCGCACTCTGTTAGTTTTATCAGGTCCCCTTCACTTCGAGTTGCCTTTAGAACTTTATCTATTCTTTCTTTATTATTAGAGATTAATGAATTTGCCGCCTCTAGAATATTTGATGTAGATCTATAATTATCTTCTAATTTAATAATATTAGAGCTAGGGTTGTTGGTTATTTTATTTGCAAAATCAGATTGAAAGCCCATTAATATTCTAAAATCAGCTGCTCTAAAACTATAAATACTTTGATCAGCATCACCTACTACAAAAACTGATCTATTTTTCCATTTTTTGTATTTAGATGGATTTTCTCCATTGGTCACTAAAAGTTTAATCAGCTCATATTGAGTCCAGTTTGTGTCTTGATATTCGTCTACAAGTAAATGTTTAAATCTATAATGCCAATATTCTCTAGTCTCTTTATTTTGCTGTAGTAATTGTACTGGAAGTAACAGTAAATCGTCAAAGTCAAGAGCATTATTTGCGGCCAGTGCTTTTCTATATATTCGGTAAACTTGAGCAACTAATTTACTTCTTTGACCTTCTGCATTGGCCTCTAATTGATCAGGCAATATACCTTTATTTTTTGCATGACTTATTGCCCAACGGATTTTTTTAGGCTCAAATCTCTTTGGATCAAGTTGTAAATCTTGGGTGATAATCTCTTTGATTAAACTTTGGGCATCATTTTCATCATAAATAGAAAAATGGCGTGTCCATTTTAGTCCTTCTTTGTCGGTATATTTTTCAATATCAAAGCGAAGTAATCTTGCAAAGAGTGCGTGAAAAGTCCCAATCCATAATTCTTTAGTTTTATCTCTATATATGCGTGCTCTAAGTTGACTTTGGACAGATAATTGTAAGGATGAAAATGGTTGACCTAGTTCTTTTTCGGCTAGTTTTCTTGCTAAAAGTATCTCCAACCTATCTTTCATTTCTCTAGCTGCCTTGTTTGTAAATGTTACTGCAAGGATTTCTGAAGGATCAACATTATATTCAGATATTAAATGCGCTATTCGATGAGTTAAAGCTCGTGTTTTTCCACTTCCTGCTCCTGCTACAACTAATAATGGGCCTTCATAATGATTTACTGCTTTTGATTGCTCTTGATTAAGACCATCTAAAAAACTTGCTTGTTTATTCATAATACTTTTTTAGAGTCTACTAATAATTAGTTCTGAAAATTTTATGATAATAAAAAGAATATATTATTTGAAAAATTACTTTTCATTCTTAATTTGATTATTAAGTGTTTTGAGTATATTTTCTATATCTTTCAATTCTTTATTCTCGTTTAAAGATACTTCAATTTTAGCTTGAGACATGCG
>CACIYC010000021.1 GCA_902590775.1 uncultured Prochlorococcus sp.
GTAATTCAATACTTGAATTAGCTTCTCAAGCAAATTTATATTTAAATACTACAGAACCATGGAAATTGATTAAAATAGAATCTAACAAGAATAATGTAGCATTCAATATTTATAATGTTCTTGAAAGTTGTAGGATAGTCGCCTTACTTATAAAACCTATAGTTCCAAATCTTAGTAAAAATATATTATTACAATTAGGAATCAATGAGAATATACAAAAATGGGATAATAAACTTCAATGGGGGAATCTTAAGAAAGGGAAAACTTTGCCAATTCCTATACCTGTTATTTCTAAAATAGAAAAATGAAATTTATTACTAATATTATCTTTAGTATATTAAATTATAAATTTTTAGCCATTATATTCATAGCTACTGGATGTGCCTCTAATAAACAAGAAATAGTAAAACCTTCATTTAAATTTAGGAATATTAATGTTGATCAAGTTGATAATTTTGGCAATAAGCAGTTTTCATTCAAAACTGATAAGGCTTTTATTACAGAAAGTTCTAAATCAATGAAAGCAGTTGATCCTCTAATCATATTATATCAAAACAATAAACCTTATTATAAAATAACTTCAGAAATAGCTTCTATAGAAAATAATGGTGAAAATATTATGCTAAAGAATAATGTATATATGAGATCAATTGATAATCAAAGATTTCAATTAAGAACAAACCAAATTGTTTGGAAAAAAGCTAATTCAACAGTATATATGATAGGCGACATTAATACAAATATAAATGGATCAGAATTTAAATCTGATCGTGCTTCATATAATCATAAAAATAATAAAATAGAATTTTATGATATTAAAGATTACAAATATATAGATTCAAAACACCAGAATAATTTAACTATAAATGCAAAACAAGCAACATGGTATGGAAATACTAATAGATTAAAATTTTTCACTCCAAATGAAAAGGTAATTACTAAAATAATTATTTTTGATTATTAATTAAATAATCTGTTCTAATTTTCTACTCCAACCTTCAATCCAAATTTCATCAGATTTAGTAAAACATCTTTCTGACCATCCACCAATAATAATCCATCCCTTATCAGAAATTGGGAAAACCAATACAGAAGGTAAATCTAATAATACAGAGTCAAATTCAAATTTACCAGGATAAAATTTTGTATTAACTAGAGAAATATATTTATTTTTATTTCTAGCCGAATAACATATCTTTCCTGGTTTAAATTCTTTTGTATTTATAAGACCTCTTTTTAAAATAACGCTATCATTTAAATAAATTAATATTGTCGATGAAGCCGTTGCTCTTAAAATAATATTAGAACCCCAAGCTATTTCATTTTTAATTTCATTTGAAAGGTCTGCTGATATATATAAACCATCCTCTCCTTTTAAATCAACTTTCTTTATTATTCGAGAATCATGGCGCTGAGAAAGAAATCCAATAAAAATTATACTAATAGAAGTTAGTGCAGATATTATCTCTGAGCGTTGTATTGATGGTGATATTTCATTAGTAAATAATACATTAATTAAGGTTAATAAAACCATTAAAAAACCTATTAAAAATGCTATGTTGGAAGTACTAAACATTTAATTGCAAAAGTAGATAAAATATATGTATTTATTATTTAAACTCGTCATAATTAAAAAGAAAAGAGACTGTTTTTAATAAATATAGACAAATAATGTAAAAAGTGCCAAAATGACAAAGATCTTTAAAACTAAGACAGTGATAAGGAAAATCTTTCTTAATATTTTGCCCTCATTTCTCCTTTCAATATTTCTCATATTTGCATTTCCAACTATCTCTACAGCTAGTTCAATCAATATAAGTAGTACATTAAATAGCAATATGCTATTTGCTACCTTAAAATATGAGCAAAAAGAACCAACAACTCTCGCAAATCCAGTTACAGATCCTAACTTTAATGTTATGAGAAATAAGGAGTTAGGAAAATCCTTTGCAATTCCTTTAGTAGTTGGAGTACTAATAATAGCAATATCAGCTCCACTAGTCACATGGTGGTATTTTTCAAAATAAATTTTATATATTAATTAATTGAATTCAAATTTAAAAAATAGAATAGTTATCGTAAGTGGCCCAATAAACAGTGGAAAAAGTCTTTGGGCAGAAAAACTATTAGAAGGTAGTAATTCAGTTACTTATCTAGCGACTTATGTACTTAATACAAATTCATTATCATGGAAAAACAAAATACAAAAGCATAAAGAAAGACGTCCTAAAGAATGGAATCTAATCGAATCCAGTGATTTGATATCAACATTAGATTTATTGGATAAAGACGCTTCATTGCTGATTGATTCTCTAGGTGGGATAGTCTCAGCATATTTAAATTCAATCACTTCTGAATGGAATGATATTAGTAAAACTATCGTTAAAGCATTATCTAATTACTCTGGTTTAATAGTCATAGTAGTTGAAGAAACTGGATGGGGAGTCTCGCCATCAACTGAAATCGGTAATGTATTTAGGGATAGATTATGTCAATTGGAAAAAGATATAGACGAAGTATCATCAGATAGTTGGCTTGTTATTCATGGTCGAGCAATTAATATTTTTAAAAATAGTATAAAAGTTTAAGGACTAATGGTACGAGTATCTTTGTATGAACCTAGAATTCCTCAAAATACAGGAAATATAGGTCGAACATGTTTAGCATATGATTATAGTTTAGATTTAATACATCCTTTAGGCTTTAATTTAGATAATAAACAATTAAAAAGGGCAGGATTAGATTACTGGAAGCATCTTAATGTTAAAACTCATTTAGATTTTTCGAATTACAAACAATATAACACTGGTTCTAGAATTATCGGTTTTACGAAAAATGGAGGCATTCCTTTAATGGAATTAAATTTTTATCAAAATGATTGCCTTTTATTTGGGCGTGAGGACAATGGATTACCTTCTAATATAAAGAGTGAATGTGATTTAATAGCAACAATACCAATGCCTGGAATTAAATCAAACGATAATCTAAATGGTGTTAGGAGTTTAAATCTGTCTGTAGCATGCGGTATAGTTTGTTATACTGTTTATACTAAATTAATAGAAAATACCCAATAATTTTAGTTACCATCAATTATTCTTAGATATTTCTATTGATTCAAGTTTCCAGTAGACTAAATACGACCTTACCCATAATGCTTTAATAGAAGTCGTAGTTTCTTTTGGATTAGTTTCTAATATGAAATTATTAATATTCTTATAGTAAAGATTTATATTCTTTTCATCACTACTTGATTTCTTGTTTTTTCCCTCTCGTTTAACTTGTTTATGGCTAGAAATTTCTCCAGTTTCTAGCAACTTTTGAAGTCCATATGGAGTAATTGTAGCATTTATAGATGTTTTTACTATTTTCTTTAAAATTGGACTAATTAGCATCATCTTAATATTTATATTATCTGAATCTTCAAGTTCCTGATATGTTTTCTTATAAGCAATGTCATAGATTTGTTCTTGTAAGCTTATTCTTAATGAAGCAAAATTAATGTATTTATTGAATTCTTTAATTTTATTTTTTTGTAAGACATTATTGAAATTATATAAAGTAATATATGGTGAAAGGTAAATATAACTACTAATTAATGTAAAAAAGCAAATAATAGAAATAGTGAATTTATTTTTCATTTTTTATTTTATACTAAAGACATAAAAAGAATTTGTAGTTTAAAAATTAAGAAAAATTAAAAATTCTAGAACTCAATTAAGTAAATACAACATCATATAATGAAAAAATTTAAAAGTTACTTATACATTTTCCTGAAAACCCTTTAATCGCAGTAATTCCTAAGTATACAGAAGGGAACCTGATGGAAATTTTACGTTTGTTATATTATAATAATTAATCATGTCAGTGTAGCTCAGCTGGTTAGAGCACAGCATTCATAACGCTGAGGTCGAGAGTTCAAGTCTCTCCACTGACATTATAATTATTTTGATTTTTTATAATATTAAATCAAATGATTATTTTGTATATTTTGTTAATTACTTTTTTTGGTATAGACAGCTAAATACTAAAAGCATACTAAATATCATAATTTTTTTGATTTATCTTTTAAACCTTGTCTTACTAATGGATGCTTAACTAATTCATTTTTTAAATACGTAAGAATTTTAGTATGTGAAGTTGAGTTGAACTTCTTAAGGATAGACATATCCCACTTGGCATTTCTCATTTTTGTTTTTGGAATTACTTATTGGAAATGTAAAACCATTTTTAATGCGATTTTACATTTATTATGTTAAATTACATAAGCTTGTCTTTCCTAACAAGCAAAAACTTTATTTATTCCAACATTTCAATAGCGAATCATGACGGACGGTTGCTTAAGAGTTGGCCAACAGGCTCCTGATTTCTCTGCAGAAGCAGTATATGATCAAGAATTCAAAGACATCTCATTATCTGATTACAGAGGAAAATGGGTAGTTTTATTTTTTTACCCACTTGACTTTACTTTTGTATGTCCAACAGAGATAACAGCCTTCAGTGATCGTTATAGCGATTTCTCATCAAAAAATACAGAAGTTCTTGGAGTATCTGTTGATAGTAAGCATTGTCATCTAGCATGGATACAGACTCCTAGAAATAAAGGAGGAATTGGAGATATAAATTATCCATTAATTTCAGATTTAAAAAGAGAAATAGCAACAGCTTATAACGTTCTTAATGATGATGGCGAAGCAGATAGGGGGCTATTTCTCATAAATCCTGAAGGAATAATAATGCATTCAACAGTTAACAAAGCTCCTGTGGGGAGGAACGTAGACGAAACATTAAGAATTCTTCAGGGATATCAATATGTTGCTTCTAATCCAGATGAAGTTTGTCCAGCAAATTGGACTCCAGGAGATAAAACAATGCTTGAGGATCCTAAGGGTAGTAAAGAATACTTTGCAAGTTTATAATTAAATAAAATCAAGTTAGGTAGATATTCCTCTAACTAAAAACATCATAGGAATATTAATTATAAATAAAAATACTATATGTATTATCATGTTATAATTAATATTTGTACATTTTAACTCTGAAACGAATAATCCTTGTGTAAGAAATAAAAACGATGCTAATGAAAGATTGAAAATACTAAAAATATTTAATAGAATTCCATTACTAATAATAATTTCGTTTATTGATAAAGAAATTGATTGAGAACTCATTCCAATGCCCGTATTAATAGCATCAATATTTAATAAAAGACTTATAAAAGGATAGTAAAATAAAGCAACACTGAAAGCGAAAAAATACGTAAAATTTTTCTTAAGTACAGTAAAAATGACTATAACAGCATAAAAAAGATAATTAAAATTAGTAAAAATATTTACTGCAGAAAATCCATTAAATAAAAAATCAATATCCTTTAGTTTGTTTGTGTAAATAAAATAGTTAATATTTAAAATATAAGCCAGGATCAAGAACATAACTATAAATGTGAATAACAAAAATAATAAATATCTTTTAGTATTTATAACAAGTATAGGGTTACTACATCTATTATTAACAAGCCTATTCCATTTTTTATGCCATAAAAAAATTACGAGAAAATATAATGAATATGAGACAATACATCCTATAATATATATCAAGTTATATCCTTGATTGAAGCTTATTCCATCTATTGATGATTTCTTAACTTCTAATAGTATTCTACCTATTAGATATGAAACAGCACTTGCATAAAACAATACTAGAATCTTATTTATTATACCGTTAGAATCTAATGATTTATCATTAGTAGGACTCATAGTTGATATTATATGTTCTTATTCTGAATATAATCTACAAATGATTTACCAGAAATAGTTTCTTCTAATAGCAACTTTTCAGCAAGTTCATCAATTAATGATAAATGTGGCTTGAGTAATGCTTTTGCTTTAACTAGAGAATTCTTAAGTAATTCTATTACTTCTAAATCAAGAAGCGATGATGTTTTCTCTGATTTTAAAGGCTTCCTTCTGAAAATATTTTCAGTAAGATTATCTTGGTTATGTTGAGAGTTTATAGATAAATATTTAGTACTTGAAAATCCGTATTTAATAATCATCATTCTTGCGATCTTGGTAGCTTCAATTAAATGGTTCATTGATAATTGTGATAATTCAGAATTACCAAAAACAAGCTCCTCTGTTGCTCTACCTCCTAAGGCTATGATGATTTTAGATATAAGATATTTTTTTGATATAATATTATCTTCTAAAACATCATCACTTGGAGTAAAACGTGTAAAACCGCCTAAATTTCTAGGAGAATTAAGAATAGTGATTTTATCTATAGTATCTGTTATAGGAGTAAAATAAGATACTAAAGCTCTTCCAACCTCATTGTATGCTATTAACTTTTGGTAAGTATTCTTTTTATTTTTATGAATCGTAATTCCTATAGATAAACGATCTATTGCTTGATCTATTTCATTATTTCCAATTCTTTTTTTATTGTTCCTTGCTGCTATAATTGCAGCTTCATTAAGCAGATTTTTCAGTTCGGCACCAGAAAAACCTTGTGTTTTTAATGCTATGTCATTAATTATGATTTGATCATCTAATGGTTTTGTTAGTGCATGAATAGACAAAATATCATGTCTACCTTTTCTGTCGGGTAGAGATACTTCAATAATTCGATCAAACCTTCCAGGCCTTGTTAGGGCAGTATCAAGAATATCCTGTCGATTCGTGGCAGCAATAACAATTATTCCGCTATTTTGCTGAAATCCATCCATTTCAGCTAATAGTTGATTTAGTGTTTGTTCTCTTTCGTCATTACCTCCTCCAAGCCCTGTTCCTCTCTTCCTACCTATTGAATCAATTTCATCTATAAAAACTATAGAAGGAGACTTTTCCTTTGCTTGAAAAAACAAATTTTTTACACGACTGGCTCCTATTCCCACAAATAGCTCAACAAATTCCGACGCAGATATTGAAAGGAATGGAACATTAGCTTCACATGCTATTGCTTTAGCTAGTAATGTCTTTCCTGTTCCCGGAGGTCCAATTAGCAAAAATCCTTTAGGAATAGTTGCTCCTATTTTTATAAATTTATCTGGTTCAGTCAGGAAAGAGACAATTTCTTTTACTTCTTCAACAGCTTCTGGAATACCAGCAATATCAACAAATCGCGTATCCATTAAACTTGTATCTATAAAGGATGTTTTACCAGCTAAAAAAGATAAACTTTTACCAGCTATATTAAGTACTTTCCTAAGTATTACTAAGACAAAAAGTATAAATAAAAGACTTACAGTAAAATTTGCAGTAAAAGATTCTGCTGCTTTCTCTCTCGTAATATTCTTTACTGTTAAGGGTATACCAGCCAATTCTGCCGTTCTTAAGATAGTCTGATCATTAGGAAATACAGAAACAACAGCATTGGTACCATTTAAATATTTTGCATATACAACCCTTTCTGTAGGAACAAGAATTAATGACTTTACATTCCCTTCATTAATGTTTTCAAGAAGCTTGCTATAGCTTGGTGAGATAAAACTGTCTTTAGAATTAAAACTAGAAACCACTGTGAATTATATATATAAATTAAATTTGTAAATATAATTTAATTTAATAACCATAGTTAAAGCCTAGCAAACTTTAATCAGCTTTACATAAAATTAAAGATTTGACTAAAAGCCTTTTAAAAACGATAATTATAGAATATTAATTTGTTTTTAATGGCAGTTCCAAAGAAAAAGACCTCTAAAGGCAAAAGAAACCAGAGACATGCTATATGGAAAGCTAAGGCAAATGATGCCGCAGCAAAGGCATTATCCTTAGGGAAGTCAATCCTGAGTGGACGTGCTCAAGGTTTTGTTTATCCAGTCTCTGAAGATCAAGAAGAGGACTAAATTGAGCAACCTAGACTATGATCCAAGCTTGAATGCTTCTAATACAATTGCATAACTTATTCCAATTCTTAGATTATCAATTATAATTAGAATAATATTATTATTAGAAGAATACAAGAACTTTCTAATTCTAACCGCAAGTTCAAGCATAATTATTAAAACGAATACAACCACAACTCTTTGAGGGTAAACAACTAAAAATAGATTAGGAATAGCAGATGCTAATGAGTATCCAATAAGTAATGATATTAACCCTAGACTTCTAATCTTCCATGGACCAATAAAAGCTTCTTTAATAAATGCTGTAATAAAAGAAAGAAAAGAATTATAATTAGTACGCTGTATTTTCATAAATACTATCCATTCAAGATTGATAAAAGACATTCATAATTAACCATATCTTCTTTTGTATGTCCATAGAGTATACGTGAACTTTGCTGATGATCACCTAAACTATCAAGTATGAGATCTGCTTTTAACATTGATTTAGGTACATTATTAAGCCAAGGAGACAAAGTAATCAAGCATTTAATTTTAGCTGCTTTTGCAGCTTCTAATCCAATTTTTGAATCTTCGATGGCTAATGATGTATTTATTGAAGAATGACTACGATCTAAAGCTAATTTATAAGCCTCTGGATTAGGTTTGTGGTTCTGAACATCGTCACCTGCAATAATTCCATTAAATCTATATTCCGGGCTATTAAAATATTTATTTAATAATGATTCAACAGCTTTATTACCAGAAGTTGTAACTATCCATTGTTTGACATTCATGCATGAAAGTTCTTTTATAAGTCGTTTGACTCCAATTCTTAAGTTTATTTTTCCTTCAGCAAGTAGTTTAGAATAATGAAATTGCTTACAAATATGAAGTTTTTTAATTACTTCATCACTAATATTAGTTGATGTCTTAAAAGAATAGTACTTAATTCTATTAGAACCACCAGCAATAAGAAGAAGTTTTAAATAATCTTCTTTACTCCAATACCAATCAAGTAAAAAATCTGAAAAAGCCAGGTTAAAGGCTTTACGATGGCCAGACATTTCTGTATCAGCTATAGTACCATCTAGGTCCCAAAATACGCTCTCTAATTTTTCCATAAGAACTAATAATGAAACTCATTCAATAAATTTCATCATTTTTTATAATAATTAATTATGTGGAAAATACCAGAAAATATAAATATTAGTAATTTAAATGAATTTAAACTTTCCCAAAATTTGAAAGAAGTCCTAATTAGAAGGGGTATAAATAATAAGAATAAACTTAAAGAATATATATATCCATCTGAATTGCCTAATCCAAATAATCATTTTCCAGATTTAGAAAAAGCATCACTAAGAGTAAAAAAAGCTATTGAAACTCAAGAAAAAATTGCCATCTGTGGAGATTATGATGCTGATGGAATGACTAGTACTGCTCTAATTGTAGATGTCATAAGAAAATTGAATGGACTGCCAATTCCTGTTATTCCTTCTAGAGAAGAGGAGGGGTATGGTATTAATAAAGAAATTGTGGAAAAGATTTATAAACAAAACATAAGATTAATAATTACTGTTGACAATGGTGTTTCCGCAAAAGAAGCGCTGGAGAAAGCATTCGAAAGAAACATTGACATTATTCTTACAGATCATCATAAAATTAATAATGAATTAAAGCAAATATATGCTCTAATCCATCCTGAGACAACACCAATGTATTCACCTTATAAAAGCTTAGCTGGTGTCGGAGTTGCATATGTACTTGCTCAATCAATAGCCCATAAAATGAAAGAACCAAATGTTTTAAATATAAGCCGAGATTTATATTGTATTGGAACAATTGCGGATATGGCTTCTCTAGATGGAGCCAACAGGTACTGGGTAAAAAAGTGGATAAAAGACTTATATAATACAGAATGCAAAGGATTAAAAGGGTTAATAAATAAATCTAAGATTAGAAACTGTGAAATCACTTCTACAGATATAAGTTTCAAAATAGCCCCTAGAATAAACTCTATTGGAAGAATAGATGATCCAAAGCGTATTATAAATCTTTTCCTTGAAACTAATGAAGCAATTATTAATAATCAAATTAATGAATGTGAAGAAATTAACAAGCGTAGAAAGTTAATTTGTAAGAGTATCGAAAAGGAGGCATTCAATATACTAAATAAAAAAGGGCAAAGTTTAAATGCCTTTATATTATTAGCTCAGGGACATTGGCATCATGGAGTAATTGGTATTGTTGCTTCTAGACTTATGCAAGAATATAATAGGCCAACCGCTATACTTTCATCTGAAAATGAAGGATATTTAAGAGGTTCTGTTAGATCTCCAATTTGGTTTAATATAATTGAAGCGCTAGAAAGTTGTTCCAAATATTTAGAAAAATTTGGTGGTCATAAGGCTGCTGCAGGTTTTACTATAAAAGCATCTAATTTAGCTTCATTTGAAGAAAAAATGCAGTTAATAGCAATTAAATCATTACGTAAGACTCATGACATTTCACAAATATGTCCAGAATCATTTTTAATTCTAAAGAATATTAATTCTGATTTTCTTGATGATTACCAAAAATTAGAACCTTTTGGTATTGGTAATCCAAAGCCAATTTTCTGGAGTAGGGGTGTAGATGTTGTAAGTTTTAAGTATGGATATTTTGGACAATTAAATCTTAGTTTATCCCAAAGTAATTTTAATATAGAGGCCATAAAATGGGATTCTTCTAGGATTAGTAAGGTTGTACCCAGAAAAATAGATATAGCTTATACGATAGACAAGGTTTATATGGATAGTAAAATAAAACCTTTGCTTAATATTATAGATATTAAAGAATTTTCAGAAACTCTATTATTTAAAGTAAATAATAGAGTTTATAAATGCAAGTATGACAAATTTAATAAGATTATCATATACAATAATAATAATGATTCTTTTGAATATGATATAAAATCAAAGGAAATTATTGGAAATAAATTGAAATTAGAAGATAATTATGTTAAACATCTAATAGATACTAGTTCGTCACTTCTTGGAATAGAGAAGTAATATCTTTGTATATTTTTTTTATTCTAAAGTAGAGGTATCTCTAAGTTCCTCTTCTATAAAAAACCAAAGCAATGATAGCTGGACCAGCAAGTGCAACAGCAACTAGAGGAAGGAGGTTTCCCATTTAGTAAAATAAGGTAGTAGTAACATTATAAATGGATAAGGCTTCTAGAAGAGTGACTTTTATTTTTTGTAATCAGCCTTTGATACCCTTACTTTCTTGATGCGTGTCTAATTTCCATGTCAAAAGCTAAGGTTTGGACTTGTGTAGCTGGCTGTGGAGCTTGCTGCAGATTAGCCCCAAATGAAAGAGAAGAGGCTATTAAGCATTTAAATTCTGAGGAAAAAGAAATTTACGATTCAATGGTAGATGCAGATGGATGGTGTATTCATTATGATAAAAGTAATAGGCTATGCACTATCTATGAGAAAAGGCCCTCATTTTGTAATGTTAAAAATATATGTAAAATATTTAGTATTCCAGATGAAGAAAAAAATTCTTTTTCCATTACATGTTGTAAACAACAAATAAGAGATATTTATGGAGGACGTAGCAAGGAAATGAAGAAATTTCTCCGTGCAATATCTCTCCTAGTAAAACACTAAAATGTCTAATAATAATATAACTAAAAATAATGAAAGCATTAAAAAAGGCTTTTATAGTACTTTGTTTACAACTTTTATTGCAGTATTCCTAGCTGAACTAGGTGACAAAACTCAAGTAGCTACATTATTATTATCAGCTGAAACAGGTAAACCTAAAATAGTCTTCATAGGAGCGGCACTTGCATTGATTTTATCAAGCTTGATTGGTGTAGTAATCGGTAGAATTATTGCATTAAGGATTCAACCTCTTATTTTCAATAGATTAGCTGCTATTTTAATGATTATTATAAGCTTTCTTATGATTTATGATGTTATTAATTCAACAAATGAAATCGCATACTTCAATTAAATGATATCTACAATATTTCTTTCTACATTTCTGACCATATTGATTGCAGAGTTAGGAGATAAAACGCAATTAGCAACCTTAACTATCAGTGGTTCCAGTAATAGGCCATTTGCAGTTTTTCTAGGATCATCATTAGCACTTGTCCTTGCTACTTTAATTGGCGTCTTGTTGGGTAGCTCTTTTTCTCAATTAATCCCAGTAACCATTGTAAAACTTTCTGCTGCTTTAGGATTTTTCTTGATTGGAGCTACTTTGCTACTATCCCAAAACGACATTACTGACAATGAGAACCAAGACATTGCCCCCTAGATATTTAGATCATAAAAATAAAAATAGGAAAAATTGAAACTCTTAGAATATAATTATTAGAGAACTCTACGAATTTTCAGTAATTCGAAGTACTTAAATTATTGCTATGTTTACCATAGTCGAAATACTAGAGCAATTACCCAAAGAAGGTACCCTCGAAATCAAGACACTCGAGAAAATGCTCAAGTTAACAAAAAAGATTGAGCGAACTAGACTTGAAATAGCTTTAATTGCATTAACAAAGCTTGGTATAACAAAAAAGGAAGGTAATGATCTTATTCAAAAAGGAGATATTCAAAATACTATACGAGCCACAATACGATGTAGTAGCAAAGGATATTGCTTTGCTATAAGAGAGGATGGACTAGAAGATATTTACATTAGAGAAAATTTCCTTAATCATGCATGGCATGGAGATAAAGTCCTGGTGAAAATAAGCAGAGAAGGACTTAGAAGAAGATCACCTGAGGGCACTGTTTTATGTGTACTGGAAAGAAGTAAGACAAATATACTAGCTACAATTAAAAAACAAGATGGAAAAGTAATAGCTCATCCCTTAGATGAAAGAATTCTTTCAAAAATAGAACTACCTAAAGATGATGAAAAATATTTTGATGATGGCAATATAAACGAAATAGTAGATATAAGAATAAAAAGATATCCAATTGCTCAGCTTTCAGCCAAAGGTCAAACCTCTAGGCAACTTTCTCTTAATGAAGGTTCAGAAGGAGATCTGCAAATTATTAGGACAAAATATAATATTTTAGAAAATATTAAAGCACCAATTATTGCTCTTAAAAAACCTAATAACAAATTTAGAACAAATTTAGAACATCAACCATGTTTATTATTTAGAAGTTGGCAATCTGAAGAATCACCAATTCTTCCTGCCCTATATTCAGAAACATATAAAGGTGGAGTTCGCTTGTGGGTACATATTCCAACAGTTTCAGAACGTATTAATTCTGGTAGTAAATTAGATGATTGGTTAAAGAAAAGATCAAAATCTATTTGTTTCGGAAATAGCTGGGAAAGCATATTAAGTAAAAAATTAATTAATGAAGCAGGCTTTCAACTAACAAAGGTCAACCAGGCAATTTCATTGGAAATGGAGATAGATAAAGAAGGAATATGCAAATCCTGGAAATTTTATTTGTCAACAATACAACCAGTAGAAGAAATAAATAGTGCTCAACTTGAATCTATTACATCTAGAAAACCTAAATCCAGAACATTACCAAAATCAATTAAGCACTTAAAGGATCATATTAATACAATAGAGGATATTATTTTTATATCATCTAAAATAGAAGAAGATCTTAAGAAACAAGGTCATATTCATCTAGACATATCAATTCCAAATGAAAAGCACTTTGGCGACTTATTATATGAATCTCCAGGGGCAAATTATGATGGCTGGAGTACTAAATTAAACAACAAAGATCCACAATCTTTACTTGATGTGATTTGCAGGCTTTCTAATAAAATATTATCAGCTCATTTAAATTCATATAAAATTGAACATATATCATTGAACAAAAACCTAGAAGACTCTATTCCTTTAACTGACATAATTAAGTCAGCTATAGTATTAGATGGTAAGGTCAACTTGAATGATGAAGGATTAATTACGTTTAAGGATTTGATTTCTGCAGCTGAATCAAGTCCAAATAAAGGTTTAATTGAAAAACTTATTAAGAATACTATTATAGATTATAAATATAACGCTGCTTCCTATAATACTAATGAAATATCTAATGATAATTTAAAACTTTCATTAGCTCCTTGGACTTCTCCAGGAATGAACTATGCCGATATTATCAATCAACAAATTCTTGTAAAACTATTGGTTGATGGTAAGAATTACAATAGTGATGCTAGTTTTAGCCTAGGAATTAAAGCAGAGTCTAATGATATTGATTGGAGTATTTTTTCTAAAGTCCAACTGACAAATATAAATAAACTTTGCAATGAATCACAAATCAGATTACTTAATTCAAATAGAATTAAAGCAAAGTCTTTTAGAGAAGGTCTGATATCTATGATTCAACTTAGATCTGTAGAAAATAATCTAAAGAAAGAAGCTAGTGGAATAATTACTGGAGTCCAAAGTTATGGCTTCTTTGTAGAACTACAGCCGTCAACAGCAGAAGGATTAGTGCATGTAAGTTCACTAGATGATGATTGGTATGAATATAGATCTAGACAAAACTTATTGATAGGTAGAAAAAACAAGAAAACATTTCAAATAGGAGATAATGTTAATGTTATAATAGAAAAGGTAGACCTTCTTAGGAATCAGATTGACTTGGCTATCTTAAGTAAAGGAGATGATGATAATTTAACTGATAAGAAAGATATTGATGATAAGTAGCAAAATAAAATATAATGCAAAAAGAGTCAATTATAATTGCCATAACAGGAGCTTCAGCCCAAATACTTGGTGAAAGAGCAATTGATTTACTTCTTAAAAGTAATTATAAAATAGATGTAATATTAAGTAAAGGAGCTTATAAAGTTTGGCAATCAGAATATGGATTAAAAATTCCAATAGATACAATAAAACAAGAAATATTTTGGCGAGAACGGTTAAAAACCTCTACAGGTGATATTTCATGTCATAAATGGGATGACCATTCTGTAGCTATTGCCAGTGGAAGCCACCCTACAAAAGCAATGATAATTGTCCCTTGTTCAATGGGAACAATAGGAAAAATAGCGTCTGGCTGTTCAATTAATTTAATAGAGAGATGTGCAGATGTTCATTTAAAGGAAGGTAGGCCATTAATTATTTCTCCAAGAGAGAGTCCTTTTAATCTTATTCATTTAAAGAACATGAAACTGCTTTGTCAGGCTGGAGCCACGATCGTACCTTGTATTCCATCTTGGTATTCAAAACCAAAAAATTTAGATGAAATGATTGATTTCATGGTCGTTCGTCTTTTTGATTCCTTATACTTAGATTTAAAGAAGATTAATAGATGGAAGGGTTCTAATTAATGAAATTAAACAAAAACATACTGTTATTTTTATCTTTAATACCTTTTCTGCTATCAATCTATATAGCTTCCTTTAATATAGATAAAAAAGTACGTCTAAAACTATTAATTTGGCAATTTAACGAGCAAAGTATAGCTACCTATATTTTAATTGGAACTACTCTAGGTTTTTCACTTTCTGCATTAAATGTGTACTTGTCTTCAGCGAAATCAACTTTTAGTCAATATAACTTTAAACGTACTACTACAAAAACTAAGTTTCAGCAGAAACAAGAGAATAAATCTATTGATCCAGATGAATATAATCTAGAGTACCAATACATTGAAAGGGATATAAGAGAACCATCTCCAACAATTTCTATTCCTTATAGAATAATAAAAAAATCAAGTAATCTAAATAATATATCGATTGGAAACAAAAATCCTAATACTACAAATGATATTAATGATTTAAATCAAAAAGTGATGAATTACAATGATACAAACCAATCTGCAGCAAATGAAGATTGGCTTTCAGTTGACCTGGAAAATTGGTAAGAGCTCTTTTCTCTATATTGTATATAAAGCTTTTATAATCTAGAATAAAAAATGAGCACTTATTATTGATTTTGGAAAAACCTGACAAGGAAAAGGAATTAAATACTCCATCGTCTGAAAATCAATCAAAAGCATTATCTAGTGAAGTTCAAAGTAATAAATCAGAAATACCTAAACCACCAAAGATAGAAGACAAACCTTTTTCAGAATTTATTAATGAACATTTTATTCCAGAACTTAAAAACGCCTTGAAATTTCAAGGCGTTCCAATTGAGTCTCTGGTTTTAAAAAAAGATAAAAGGCCAGTTGTCGGCGGAGATTGTTGGGTAGTCTTTGGTCAGTTTCCTGTTGGAAGAAGGTTTTGGGTAACCTTTAGTTCTGATGATATAAAGTCATCAAAAAATATTTCATTAGCTGAGACAAGATCTGAACCAGCTCTTCTTGAGTCATTTTTGATTGATGAAAAGAAAATAACTCTTAAATTACTTCTATCGAGGTTATTGCAAAGACTAAATGGTCAAAAATGGCTTTCAGATAATTGATTAAATATTTTCATCAATGAATTCAACTGATTAATTCATCCCGCACTTGTAAGTTCTTATACCAATATCGAAAATTTAAATTCGCTACATGAAGCTTTATTTATAAAAGCGGCTTTAAGGTTTAGAATCTAACCTACGTAAGGGTTTTAAGAAGGAAATGACTACCACCACTAATTCTGCTTCCTTAGAAACATTAGGGCGCAATGAGTTGCCTCCACATCTTGACGAGAATTTATTAACTCCGAGATTCTATACAACAGAATTTGAGAAAGCTGCAAAAACAGATCTTGAAATTGCCAGAAAAGACTTTGAAGCAATGTTTAAGGAGATGGAAGCAGATTATAATTTAAAGCATTTTGATAGAAAAGCATCTCTTGAAAGATTAAATGAGCTTTCACCTGAAGATAAGTCTATATATGAAAGCTATCTTGTTAGATCAGTTGTTTCTGAATTCTCGGGATTCTTGTTATTCAAGGAAATTTCAAATAGATTCAAAAAGGCTGGAAGGGCTGAATTAGGTCAATTTTTCACATTTTTAGCAAGAGATGAAGCAAGACATGCAGGATTTCTTGGAAGAGCTTTGAAAACTGAGGGTATAAATGTCGACCTGCCTAATCTTCCA
This sequence comes from uncultured Prochlorococcus sp., assembly GCA_902590775.1. GTDB lineage: Bacteria > Cyanobacteriota > Cyanobacteriia > PCC-6307 > Cyanobiaceae > Prochlorococcus_E. The sequence continues at coordinate 16,840 of CACIYC010000021.1, forward strand.
AAAAAAAGAGCCGCAACATTTTTTCCTTTAAGTTGGGTCTTATATTCTTTATATCTATCTGAAAAAATAGGATATTGGAGATACATACTAATTAATAGACATCTAAAAGAAAATCCAGAAAAAGCTTGTGCTCCTTTATTTGACTTTTTTGAACCATGGTGTCAAGACGAAAACAGACATGGTGACTGCATCAATTTAATGATGCGTTGTTGGCCAGGAATGACCAAAGGCTTTAGAGGTAAGATTTTAAGTAGATTTTTTCTATGGACTGTATTTCTAACACACACACTTACAGTATGTGAAAGAGGAGATTTCTATAAATTATTAGGAATTGACCCTGTATTATTTGACGAACAAGTAATACTTGAAACAAACAATACATCGAAAAATGCATTTCCTTGGGTTTATAACTTTGATGATGGTAAATTCCTAAAATTAAGAATTGAAATATTAGATGCTTTTAAGAACTGGAGAGATGAAAGTGGACTTAAAAAACCAATAGCCTTAAGTAAATTCGTTGTCTTAATTTTTAAGCAATTTATGCTTCCAATGGAAAAAACAAATGCAGTAAGATATGGTTAATTAAAAATAGAAAAGTATATTATTATATATCAAAAGGGTTACCAGCTTTATTTTTAATAGAGCTTAAATATTGCCCAAATTGTAATTCATAAACTTCATCTTCTGCTTGAGTCTCAACAGAAACTGGTCCAATAACCTTTGCAATACAAAGAAGACCATAGCCTTTTTCTTGCATTTGCTTTGACAAGCCAATGCCATTACTTTGATCAATGGAGCCTGAAATAATTTTTACAGCACATGCTGTACAACAGCCATTCCTACAAGAAAAAGGTAATTTCTCACCATTTTCTTCAAAAAAGTGGAGAATATTTTCTCCCTCTGGAACATCGAAAGAAATAGTTCTATTTTCTTGTTGAAAACGAACAGTTATTTTATGAGTAATTGTTGTTTTCATGTCCTTATATGTAAATCATTTTGAAGTGCTTATGTCTTTGATATTTGGTCCCGGTGGTAACTCAAATGCATATTTTCTTAAGTCATCTATATCAACATCCAATGTAGAGACTTCTCCACCAAACCTTAATTGAAGCCAAACCACTGAAGTTCTCTCATCTGCTACAACAGCTTCAATGTTAGTTCCAGGTATTTTAAATTGCTTAACCAAATCAGGAGATAAGTACCAAAAAGCTACGTCATCTCCTTTTCGTTTTCTTCTTTCTGAGATAGTCTCTCTCAATTGACCATTCCCACACAACTGTCCTTCTGGAGCTGTCAATACATAAAGAGGAGTTTGTTCGTTCATATCAAGAAAATACTGTCAGACTTACAAATAGACATCAGGTAAAAGAGTATAGGAAGAATAAAATAAATGAAAGGGTATCTAGACTTAAGTAATAGATGGCATTCTTAAAGCGTAATATATTACTAATATGATTAGTATGTGCTTTGATCAAGTCACTACTTAAACAAGAATTTCTTGAAACGCATTCAATTGACGATTATTTCAAGCAAAACATAGAATTTTTACTTTCCTATGGAGTCGGAGCAGGAGCTGATTTAGTTGAAATATTCGTTGAAAATGTTGATAATATTAGTTTATTAGTAGAACAGGACACAGTTACAAGCGTTAATCCTTCAATAGGTAAAGGAATAGGAATAAGAGTTTTTCTAGGGAAGCGAGATGGTTTTTATTCTACAAATGACTTTTCAAAACAAGGTCTTATATACGGGCTAGATCAAGCATTAGAGATGTTGGGCTTAGAGAAACACACAAACTCATCGAATAGTTTTCAAGGTTTAAAAGACCTCACTGACTACTCAATTAGTAAATCAAAAATGATATTGAATTGTCCAACCATAAAAGAAAGTACAAATAAATTACTATCAGCAACGATGTTTCTTAAAAAACATGGTCGTCATTTAAGTGTAAGAAGAGGCAGCTATTCAAAAACCTTGCAAGAAGTAATTGTTGCCTCTAGTGATGGAACCTTTGCAAAAGATTTGAGACTTTATCAATCAATCGGAGTAAATGCGCTTGCAGTCGATAAAGAATATCGATCAAGTATTGGCAGAAGAATTGGCAATACAGAGAAACCCAATGCATTAATTGATTGGGATGCAGAAGAAACTGCATTAGATATTAATGAAAGTGCTGAAAAAATGCTTTATGCAAAATACGTTACAGCAGGTCAGATGCCCGCCATCCTTGCAAATAAATTTGGTGGAGTAATATTTCATGAAGCCTGTGGCCACCTGCTAGAAACAACGCAAATAGAGCGTGGAACAACTCCCTTTGCAAAACTAAAAGGAAATAAAATAGCAAATAAAGCTGTTACTGCAATTGATGAAGGTAAGTCTGAAGGTGCATTTGGATCAATAGCTATTGATGACGAAGGAATGGAAACACAAAAAACTGTATTAATAGAAAATGGAATTTTAAAAAATTTCCTAAGTGATAGAGCTGGAGAATTAAGAACAGGCCATAAAAGGACAGGAAGCGGTAGAAGGCAAAGCTATGCTTTTTCAGCTGCAAGTAGAATGAGAAACACTTACATTGACAAAGGTACATATACCCCAACACAACTTATAGAAAGTATTGACGAAGGTATTTACTGCAAATCAATGGGAGGAGGAAGCGTTGGAGCAACAGGTCAATTTAATTTTTCTGTTGAAGAAGGGTATTTAATAAAGAATGGAAAATTAACTGATCCTGTAAAAGGAGCAACATTGATTGGCGAAGCTGTAGATGTAATGCCACGAATTTCAATGTGCGCTAATGATCTTGACTTGGCTGCTGGATTTTGTGGGTCAATAAGTGGAAATATAAATGTAACTGTAGGTCAACCACATATAAAGGTTGATTCAATAACAATTGGAGGACGTTAGTTTTAATTATGAGTAATAATCTTATCAATGATTCAAAACTAAAAGATAAACTTACTAAACTCTCTAAAGAAATTAGTATAAAAAAATGGGATTTAGGTGCAACAATCGGTAAAGATATATCAGTACAAATAGATAAAAGTGAACCTAAGCAAATAAAAGCAACTCAAAAGAGCTCTATTACAATAAGAGTTTGGAATAAAAGCAACCAAGTTGGCGTAACAAGCACATCTGATTTAACAGAGAATGGACTTCGTAAAGCACTTTCAAGTGCCTACGAAGCAAGTAATTTTGCTAACCCAAATGAATCACCCGATTTTTCACCATTATCCAAAAGAACTTTACCAATAATTGAAAAACCAATAAAAGAATCTCTTGGTGTAAAGGATCTTCTAAATAATCTAATCAAAGCAGAACAAATTCTATTAAATAAAGATTATTCAATTAAAAGTGTTCCGTACAATGGATTTGCTGAATCAAAATATGAAAGAGCTTATATAAATAGTGATGGTGCAGAAAGGCATATGGAAGCAACTCAAGCTAGTTTATATCTTTACGCAAGGGCTGAAGAAGAAGGAAGGAAACCTAGATGTTCAGGATCTATAAAAATAGCCCATGGAGCTTCTGATATAGATATAGAAGCATGTATAAATGAAGCAGCTGAAAAAACAATAGATCATTTAAACTATAAACCAATAAAAACAGGAAAATACTTAATATGCTTCAAGCCCGAGGCATTCCTGGATCTTATAACTTCTTTTAGTAATATATATAATGCAAGAGCAATAATAGACGGTATTAGTCTATCAAAAAAAGATTCATTAGGGGAAAGTATCGCAACAGATATCTTATCCATAAATGATGATGGTTTGCACCCAAGAAACTTTTCATCTTGTACATTTGACGGAGAAGGCACACCTACACAAAATTTAAAGATTATAGAAAAAGGCGTTCTTAAAAATTTTATTCATTCAGAATCTACAGCAAAGATATTTAATGTAAGTCCAACAGGACATGCTGGAATAGGAGCAAAAGTTTTAGTATCACCCGACTGGCCTGTTGTCTATAAAGAAAGCAGCCAAAACGCTAGAAATCCAGAACTAAGCTATAAAAATACAAAAGAAGAGTTCGTTCTTGTTGAGAACTTAAATGCACTTCATGCAGGAGTCAAAGCTAGTCAAGGATCTTTTTCACTACCATTTGACGGATGGATTGTAAAGAATGGAACAAAGACCTCAATAGAATCAGCCACTATCGCTGGAGATTTTCGGCAATTACTTAAGAATATTATTCAAATTGAATCAAGGGAACATGTTACTCACCATGGAATCTCGCCACATATATGGATAAATGAATTATCAATAACTGGCGACACATGAAAATAGTATTTTGGGGAACTCCAAAATTTTGTATACCAATATTTGATTCAATTTTAAATAGTAAACACAAAATTATATGTGTTGTAACTCAACCAGATAAAAAAAGAGGTAGAGGTAAAAGTATTTCTTATTCTCCTATAAAAGAAAAAGCAATTGAGAATAATATTCCATATTTTACTCCTGACAGTATAAAAAATGATAAAAATATACATAACAAATTAATTAATTTAGACTCCGATATATTTATTGTTGTAGCTTTTGGTCAGATTCTTCCTAAAGATGTATTAGAAATACCAAATAAGGGTTGCTGGAATATCCATGCATCTCTATTACCAAAATGGAGAGGAGCAGCGCCAATTCAGTGGAGTCTAATCAATGGTGATAAAGAAACAGGAGTTGGTGTAATGCAAATGGAAGAAGGCTTAGATACAGGGCCAATTCTTATAGAAAAAACAATTAAGATTGAAATAATAGATAATGCAGAGACACTTAGTAAAAAGCTTAGTGAAACATCATCTCAACTAATAATAGAGGCATTAGATATTATAGAAGATCAAAAAATAAATTTAATTGCTCAAAATAAATTAAAAAGAGAAACTAATTATGCAAGGCTTCTAAAAAAGGAAGATTTTAAAATAGACTGGAATTTAAGTGGAAAAGAAATTTATCAAAAAATAAAAGGCCTATATCCAAATACTTATACTATCTTAAAAGATAAACGGATTAAAATACTTGAAGCAATTCCCTATGATAAGAAATTTACAAAAATAACAGATATAAATTTACACAAAATAATATTCATAAATAAAGAAGATAAAAAGGATAATGGCGAAATAATCGGTTATATTAAACATCTGGGAATATTAGTTCAAACAAGTGATATACCTTTACTGATAACTAGGATAAAATATCAAGGTAAGAATGAAGCTGATAAGAATACCTTGCTTCAACAAATCATAAACGAAAAGAATGGCTCAATTTTTGCTTAGAAAATAATTGAATAAAGTCATTTTTTTGAAGAAAAACCCCAAACAAATGTTAATGCCAAAAGAATATAAAATACATAATCTGGAATTACATAGCCAGTTAATAAAACTTCTATAAGTAATTTAAGAGCAACTAAAGTTATGGCTAAATAACCAGCCACTTCAAGATTTACATAAATATCAAGCCAGTCTATAAAAAGATTGGCCGTAAACCTCAAAGCTATCACACCAATAAATGCACCAATTAATACAAGTAAAATCTGATCACTTATTGCTACTGCTGCTGTAACGCTATCAATAGAAAAAGCAAGATCTGTTAATGCTAATAGTAAAGTAATGCGTAAAAAAGTATAACGACTAGAATTATCAACTTCTTCTTTATTATCTGTTTTAGTAAATATTTTATCTAGAAAAAATTTATTTATAACAATGTACAATAAATATATGGATGCAATTATTTGTATAAAAGAATACTTAATAATAATATTTGCTGTAAGAATTAGACCAATTCTAAATAATAAAGAAATTAAAATACCAATATTAAGCGACTTTCTTTGCAGATCTGGATCCCTAAGCCTTCTTGCAATAGATGCTAGTGCAACTGCATTATCAGCTGAAAGGATTAATTCCAATAGTACAAGAACAGGAAGAAGGGTAATTAACTCTGTCCAACGGTCTACACCATCCAATACAGGACTAAAAAATTCTAGTGAGACAGAATCCATAAATTACCAAGCAAAATTTGATATCTGAAGTAAAATTAAGAATGTAAATGAAATTTCATAGATACTCAAAATCAAAAAAAATGGAAATATTCTCTGAACTTTGTCACGTTGATTCAGATAAGGTTATTGTAAGAATAACAGGCCTATCCAACAATAAACAAATTGGTAGTGCTCTTGGACAAGGAGACAATGTGTTTGAAGCAGAAAAGACAGCCATTGAACAATTAAAAGAAAGATTAAAACATATTCCTGAAGCAAAGAATTTAGATGACAATATTAAACACAAAAAA
>CACIYC010000022.1 GCA_902590775.1 uncultured Prochlorococcus sp.
TTTATATGGAAGAACTCTTAGCCATGTCCAATTGATATTATTTATTTTCTTAGATTTAATTAATTCTAACTTTTTCAAATGATAATATACCCTTTTACTAAGATGGAAGTCTGATGAAATAACATCTACTTCCCAACCAAGCTTGCTAAGACCTTCTGCTATTTCGTATTGACGAGTATGCCCTGGGAGTTCAGGGGTATTAGCAAATTGATTAATAAGCCATAGTCTTGGCATGGGTATGTCAATAATTTTTCTTAATTGGCCTTGTCTATATTTTTTTATTATAGTCATGGAATCATATTTTAGAAATTCTATTCACTAAATTAAAATATGAAACTATCAAAAGAGTAAGAGAATAGAATATGAGGATGCATTAAAGATTTTTATTGTTAAAGAATTTCGAAATAAACAATAATTCTGTATCTTCTCTTACAATAGATCTGAAATTTTTCATGATGAATACTATTTCATCTACATTGGCATTTCATAGCCTTTGTAGTTAAATTTATATTATATTTTCTGAAAGTTTTGTTTAAGCAAATAAAACAAATTATTATTTTTTCTTATTCCATTAGAGATATTGGAGCGAAACGCCTTTCTTTAAGGGTTTATAGATATCTATCAAAAAAAATTCAATCTCATTATTTGTTTATATTTCGATCGAATAGCATTCAAAAAACTCTAAAAGCTCCTTGTAAATGGTCAAATATACTTATTGAATTAAGAGAAGATAATTTAAAAGGCAAAACTTATACAGAGTTTAAGACAACATCTATTTCCTTTAATTTTTTAAATGATTCTAAAACTTTTCACCTTCCTATGACATGGCATAATAAAAATTGGCCTAGACTTTGGCAGTTTAATTTACATTATTTTGACTGGGCTCGAGAGTGGCTTGATCATGCAATTGCTACTGGTGAATGGCAATCTGAGGCAGTCAACCTGGAATATTTAATTGATAACTGGATTGATTCAAATCCAATTGGATTTGGTGATGCTTGGCATAGTTATACTATTTCTCTAAGGACTAGGAATTGGATATGGCTTTTTCGGTCTTACCCTAGGCTTGTAACTTTGAAGCGGTTGAATTCATTATGGATACAGCTTCAATGGTTACAAAATAATTTAGAAGATTATATTGATGGCAATCATTATCTAGAGAATTTAATTACTTTAGCTATAGGAGGACTGCAATTTGAGAATTTTAAAGCAGTTAAAATGTATGAGCAATCAATCAAGAAGATTGAAAAGCAATTAACAATTCAAATCTTGCCAGATGGAGGTTATTTTGAGAGAAGTGCTTATTATCATAATTTGATGCTTAATCGTTTGGTTGAGCTTGCTTTAGTACTAGAAAGTGTTAAGGGTTTTAGTCCTAATTGGTTGATAAATGCAATAGATAAGTTATTTTCTTGGTCTACTTCATTACGATTAACAAATGGTAATTACCCACGATTTAACGATAGTCCTATAACCACTAATAAAGCAATAGATAATATTCTAGAGCTTGCCAATTCTTATTTATATTCTTCTATATATAAAGGTTTAGGTCTTAACCAAAACTTGAGTAAATTGCTCTTAAATAGAGAAAACAAACAATTATCTTCTCAAAAATCATTATTTTCCCAACGAATTGTTGATAAGCCAAATACTGGCTGGACATTGCTTAGGATTGGAGATGGTTGGGAGTTTATTGCAAAAACTGGAAAATCTTGCCCAGATTTTTTACCTGCGCATGCACATTCAGATTTGTTTAGCTTTGACCTTTTTCATAAAGGGATTCCAGTATTAGTTGAGGCTGGAGTAAGCACATATCAAAATAATATAATACGAAAATATGAAAGATCAGGTGCTGCCCATAATATTATTCAATTTCGATTAATAGAAAGAAACCTTATACCTATAGATTTAGATTGGATAGAGTCTGTGCAAACTTGGCATTCTTTCCAAGCTGGAAGGAAGGCTATTATTCTGAAAAGAAATATTAAGGAGCTATCAAATGGAGACTTTGTTTTATCTTTAGAACATGATGCTTGTAATAAATATGGTATTAATCATGAAAGAACTATTACTATTGGCATGAATGATAATAAAAAATTAAGTTTAAGAATAGTAGATAATATTTACTCCAAACATAATATTGAATGGAGGCAATGGTTCCATTTAGGTCCAAAGCAAGATAAACAATTGCTAGATCTTTTATCTAATGAGTTCTATAGAAAAAAAGGATTTAATTTAAGTTGGTATGAAACGAATTTCTCAGAAGGATTTGGTAATAGATTAATTAGAAATAGCTTATTAATTTCGGGAAATATTTTCACTGGAAAGAAAACCCTCAAATTTGAGATGAACTTCTAGAAAATTTTGTTATAATTACTTGGATTATCTGATTAAAAGTATATAGAGATTAATTAGGTGCTTTGGGAAAATCCTTTAGATTTTCTATACAAGCACTTAGGATTCTCATACTTGTTTTGCCGTCTCCGAATGGATTTATTGCTTTAGCCATAGATTCATATTTAATTTTATTATTTAATAGAATTAATGTTTCATCAATAATTGTTTTCTCTTTTGTTCCAATAAGTTTTGCTGTTCCTGCTTCAATAGCCTCAGGCCTTTCGGTATTTTCTCTTAGAATAAGTACTGGCTTCCCAAATGAAGGTGCCTCCTCTTGAAGACCTCCTGAGTCAGTTAACAATAAGTAAGAACCTTTTATCGCTATTATTAATTGTTCGTAATTTAATGGTTCTGTTAAAAATACTCGAGGATGATTACTTAACATTTTTTTTATAGGCTCTCTAATTAGCGAATTTTTATGTAGAGGTAAAAGTATTGCCACGTCAGATTTAATTGATAATATTTTTAATATTGCATTTAAAATATTTTTAAGATTTTCACCCCAGTTCTCTCTTCGATGTACTGTTACTAGTATAACTTTATGAGTAGTAAAAGTAAGTCCTTTAATATTTAGTGAATCTTTCCTTTTGGAAATAAAATTTAGAGCATCTATAATTGAATTGCCTGTCATATATATCTTACCAAGAACTTTCTCATCGTTTAGATTGTTCTCTGCACGTGGTGTTGGAGCAAAGTGTAATGATGCTATTTGAGAGATTAATCTTCTATTTGCTTCTTCAGGAAAAGGATTTAGCAAATTATTGCTTCTAAGGCCAGCTTCTACATGACCTATGGGTATGTTTTCATTGAATGCAGCTAGAGCACCAGCAAATGCAGTAGTTGTATCTCCTTGTACTAGGACTAGATTTGGCCTAAAAAAATTAAAATCTTTTGTTATTCCTGTAATGGTTTTACTTGTAATTAGATTGAGTGATTGATTTGGAGACATTATTTCTAAATCGTTGTCTTCATGAATCCCAAAAAGTTCTATCACTGGCTTTACCATGTCTTTATGTTGACCAGATAGGACAACCCTAGTTCGTATAGATTTACAAGACTTAAAAGCTAGAATTACTGGTGCTAATTTTATTGCCTCTGGACGAGTCCCTAAAATAATAGTTACTTTGCCGAGGCTACTCATTTTAGGATTTGCGCATCTAAATCTAATTATATATTAGAAATAATATTTGCTATGTTGAATAGCCGATAAATCGAGTTAAGTTTATAAACTTTATCTTGGTATATTTTATTATTCAGTTTAAAGATGTAATTCCGCAAAAATCAATTATATTTATATCTTTTAGATCAATGGTTGAAAATTCTTTATGAGCAACAAGAAAAACTAAAATATCAGAGCCTTTGATTACAGTTTCAATAGTGTCAATTTGAATATTGGAATGACTAATTATATTTGGATCACAGACTAGAATATTTTCTCCTAAGTCAATTAAAGTAGAGGTTATTTCTAAAGCTGGAGATTCGCGTAAATCATCAACATTAGCTTTGAAGCTTAATCCCATGCATCCAATGATAGGTTTTCTGCTCAATTCTTTTTCTAGTTGATTAGATCTAGTAATTATTTTTTTTACTACCCATTTACTTTTTAGATTATTTACTTTACGGGCTGTTTGAATTAAAGGTGTTATTTCTGGTGCTTCATGAGCAATAAACCAAGGATCAATAGCAATGCAATGGCCGCCTACACCACATCCAGGTTGTAGAATATTTACACGTGGATGATGGTTAGCTAATGAAATCAGTTCACCGACATTTATGTCTACTGAATCGCACAATATTGATAGCTCATTAGCAAAGGCTATATTGACATCTCTATAAGCATTTTCTGTAAGTTTTATTAACTCTGCTGTTTTTGCATTAGTTGTATATAGATTGCCTTTGCAAAAGGAAGAATAGAATTTCTTCGCCTCAAAAGAAGCTTTAGAAGTTAATCCTCCTATTACTCTATCATTACTAATTAATTCTTTAATAATATTCCCAGGAAGTACTCTTTCAGGACAATATGCAATATTAATTTCATCTATATTTTTCCCAGATTCTTTATAAATAATCTCTGAAATATTTTTTGTTGTTCCTAATGGACATGTAGATTCAATAATAATAAGATCTCCAGACTTTAATACACCTAATATTGTTTTTATTGCTTGAAAAACATAGTCAATATTTGGTATTGGTATTTCCCCACTTGTTTTTTTAAATGGTGTTGGAACTGCTATTAGAAAAATATCAGCAGAGATTGGACTAGTTCTAGCTTTAAGTGAACCATTCCTAATAGCTTTTTTGACTAATTCATCTAGAGAGGGCTCTACAATATGAATAACCCCTTTGTTGATTTTCTCAACTACTTTATGATTAATATCTAATCCACTTACTTGATAGCCTGAATTGGCAAGCAGGGCTGCTGTAGGAAGGCCAATATATCCGAGTCCAATAACACAGCAATGTTTCATGATTCCAATGCTCTTAATAAGCATTCTTGAACTTCAAATATCTCTTCTAAAGGGATCGGTGATCCCCTTCCATCTTTTATAGCATTAATAAAACTTGAAATGCATAATTGTTGCCCCTTGTCCTGCTTATAGCTAAAAGGAATTTTATCTATATGAGTACCCCATGATTTTAATTTGCGAAAATTGTCCAATTGAATAATGGATTCATCGCAAAAAATTTCTAACCTTTCTTTTGGAAAAGACTTGCTTCCATTAGAGAAGTAATGAACTGTTCCAATTGAGCCATCATCAAATGAAATATCTATTGTGAAACTATCTTTTAGACTTTGAAAATTTTCAAGATAACTAATATTTAGACTTTTAATTTTACTTCCTGATAGGAATCTAAGAAGATCAACAAAGTGGCAAGCTTCTCCTATAAGTCTTCCGCCTCCAATATTAATATCGTTAATCCAGTGATCTTTATCAATTTTGCCAGAATTCACAGTATAAATAAATGCTTTTTTACTATTACTTTTCAATAGATAATCCTTTATCTTTTTGATATATTTTGAGAATCTTCTATTATAACCAATCATTAGTAGAGGAGTCGAAGAATTATGATCATTTGCTTTGATTTTATAGAGCATTTCTTTTATTTTAAATAAATCATGAATATTTAGGCATAAAGGCTTCTCTACAAAAATATTCATGTTATTTTTTAAAGCTTCAAGTATAAAATAAGCATGACTATCATGCCTAGTTGCTATTATGACTGTATTACAAATTTTGTAATTAAAAATGTCTGAACTATTAGTTGATATATTGGGAATATTGAATTTTCTTGAGATATAATAAGGACTTATAGAATCGTTTGCAACTATTATATTTATATTAGCTTTCTCTTTGTATAAATAAGGTATTAATGTCCTTTTAGAATAGTTACCTGCTCCAATTACTCCTATTACTGGATCTTTCTCTACGTAATTATTTTCTGATAACTCAGGTTTTATTTTTAGTTCGGGTTTAAGATTTAGATCTTTTTCTTTATATTCTAATAGTATTCCTAGATTTGGCTTTTGATCTAGTAAAAGAGTGTATGCGTCTATACCTTTTTCTATAGGAAATTTGTGAGAAATAAGTTTTTCAGTATTCAGTTGTTTTGATGACATTGAGTCTAAAACAGCTGTGAAATTCCTTTGCTCAGTCCATCTAACAAACCCTATAGGATAATCATTGCCTTGATTCTCATAAGAATTATCGTATCTACCTGGTCCATATGAACAACTGACTTGGAAACTAAGTTCTTTTTTGTAGAACAAATCTCTTTGAATTTCTATTCCAGTGACCCCTACTAGTATAATCCTTCCACGCTGCCGAGTTACTTGAGCAGCCAATGTAATTGGATCACTTGAAGTTGTCGCTGCAGTTATAATTACTCCGTCAACTCCAATTGAATTTGTTTTATTAATACACCATTTTAGTGGATTACTTTCTTTGTTTATATGAAATGAATCTATGTTTAGTGAAGTAGCTAACTTGCATTTAGAAGCATCTGTATCTATCCCAAGTACGTTGCACCCATTTGCTTGAAGTAATTGAGCCGTTAATAATCCAATTGTTCCTAGACCTGAAACGACAAATGTTTCTCCAAAAGAAGGTTTAGCAAGTCTAATTCCTTGTAAGCCTATAGATGCTAATACAGTAAATACAGCCTCTTCATCCCTTACATTGCTAGGTATATGCGCACAAAGAAGTTCTGGAACAGAGACTATTTCTGCATGCGGCCCATTGGAAACAACCCTATCTCCTACCTTGAATCTTTTAACATTGCTACCAATTGAAACTACAATTCCAACATTACAATAACCTAATTCTATTGGTTGATCTAATTTAGATTGAACTGACTCGAAAGTACTTACTATTCCATCAGATTTTATCTTGTCTAATACTTGTGATGCTTTTTCAGGCTGCTGTTTTATCTTTTCTAAGAAACTTCCTTTTGCAAATTCTAAGATCATTCTCTCGGTTCCAGAGGAAATGAGTGAGAATGTTGTTTTTATTAGGATATGACCTGACTTAATTGCAGGGGAAGGGAGGTCAATAACCTTTGTTTCACCAGAAGAAAGTGATTGTATTAATTGAAGCATATAATATTTAGACTATAAAACTACTATAACATAATATAATTTCCTATTACTATTATTCGATATCATATAATTTTAAAATAGAAACTAATTTTTGGATTTTCTTCTTATTAAAATTTTAATTATGTTATATGATTAAAATTTATTCATATAATCTTTATTTAAATATTTTAGCCTAAATTAAAATAGTATAAAACTTTTATTTATAGTGATATAGTGCTTATTATAGATACTTTGAGAGTCTACCTCATTAAAGCATATTTTCTTTTTAGTGTCAGTCTTTTCATTAGTGATTCCTATTTATTTAGTCTCTTTTAAGAGGCTTGATACTTAATTGCCTTATGGTCATATTCTTCATTGAAATAGTAAATAAATATAAATTTGATTCAATAAGAATGTTAGAATCATTATGCTCAAGATTTAATGGGGATTCTTAATGACATATAGGGTTTGTAGTAGTTGTATTATGGATACTTCAGATCCTTCTATAGAATTTGATTCAGATGGAGAATGTGATCATTGCTTACAATTTAAAGAAATCACTAAACCTATTTGGGAAAAAAATTTGAAAGTGGGCGAGATAGATAAAATAATTAATAAGATAAGATCATCCAATACTAATTCTAGATATAATTGTATTTTAGGATTAAGTGGCGGTATAGATAGTTCCTATATGCTTCACTTGGCAGTCAAAAAATATAAACTTAGGCCATTAGTATTTCATGTAGATGGAGGTTGGAATTCAAGTATAAGTAGTTCAAATATAGAGAATTTAGTGAGAAGTCTTGATCTAGATCTATTTACTGAAGTAATTAATTGGGAGGAGATGAGATTATTTCAACTAGCCTTCTTGAAAAGTGGAGTACCTCATATAGATATTCCACAAGATTTAGCATTTATAGCAACCCTTTATAAGTATGCTAATAAGAATAATATAAAATGGATTCTGAATGGAGGAAATATTAGTACAGAATGCGTAAGAAACCCTTTAACATATTACTATTATGGGACAGATATGAAACACAATAATTATATAAGAAAGAATTTTGGAGCAAACAATATGCCTACATATCCATTTAGTTCTATTTTATGGCATAAGTTATGGTTGAGATATTTTAAAAGAATTAAAGTTTTTAAATTACTTAATTTTGTTGATTATAATAAATCTAAAGCGATAGAAATTCTTTCAAAAGAGTATAATTGGGAGCCATACCCTCAAAAACATTTTGAGTCAAGATTCACAAGATTTTTTGAGGGCTATTGGTTGCCAGAGCGCTTTGGTTTTGATCCTAGACGGGTCCAATACTCATCTTTAATTCTAACTAAACAAATTAGTCGAGATGAATCATTAGTAAAAATTAGCAATAATTCTATTTCTAAAGAAGAATTAGAAATAGAATTTAAATTTATTTCGGACAAACTCAGTATTTCAACTAAAGAACTATTAGATTTATGTAAGCTGCCTCTAAAATATTATTGGGATTACCCTAATTCAGATAGGCTTTTTAAGCTAGGTGCCAAGGTCTTACAATATATTGGTAGCGAATCATCAATAAAGCGATGAATATTGGAATAATTTCTTATGGTAGCGGAAATGTTTATTCATTTGCTAACTCCTTTGATTATCTAAATATACCTTTTACTATTATTAAAGAGGCTGCAGACTTTACTAATGTAAGCCATCTTATATTACCCGGAGTTGGTACATTTGATGATGTAATAATTAAGCTTAAGGATAGTAAATTGTTATCCAAGATTGAGTACTATGTTCATAATATTCAAATTCCTTTCCTTGGAGTATGTTCTGGAATGCAAGTTTTATTTGATTCTAGTGAAGAAGGAAATCAGAAAGGTTTGGGGTGGATACAAGGTACTGTTCTAGATTTAAGTTTATATAATACACCAATTAAAAGGTTGAAAATCCCACATTTAGGTTGGAATAATGTATTTACTAATGGAGATAATTTTTTTAGTCCTTTAAATAATAATGAATTCTATTTTCTACATTCATATTATTGTAAACCTAATTTTAATCTAGATTCTTATATGGAAACTCATTATGGCTCTAAATTCATTTCGGCATTTAATTACAAAAATATATTTGCAACTCAATTTCATCCAGAGAAGAGTCATCAATCTGGATTAAATCTTTTGAGAAACTTTGCTAATTTCAAATAATGCTTAGATCAAGATTAGTAGTAATATTGTTACTTGATAATACGTCTCTTATCAAGACTAAGTCTTTCAGGGCCAATAAATATGTAGGTGATCCTTTGAATACTGTTCGAATTTTTAATGAAAAGGAAGTAGATGAACTTGTAATCTTAGATATTTCATGTAGAAAAGATAATAGGGAACCCTCTTTTGATCTTATAAAGAAAATTTCATCTCAGTGTCAAATGCCTTTATGTTATGGCGGTGGCATAAATAATATTACCCAAGTTAAAAAGTTGATTGATTTAGGAGTAGAAAAAATAAGTTTCGGATATTCTGCTGTTCATGATAAAGCGTTTCTTGAAAACTCAATTAAGATTGTAGGATCTCAAAGCATAGTAGTTAGCATTGATTTAAAAAAATCTAGATTTTCAAATTCATATAAATATAAAGTTTTAAATGCATCTAAGATTATTAATATTAATCCAATAAAAGCTATTAAGGAATACCAAGATATTGGCGTAGGTGAAATACTTTTACAGTCAATAGATAAGGATGGTTTACGAGAAGGACATGACAAGATGCTTTTAAATACTATTTTGCCTCATGTTGATATACCTATAACTGTCGTAGGAGGAATATCAGACTATGAAGAGATAAAGCTCCTTAATAAGGAATGGGGTCCTATTGGTATAGGTGCAGGCTCTTTATTTGTTTTTCAAGGAATTCATAGGGCAGTTCTGATTAATTATCCAAAGCCTAAATTTAAAATAGAATTATTATAAACTTTTGTCTTCTTTAGTTATGTTCTTATTATCCTTATATATTTGTAAATCTAACCCTCTCTAAATCCTAATCTTTATTACTAGTACCTAACTGCCACAGATTTGTACTTAACTTTTCTAAATCTTTAGGATCTAGAATACACCTTGTATCAAATATCCATGATGGTGATCTCATTATATTGGAAATTTCATGCCAATTAAATCTTTTAAATTCATCCCATTCTGTAATAATTACTATTGCATCAGCATCTTTAGCAGCATCAATATAATTTTTTTCATAAGTCCATTTCCCACAGTAGTCTAAATTTTCACTGTGTTTTATTTTTAATTCATTTTGTATTTGAATAGATGTTACTTTTGGATCGTATATGTGTAAGTTAGCTCCTTCTTCTAGCAAGTCTGTACAAATTTGTATAGCAGGTGATTCTCTAGTATCATTTGTATTAGCTTTAAAAGAAAAGCCATAGATTCCTAATTTTTTTTCATTAACTGTTCCAAATAAACTTCGGATAATTTTGCTGGAGATTCGATGCTGTTGCCAATTATTTATATCCACAACTTTTTGCCAGTAATTAGAAACTTCATGAAGTCCATATAAATTACAAATGTAAATAAGATTCATTATATCTTTCTTAAAGCAACTCCCTCCAAATCCAGGGCCAGCTTTAAGAAAGTTTTTGCCAATACGTTTATCAAGGCCTATAGCTTCTGCTACCTCATTTACATTTGCACCTGTAGCTTCGCATAATGCAGACATAGCATTAATAGAACTAATTCTTTGAGCAAGAAATGCATTTGCAGTTAATTTTGATAATTCTGAGCTCCATAAATTTGTTCTCAAAACCTTACTTTTGTCTATCCAATTTAAATATATTTCCTCTAATGCTTCTATTGCTTCTATATCTTCTCCACCAATCAATACTCTATCAGGATTCTCTAAATCTTTTATGGCAGTCCCCTCAGACAGAAATTCGGGATTTGATAGAACAGAAAAATATTTACTGCTTTTATTATTTTTATTGACCGATTGAAGTATGTTCTTTATAGTTTCCGCTGTTCTTACAGGTAGTGTGCTTTTCTCTACAATTATTGTTTTACCTCTTGCATACTCTCCAACTTGTCTAGCAGATGCTTCAACCCATTTAAGATCTACTGCTTGACCTGCTCCAAAACCTTTCTTTTTTGTAGGTGTATTTACAGAAATAAAAATCATATCAGCTTTGGCTATAGATTCTTTAATATTTGTAGAAAATTCTAAGTTTCGATTACGACATCTTTTAATGATTTCATCCAAACCAGGCTCATATATTGGTAATTTAGACAGATCAGAATCATTCCAAGCTTCAATTCTTTCTTTATTTATATCAACTACAGTGATATCTATTTGTGGACATTTATCAGCAATAACTGCCATGGTTGGGCCACCAACATAACCAGCACCTATACAACATATTTTTCTAATTTTGTAGATCATTGTTTTTTAGTTGATTTGAAATAATGTATTGTTTTATCTAAGCCTGTATTTAAATCTATTTTTGGCTTCCAGTTTAATTTTTCTATTGCAAGATTAATCAAAGGCCGTCTTTGATGTGGATCATCTTGTGGTAATGATTTTTTCACAAATCTTATATTTGGGTTAATTTTATTTTTAATAATATTAGCTAGTTCAAGTATAGTAAATTCTTCTGTATTTCCAATATTTATTGGACCATTGTAATTACAGTTCATCAACTTAATTAGCCCTTCTACCATGTCATCTACGTAACAAAATGATCTAATTTGCGAACCATCACCGTATATTGTAATTTGATCACCTCGTAAAGCTTGAGTTATAAAATTACTTATGACTCTTCCATCATCAGGAATCATTCTTGGTCCATATGTATTAAAAATCCTGGCTAAGCGTATGCTAACTCCATGCATCCTTTGATAATCAAAACAAAGAGATTCTGCTATTCGTTTGCCTTCATTATAACAACTTCTTATTCCTATCGGATTTACTGCTCCTTTGTATGATTCTGGCTGAGGATGAACTTCTGGATTACCATATACTTCACTAGTACTAGCTAAGAGTATTTTTGCTCTTAACCTTCTTGCTAAACCAAGCATATTATAGGTTCCTAAAAAACTTGTCTTTGATGTTTTTATTGGATTTAATTGATAATGTATTGGAGATGCTGGACAAGCTAAGTGCCATATTTGATCAATCTCTAATTGAATTGGATCTGTAACATCATGTCTTATCAATTCAAAAAGTGGGTTATCTATATGGTTTGAGATATTTGATTTACGACCTGTAAAGTAATTGTCTAAGCAAATTACCTCTTGGTTTGCTTCTAGAAGCCGGTCAACCAAGTGAGAGCCGATAAAACCAGCACCTCCAGTAACTAGATGCCTCAAGAAAAAATTATATAGATAATTTCTTGTAAGATACCATAACTTCTGTATTGTTTTGTAGGTTAAGTTATTTTTTATAATTAAAAATTTTATTTATGGCTTGGATTCTGTTTAGTTAAAATCAAATATTATAACTATAATATTTGATACTATAATTTATTTTTATTGATATTTTTAGATATAAGTTTAAATTATTTTTTAATATAATATATTTTTAAAACCATACAATTCTCTATAATATGATTTAGGTTTATTAATTTTAATTAAAGTACTTTCTCTGAAGTCTTTTTATATTCTTTAAGATAACTTATATGCTTTTTAAGTTTCGGAATAATCAAATTTATGCTCTTATAAAGTTTTATGCTTTAGCATCCAACCCTTCTTTTAAGGCTTTGATGAATGCTAGTATAGTTTTGAATTACTATTTTGTTCATTAGAAACTCTTTTGAAGCTATATGAATGCCAGCTTATAGACTACTATGTAACTAAAGTTAGGTAAAACAAAAATACTTATTCTTCTTTTATCAATATATATTGTAAAATAAAAGAAATATAAAACCTAATTAATGAAAAAAATATTGGTTACAGGTGGTTCTGGATTTATAGGAAGTCATACTTGTTTGCTTTTACTAGAAGAAGGGCATGAAATCTTTGTTATTGACTCTCATATTAATAGTTCTCCTAAATCTTTGGAAAGACTATCTACTATAATTGAAGCTGAGAATATATTTTTAAATGGTAAACTGCATATTTATAAAGGAGATTTGAGGGATAATAAAATATTAAAGAAAATTTTTCTTGATGCAAATAAGAATGGTGGATCAATTGATGCAGTATTACATTTTGCAGGGCTGAAGTCAGTTAGTGAGTCATTTAATAGTCCAATGCTTTATTGGGATGCAAATGTGAATAGTACTATAAACTTATTAAAAGTTATGGAAGCTAATAACTGTAAAACTATTATTTTTAGTAGCAGCGCTAATATTTATAATTCTAAAACTCCTCAATTGACGACTGAAAATTCTGAAATAAACCCTGTAAACCCTTATGGAAGAACTAAAGCAGTAATTGAAAGAATATTAACTGATATTTTTGAAAGTGCTTCGGATACATGGCGTATCGCTAACCTTAGATATTTTAATCCAATAGGTGCTCATCCTTCGGGGTTTATTGGAGAAGACCCTCAAGGGGTACCTAGTAATCTTTTTCCATTTATAACCCAAGTTGCAGCTGGAAGAAGAAAAGAATTGACTATATTTGGCAATAATTGGCCAACTAAAGATGGAACTGGAGTAAGAGATTATATTCATGTAATGGATTTAGCGGAAGGTCATTTACGAGCACTTAAATATCTTTTAGATTCTAAGCCGAGATTGTTAAACCTGAATCTTGGGACTGGTAAAGGAACAAGTGTCTTGGAATTGATAGAAACCTTTGAGAAGGTTAATAAAGTTTCTATACCTTATAGTTTCGTAAATAGACGTAAGGGTGATTTGCCTATAACAATTGCAAGTAATGAATTATGTAAGACTTGCTTAAATTGGACTCCTCAAAGAACTTTAGAAGATATGTGCCGGGATGGATGGAAATGGCAGTTACAAAATCCGAAAGGATACTTTAATTCAAATGAAAATTTCTAAATCCAAATGTATTAACTATTATCTCTCACTTCTGCAATAAACTATAGTAATTAATATTATTTATTTAGATTAATAGAATTTTTTCTATTTTCTATAAAACAACGGATGGTTTTCCTTCTTTCTTTATTTTACCATTTTCTACGATAATTATTCTATCTGAATCAGTTAGTGTAGATAATCTATGGGCGACCATGATTGTCGTTAAATTACTATTAAGCGATCTAATTTCTTTTATAATTTCTTTTTCTGTATTATTATCTAAGGCACTTGTTGCTTCGTCAAAGATTAATATCTCACAATCTCTATAAAAAGCTCTTGCGATTGCTATTCGTTGAATTTGCCCTCCACTTAGAGAAATTCCTCTTTCACCAACAAAAGTTTTATATCCTTGTGGTAAACTTTCAATATATCCAGATATTCTAGCTTTCTTTGCTGCTTCATTGACTTTACTCATATTAATATTTTCTTCATTGCAGCCAAATGCTATATTTTCAGCAATAGAACTATCTGCCAAATAAATACTTTGAGGAACATGAGCAATCTTCTTGCGCCATGCATATAGCCTTTCTAGATTGTATTTATGACTGATTTCTAATTCATCTACAAAAAGTGAACCAGAGGTAGGTTCAAGTAAACCCATCAAGATATCAAGTAAAGTACTCTTGCCACTTCCAGTCGTTCCTATTATACCTATCATCTCACCCTTCTTTATTTCTAAACTTATATTTTCTATGCTAAAATTATTGTCACTCTTATATTTGAAATTAATATTCTTAGCAACAAAATTATCATCAAATTTAATTTGATTACCTTTAAAATCTGAATAATTTTCTATTGGCTTTTTTAAAGAATTTAATACATTTTCTACTGATGCACTACTACCTTTTATAACAGCCCAGCCATTATATATTTGTTGCATAGAAGGAAGTAATCTCTGAGCACCTAAAGCTAAGGTACCTAATAGAGAAATTATCTGAGAATTAGTACTGGATGACAATAAACTTAACCCCAATGCGATTATAATTATTGTTGCAATACCGAATGCTTCCAGTACATATCTTGGAGAAGAAGATATGAAAATATTTTGAGCTAATATATTTCTTAGGGATAATTCACTTCTTTTATATAAATATATAAAATAATCTTGATCTTGATTAAGTATTACATCTCGTATTGAACCTAAACCTTCTTGCAAAGCTTTTATTTTATCTACTTGCAAATCTTTTATTAACTTTCCATTTTTCGCAAGTCTTGCTCTTGATAGATTACCAAAAAATAAGTACGAAATAATAAATATAAGAACTGAACTAGAAGCGACTTTCCAATTTATTATATATAATCCTATTATAATTCCTAAAAAGATTATTGTAGAAGCAAGCATATCTAATACTAATCTAATTGCAGCAGCTGTAGAATCTATCTCATTATTAGTAGTACTGATTAATTTACTAGAGCTGTTTCCAATATGAAATGCATATGGCTTATATAATGTTCTTTTATATATATTACAACTTAAATCACCACCAATCAATGCAGAAGTTCTATTGTTTAACCATAGAGTAAAAAGTCTAATGAAAGCTGATAATATAATAGCAGTTAGGAATAAAGCTGTTGCTGGCAAAAGTAATTGATTAGGCTCATTAATACCTAGTATTAATGCAATAGATTTGATGTAAGGAGTATTATAAAACGACTTTGAATCTGTAAGAACGTTTAAAAAAGGTATAACTGAAAGCAAAGTACTTATTTCCGCAAATCCACTTATAATCATAAAAAATAAAAGAGAAATTAGTTCTCTTTTCCTTCTTAAGCTTATACAAGACCATAAACTATTTATTAAAGTATATACCCTTATTTCATCTTTAGGCTCTTTCATTTTTTCAATTTAACCCTTTACATTCCTACTTTAACATAACTTAGAATTAATTTCATGTTTTACAAGTTTATAGTTTTTTAAGTTTTCTAAATATATTGTTTTTAATTCAATATAGTTTTTAAAATAACTTCCTATAATCCAAATTTTTATTTAAACAAAATTATACTAAATTTTATTTAAATTGCGAGTAATCGAAATAATTTGCTCTGGGGTAGAAGTTAGCTTTACACCTTTAGAGATAAGTTTTTTTAGAAAATCTAAATCATCTTTTGTATCTACATCAAATTTTAAGTTTGGGTGTTGAATTTCTTTTCTTGCTAATGGTATATTTAGTTTAAATTTAGCCGTATTATCCCATATATAACTTGTCACATGTTCAAGATGTTTCTTATCTTTAGTTTGTTTTTCTATATAAGAAATTACATTTTTAGAGAAAATTTCAGCACCAAAGCCATCTGGGAATTTACTACCATTCCTATCTTGATGATTACATGAATAATCACAAGAATTATCTAAGTAATGCTTAATAAGATCTTCTACTTCAAGATGGGATACAAAAGGGTTATCGGCACAAATTCTTACAATATGCTTTGCGTTGTAGATTTCTGAAACTTTAAGAAATCTATTTAGAACATTTTCTTCACTACCAGTAAATGTTTTTATTGATAAGCATTTTGCTATATCTACTAGACATTTATCTTTCTCGTTTTCAGATGTAGCTAGTATTATCTCTTCTACTTCTGTCAGTAGCTTCATTCTTTTAATTACCCACTCAATGATTTTATCTTTGCCCAACATCTCAGTCATTTTTCCTGGCAACCTTTTGGACCCCATTCGTGCTTGAATTATTGCAATTACTCTTTTCAATAGAATCTAAATTAGTTTATGTCAGACCATTCTAGAATATGGTCTTCTGGAAGAGCTTGAATTGTTGTTTTACCAATTACTAGATCCCAGTGTAAAGGACTAATACCCGTTCCAGGACGTTTGTATGTGAGGTCTTTCTCAGTTAAAATATGATTTTCTTTCAAATTGGTCTTAACTACAATACTTCTTCTTGCATTAAGTCTAGAGATATTTTCTGAATCTATGGGTTGCTTTGTTTCTTCTAAGCCTTTTAGAATTTGCACCTTATTTGATATCTTTCTAAAACATTTTAGATCACTAATATCCATTGAGTGATAATGATCATTACCAGGTTGACTCTTATCATCAGTAAAGTGTTTTTCTAGAATTACAGCACCCATAATAAAAGCAGATATTAATGGTGACATATTTTCATCTGGAAGAGTATGATCAGAATATCCGACAATATGTGAAGGAAATAATCTTCTTAAGCTGTTAATCATCAATAGATTAGCTTTATCATCATCAGTTGGGTAATTTAAAATACAATGAAGAAGAGCAATCTTCAAGGGTGATACTGACTTTATTGTATTGATTGCTGTTTCAATTTCTATTATGCTTGATGCTCCTGTAGATAGAATAATTGGCTTATTCTTTTGTGCTATCTTTCTAAGAAATGGAGTATTAGTGATATCTGCTGAAGCAATTTTGAAAAAAGGAACTAGAGGTTCTAGAAAATCTATAGATTTATCATCAAAAGGTGTTGACAAAAAATCTATTCCTTCTTTTTCGCAATATTCAGCAAGATTTATATAGTCTTCAGCATTAAAGGAATCATATTTTTTAAATAATTTGAATTGGGAGGTGGTTTTCTCTTTTCTTAAATCCCAATAGCTAGGTGAATTTTTAGAGGCCAGTGTTTCTGCTTTGTAACTTTGAAATTTAGCGGCATTTGCTCCACCTTCTTTGGCTAATGATATTAACTTCTTTGCTTTTTCCATGGATCCTTCATGGTTAACACCAATTTCGGCAATAACGTATGGAGAGGAGTTATAATTTACTTTTTTCTTTCCAAGTTCTATGCTTGGATTTAAATTACTTGTCATAGTATTTACAGAATATCTTTG
Source organism: uncultured Prochlorococcus sp. (assembly GCA_902590775.1). GTDB lineage: Bacteria > Cyanobacteriota > Cyanobacteriia > PCC-6307 > Cyanobiaceae > Prochlorococcus_E. The sequence continues at coordinate 17,817 of CACIYC010000022.1, forward strand.
TTTTGTTTCTTACCATGTTTATATATTAACTCTTTATCATAAATTTCCATTAGCTTCTTATTATTTGTAAGATTAGAATCATGTCTACGATATCTATAAAGAGGAATTTCAAGTCTATTGATTTTATATTTTTCAAGGAATCTGTATCTTAGTTCCTTCTCTTCATTGCATTTGAATTTTTCATCATATAAGCCAATATTTAATAAGTGAGCTCTTCTAAACATAATTCCACATGCAATTGGATCTTTTAATGAATTCTTTCTTTCGAGAACTACTTCGTTGTCATCCAAAACAAGATAATCACATGATACAGCATCTATATCTTTATTCTCTTCTAAATAGATATATAGGAAATTTATAAAATTAGTATTAACAAAGTCATCAGAATCAACTCTAACAATGTAGTTTGCTTGAGATAGTTGAATGCCCCTATTTAATGATCCTGGCAGGCCTTTATTCTTTTCATTATTAATGATTTTAATTAATGAATCCACAGGATCTTTGAAAAGATCTAAAGCGAAGGAAGTATTGTCAGTACTGGCATCATTTATCACAATTATCTCATAGTCCTTTCGTGGCATAGTTTGATGCAGTAGTGATCTTAGGCAACGACCAATGAATTTATCTTGATTATACGTTGCAACGATTACAGATACTTTTTTGCTCATTTATTACTCATTTAATGCATTCATTATACAAGTCCTTACTATTGAAGGCATTCCTTTTGGTAGATGAATACTTATAGGAATCGAAACAGCTCTTCTAATTATTTGTTCAGACTTTGTATAATCATTAGTTGAATTTGTTTTTTTAGATTTCATTAATTGTTTAATATGAGTCCATGAGCCTGCAAAATGCCATGTATAGGCTTCTGGAAGTATTTTTGTTGAAACGCCTACCTTAAGTAATTCTTCGCGACATTTTTTAGCAAGATTAGAGTTCTTAACTAGAAAAATTAATGCGTCTGCTGTTTCATAAGAACCTTTGGGAACTTCTCTTTTTTCAATTTCAGGTAAATCATTAATTGCATCCCATATAAGTTCTTTGTTTTTACGTTGAGCTTTTATTATTTCGGGTAGTTTGCGTAATTGTGCTAGCCCTATTGCTCCTTGTAGCTCCATCATACGGTAATTAAATCCACTACTAGAGCGTGTGTCTTCCCATCTTGGAACAGAAGGATTATTTTCATGGCCATGGTCATGCCAAGCATGAGCTTTTTTATATAAAATCTCATCATTAAAAATCAACATCCCACCTTCTCCTGTCGTAATGATCTTAGCGTAATCAAAACTAAAGGCCCCTATATCCCCCCAAGACCCTAAAGGCTTGTTTTTAAACTTACCACCGCATCCCCATGCTGTATCTTCTATAAGAAATAGGTTGTGCTTATCGCATATTTGCTTAATTTGATCTATTCGAGCTGGAGTACCTAGCATATGAACAGCTATAACTGCTTTTGTTTTAGGAGTAATAGCGTTTTCTATCTCTTTGGGATCAAGGTTTAGTGTTTTATCTATATTTAGACAGACTGGAGTGGCTCCAGATTCTATAATCGCTTCTACAGTTGCTACAAAAGTAAAACTTTGTGTGATTACTTCGTCTCCTTTCCCAATATTTAAGGCCGCTAGAGCAACTCGAAGTGCTGCCGTACCAGAAGTTACGCCAAGTGCAAATTTTGAATTCATTTGAGCAGCAAAAGCTGTTTCAAGCTCTTTGACTTTGAAACATCCATTCCTCATGGGTTCAAATCCATGACGAAAAAGGACACCACCTTTCGCAAAAACTTCGTTTATTTCGCGTTGCTCCTCTTCTCCAATAACTTCATACCCAGGCATAAAATCAAATCATTTCTTTTTCAAATCTAAGTCATAAAATAAGTTTAAATTTAAATAATTAATTTTTTATTACTAGAAAAATATCAAATATTTTTATTTTTGTTAGTTGATACTTGTTTAATTAATTCCAATTTTATAATCTAAGCTTATGTTCTTTTTGACATTTCTCATATTTAGATAGCATTTCTTTGTCTATAGAAGCAGAAGGGTCCTGAAATCTATAGACAAGAAATATTATATTTTTATCAGTTTTATTGCCATTAGAGAAATGAATTGAATTTAGGAAGTGATAACTAGAATCTCCAATTTCATAAGAATAGGTAGTCTCAGTAAGATTTAATTTATTAACTATTGATGATTTAATATAAGATGAAAAGTTTTCTAATAATGATGGAGAGTGCTCTAAGACATCGAACTTGTTATCACAGTTAAGGAAGCTCAATGCACCTTCTTCTGAATTCATTGGTTGCAAAGGAATAAGAATCTTTAGGCCTTTTTCTGGATTAATACAATGGTAAAAATTGTCTTGATGGGGAGGGATAGGAGATCCTCCAGGTAATTGAACATGTAATTCTATAGAACATAAATTGGGATTATCACATTGAAGCAAAATTGAAATCTTTTTATAAATGCAATTATTTATTAATTGATCTAAGTTTTCTATATTTAAATCATCTCCAGTATAATAGTTTGATTGATTTTTTTCCTTTAAAAGAAAGTCATCACATTTACTTCTTATATCTACAATGCGTTTTACGTCTATTAAAGATGCAAGAAATCCATGTGATTTCATTTTAATGAAATACATTCATGATTTTATTGTAGCAAATGCAAACGATTTTATCTGAATAAAGTTACTTCATTCTTAAAATATCTTTTCCATTTCACTAAAATATTTATTAGATATGTATATTCCATCTCAAGTTTATTTTTTATATTAGTGCATATGAGTTGAAATCTGTTTTAAATCAATTATGTAAACTGAAGTTGCTGAAATAAATTTGAGTAAATTAAATAGTTAAAAGATCCAAATATTTTATTCCAATAAATCTTTAAAATATTTGGTGGCCTTCTTTTAATCTGTTTAAAATCTTCGCTTGATTTACGCTCCGTTCAGGATTCGAACCTGAGGCCCACTG
>CACIYC010000023.1 GCA_902590775.1 uncultured Prochlorococcus sp.
ATTAAGATTTTGGAAAAAGAAGGTTTTATTATTGATCCAGGTGGAATTAAAGCAATGGATTATACAATCTAGAAGAAGAAAATTACTAACGAGCATGGAGGGACTCGAACCCCCGACTCTCAGAACCGGAATCTGATGCTCTATCCAACTGAGCTACATGCCCTAAATCGGCTTTATATGCCGCAAGATGGGAACTAATCAAGCCTCATTAGAGCTATTTTAGCTAAAGGTGCCATAACTTAAGATTAGCCTTCAGCAATTAGAACTGCATTATTTTCGCAGTTACAAAAGCCTGCAATTAACACTAAGTGAAAAACGTCTTTTAGTGGTAGGTCCTAATGGCGTAGGTAAATCAAATCTTCTTGAAGCAGTTGAGTTGCTTGGAAGCCTGCGTTCTCATCGTTCGAACAGTGATAAGGATCTTGTGCATTGGAATCAAAAAAATGCAATTGTAAGAGCTAAAACTAGTAATGATGACACGATTGCTTTGGAATTTTGTAAAGGGGTTGGTAGAAGAGCTATTAGAAATGGAAAAAATCTTTCAAGGCAAGTGGATTTATTGGGTTCATTGAGATGTGTTGGGTTTAGTGCACTTGATTTAACTTTGGTAAGAGGAGAGCCTGCACTGCGTCGATCTTGGTTAGATAGAGTCGTTCAACAACTTGAGCCTATTTATGGTGACTTGATGACTAGATTTAGCAGGTTGTTGCGCCAGAGAAATCAATTATGGAGACAGTTAATAAATTCGTCTAAGGCGGATCATGATGTACTTTTGGATACTTTCGATGCACAGATGGCATTAGTGAGTACACGTATTCATCGCCGACGTAATAGAGCTTTAAAACTTTTGCAACCACTTGCTTCTACATGGCAACAACGTCTTAGTAATGGAAAAGAAGGTTTGGAACTTGAATATCTTCCTGGAAGTATTTTGCAAGGTGAAGAGGATGAACGCACATGGCGGTTGTTGATAGAAAAACAGCTTTTTGATCAAAGGGCTGATGAAGAGAGATTAGGTGTTTGTAAAGTTGGACCTCATCGTGATGAGCTTGTATTCCTTCTTAATGGAGTACAAGCTCGGAAATTCGCATCTGCAGGGCAGCAAAGAACTCTTGTTTTGTCTTTAAAGTTGGCTGAGTTGGAATTGGTGGGGAAAATGTATAAAGATCCACCTGTTTTGGTTTTGGATGATGTTTTTGCGGAGCTTGATCCGACTAGACAATTGCTATTGCTTGAAGCAGTGGGCGATGATCACCAGTGTTTAATTAGTTCCACTCATTTGGATGCCTTTGAAGGTAATTGGAGAAAAGATTCCCAAATACTTGAATTAGAATTACTGAAGGATGGGGTTCTGGAAGTCAGTTGAAGCTCTTAACAGTTATTATCTTGAGATGAAACATACGCTTTCTGTTTTACACCCTAATCCTGGATGGGAGGGTTTGAATCGAGTAAACTCAGAGGATTCCGTTTCTTTGATTTCTGATCAAATAGTTGGCAAACACTGTATTCTTGAATTGTATGGTTGTGATTCAGGAAGGCTTAATGATGAAGCTTTCATTAGAACAATTCTTACAGCTGCTGCCAAGATAGCTGGTGCGAAACTTCTCAACATGATTACACATAGATTTGAACCTCAAGGAGTAACAGGCCTTGCTCTGTTAGCTGAATCTCATCTTTCTATTCATACATGGCCGGAAAGTAGATATGCAGCAATAGATGTTTTTACTTGTGGTACTCAGACGAAACCTGATAAAGCATGCGAACTTTTGATTAAAGATTTTTTTGCTGAGAATTATTCCTTAAAGAGTTTTTCCCGAGAAACATCTGTCAAAGTTAAATTAGCAAGAAGAGACCCATAAACTTTATGTAATGGTCATCCTAATTAAGATTTTCTCGATTTTATTGTAGAAATTATATTTATTGTAATTGCTTCTCTTTATTTAATTTTCCACTTATAAGTCCCTCTAAATCAACACTAATTGTCTGAAATCCAATTGATACAAAGTAATCAATAATTTTTTTTCGCTGAGAGTCAAGTAATAAATCGTTGATTCTATTTGCGGGAACTTCTATTCTGCCTACAAAGCCTTGAATTCTCACTCTTACTTTTGGGAACCCATTATCAATTAACCACTTTTCTGCCTTGGCTACTTGTCTTAGTCGTGAGGAGCATATTTGTTCGCCATAAGGGAAGCGAGAAGCCAAACAAGGTTGAGCTGGTTTATCCCACCATGGGAATCCAAGAGCTTTAGAAATTTCACGAATAGATGATTTGTTGATATTTAGTTCTGCTAGGGGAGAACGAACTCCTGCAAGTCTGGCGGCATCAATACCTGGACGATAATCTTTCAGGTCATCTGCATTGACTCCATCTATAACTTTTGATACTGAAAAGCGTTGAGAAATATTTTTTAGATGATTATGCAATTCTTGTTTGCAGGCAAAGCATCTATTAATTGGGTTTTCTGAGTAATTTGGATCTTTTAGTTCATTAGTTATACATTCCTCATGCTTTATGCCTATCCACTTAGCTTGTTGTCGAGCTTCTTGAAGAAGATGTGGTGCAAGTGAAGCTGATACACCTGTCACTGCTATTGCATTTGAATCTAATTGCTCTTTTGCAATTGCAGCGATGAGAGAACTGTCAACTCCGCCTGAAAAAGCAATGCAGACTGTTTTCAGGCTTTTGATTAAATCTCTTAAAAGTTCAAGTTGATTACTTTGTGACTTTGTAAGTTGCTCTTGAAGTTTTAGCATCATGTTTTTAGCCTTTCATTGAAGATCCTCTTCATTGGTTCAAATGGTTAACATCTAATTAGGAAGGAAATGTTTAATGGAGTCACAACAAGATTTAAATTCTTCTTTATACAAGGATAAATCCTCCAAGCGAGAGCGCAAAAAATCAATTGGGATAGTTACTGCTGCTGATAGCAAAGAACGTGTTCATGGCCAATTGCATATTTATGATGGGGACGGAAAAGGCAAGAGCCAGGCCGCATTAGGAGTAGTTTTAAGGACCATTGGCTTGGGTATATGTGAGCAACGTCGAACAAGGGTTTTATTACTTAGATTCTTGAAAGGCCCAGGGAGATCATATGATGAAGATGCAGCTATAGATGCTTTACAGCAAGGTTTCCCTCATTTAATTGATCAAGTTAGGACAGGAAGATCGGATTTCTTTACTGAAGAAGAAGCCACTTCATTTGATAAAAGTGAAGCAAAGCGTGGATGGGATATTGCTAAAGGGGCAATAGCAAGTGCTTTGTATTCAGTTGTGGTTCTTGATGAATTGAATCCTGTTTTAGACCTTGGTCTTTTATCTATAGATGAGGTAGTTAAAACAATCTCATCTAGACCTGAGGGAATGGAAATTATTGTGACTGGCCGAGCTGCTCCGATTGAACTAATTAAAGTTGCAGAATTACATTCTGAAATGCGTGCACATCGGTTACCATATTCAAAGGATGTTGATTCGATTTATCCTGGTTCTCCAGGAGGTATAGAAATATATACTGGTGATGGTAAAGGTAAATCTACAAGTGCTTTAGGAAAAGCTTTACAGGCTATAGGTAAAGGAATTAGTCAAGATAAAAGTCATAGGGTTTTAATTTTGCAATGGCTTAAAGGTGGTACTGGATATACAGAAGATGCAGCAATTGCTGCTTTGAGAGAAAGTTATCCACATTTAGTTGATCATTTGCGATCGGGAAGAGATGCAATTGTCTGGCGTGGACAGCAACAACCTATTGATTATGTTGAAGCTGAGCGTGCATGGGAAATTGCTAGAGCTGCTATTGCTAGTGGTCTTTATAAGACAGTAATACTTGATGAGCTTAACCCTACAGTTGATTTGGAGTTGCTACCAATAGAACCTATTGTTGAAACTTTACTAAGAAAACCATCTGAAACAGAAGTGATAATTACTGGCCGATGTAAAAATCATCCATCTTATTTTGATTTAGCTAGTGTACATTCAGAGATGGTTTGTCATAAGCATTATGCAGAAAAAGGAGTTGAGTTAAAAAGAGGAGTTGATTATTAATTAAAGTTATGATTTTGTTTTTTGAGTTTATTCCATTCATCTATACCCCCTGAGATATTAGTGGCAAGAATTCCGTATTCTTTTAACATTAAAATTGCCTTTTTAGATCTTTGACCTGCTTTACAATGAATATAGATTTCTTTATTCATCAAAGATAATTTTTTTAATTGTTTTATTGCTTTTCCACTTTCAATATTTTCTAGAGGAATTGATATTGACTCTTTGATAGATTTGTTATTAAATTCATTCTTACTGCGTACATCGATTAGTAAAATATTGCTTGAGTCATTCTTAATTATAATTTCTAATTGATTTACAGAAATACTTTTTATAGAATCTAATTCAAGATTTTTACTGGAACAGAATTTATGATAATCAATTAATTTTTTTATAGCTTTTCTTTGATTTGATTTTTTTAAGCGTAATTCTCTAAATTTCATTTTTAACGCATCAATTACTAAAAGTCTTCCATCTAAGGGATCTCCTACAGATGTAATAATTTTAATTACTTCTGTAGCTTGAATAATTCCTATTAACCCTGGCAAGACTCCAATAACACCCATTTGAGAGCAAGTTGGTAACAACTCTTGAGGTGGAGGCTCTGGAATTAAATCCCTAAAGCTTGGGCTTTCAGCAGTGAGATTGAAAACTGTAATTTGGCCTTCGAATCTTGAGATTGCTCCATAAATATTTGGTTTTCCTAGGATTACACTTGCATCATTTATCAAATATCTACTTTCAAAATTGTCAGTACAATCGCAAATAATATCGAAATATTTAAAAATTTCTAATGCATTATCTGTTGTAAGTAATTTATTAAATATTTCTACATTGCAATAGGGATTTATTTCCAAAATCCTAGATTTAGCAGAAACAACTTTTTCTTTTCCAATCGCACTTGTTGAATGAATAATTTGTCTTTGAAGATTTGATTTTTCAACAATATCTGAATCTATAATCCCGATATGTCCAATACCTGCAGAGGCAAGATAAATAAGTAGTGGTGACCCTAGACCTCCACAGCCTACGCATAGAACAGAGCTTCCTTTTAGTTTCTTTTGCCCCTCTTCGCCAATTTGAGGTAGTGAAAGATGTCTAGAATATCTTTCTAATTCTTCTGAATTTAAGTCTAAGTTATTTTTATTTTTGGTTTTCATTTTTATATAATCTAAATAAATTTGTTTGTAATTTGAAGAAAATCTTTAAGGCATTGAAGTAATAGAAAGTTTTCGCTATTTTATCATTTTTCAATCAATTAGTTTTTTGCTATTCATAATAGTCATTTGATCTGAATGAAAACATTAGGAATCCCTTTTGAATAATCGTTTTGGTATGCAAATATTTTATAGGATGAGTTTAACTATCTATATATTGTAAGTACTTATAACTAGTTAATTCCTTTTTAGCTAAGTTTCCGGGTATTTCTTCGAAGAGAAAAGTAGGTTTTTTTTGCTTGTGAAACTAATTTTGTTGTTCATGCTTATGCGATAGCTTATGTTCGGTCCTCTCTCTATAACGGTTCGGCATTATCTCTAAAACAATGTTGGCACTTAAAAGATTAATTAGATACACTCAAACCAACATTCAATTGTAAGCATTTGGTAATGAGCGACGTAAGTCCTGAGTCTAATCAAGACTCAAACACTAACACTAATTCTAATACGACCCCTTCTGGGCCAAGTATTTCTGAACGTGCCAATGATTTCATGAGTCAAGCAAATGAAATACTTGGTAAAATTGATTGGTCGCAAATGGGTAAGTACGGCAAAGCTGCAGGAATCATTGCAGTTGTTATTCTTGCTCAGATCATAATTAAAATAGTTGTAGATACAGTTAACTTTTTCCCAATTTTGCCAGGATTGTTAGAGCTATTGGGGATAATTGTTGTTGGTCAGTGGAGTTGGCAAAATCTTACGACAAGTGAAAAACGTAATGCTGTTCTTGAAAAAGTCCAAAATATCAGGAAAGAATATATTGACTAAAATTAATTAAATTGAATTTAAGAAGCTAGCTAATTTTTTCAGTTGAGCTAATGATTGTGCTTTATATGATCCTCCAAAAATATTTGCGTGATTTAGTAAGTGATATAAATTATATATGTTGATTCTTTCTTCGTATGAGGATGGAAGTTTCCATATTTGTTCATATGCTTCATAAAATTTACTAGAAAATCCACCAAACAGTTTTGTCATTGCAATGTCAACTTCTCTATCTGCCCACCATATAGCTGGATCAAAAATAATACCTTCACCATTTTGATGAATTCCTGTATTTCCTTTCCATAAGTCACCATGTACCAGTGATGGTAATGGTTCATGCAGATTTAAATAACTAATTAGTTGAGATTCAAAGTGTGTGTTATTAAAATCTAACCCCCATGCTTTAGCCATTTGTAATTGAGGAATTAATCTTAGGTTTACAAAACAGTCTCCCCAATTTCTTCGCCATCCTCCTATTTGTTTTTTTGTTCCAATAAAACCATCTTTATCCCATCCAAACATCTTTCTGCTTTTTAGTGAGGACTCTTTATGCATTAGAGCTAAACCTTTTCCGAGATTTTGTTCATTGCCGATGTTCATATCAAACCATGGCATTAATAAAACTCCTGAAGTTGAAAATCGTTTAATAATTATTGGTTTGGGTATTATTAAGAAGTCGGGGTTTATATATTTATTTAGAATAGAGAGCCCTTTTGCTTCGCAATCAAGCATTGCAAAGTCTTCTAAATTGGCAGTCTTACTAAAAAGTTTTTGACCTGTTTTTAATGTAATTTGCCAAGCTTGATGAATGCATCCTCCATTAACTGGAAGTACCTCTTTGATTTGTTCACCTGAAAGAGGACCATTGGAGCTTAAAATTTCTTCAATAAGAACTTTATCCATTTTGGGTGATTAGCAGTGCTAACAGCTTGTTTTGTATGAATGAGAATTCAGTAATTGTTGTAGGTGGGGGTATTGCTGGTTTAACAGCGGGTGCATTATTGGCTAATGAAGGTTTTAATGTCACTTTAATTGAAGCTCATAGTCAACCGGGAGGATGCGCAGGTACTTTTCGCAGGGGACCTTTTGTATTTGATGTTGGAGCTACACAAGTTGCAGGCTTGGAAAAAGGTGGTATTCATGAACGGATTTTTAGACATCTCAATTGGCGAGCTCCTAACGCATCGATTTTAGATCCTGCTTGTGTTGTTCATCTTGAGGATGGTCAGGATCCTATTTATATGTGGCATGATTCAGAGAAATGGAAACAAGAACGAAAAACAAAATTTCCTGGTAGTGAGAATTTTTGGTCATTGTGTGATCAATTGCATCGGAGTAATTGGTCATTTGTAGGAAATGATCCTATTTTGCCTGCGAAAAATTTGTGGGATTTTACTCAGCTTTTGAAAGCTGTTAGACCAACTACATTGATGAATGCTTGTTTTAGTAGATCATCTATTTCAGATTTACTTTGGATTTGTGCGTGTGATAAGGATCCAAGATTAAGAAAGTTTCTTGATTTGCAATTAAAACTTTATTCTCAAGAAACAAGTGATAATACAGCTGCCTTATATGGAGCAACAGTCCTCCAAATGGCGCAAGAGCCTTTGGGTTTATGGCATCTTAAAGGATCTATGCAAAAACTTAGTGATAACTTGCTTTCATGTTTTTTAAGAGATGGAGGCAAACTGCTAACCAGGCATAAGGTAGTGGCTTTAGCTTTAAACGATGAAAAAAAGACATGGCATGTAGAAGCAATTAATAAGAATTCAGTTTCAATATCATTTGACTCATCAGATGTCATTTTCACCCTTCCACCTCAGTGCCTTATGCGATTGATTTCAACTAAAACTGTTGTGCCTCAGAAATATCGACATAGATTAGAGGATTTATCTCAACCAAGTGGAGCCATTGTTTTTTATGGTGCAATTAAACGTAGTGATCTCTCCTCTAATTGCTGTGGACATATTCAACTACTAGAAGAAAAGCTAGGTTCATTGTTTATTTCGATCAGTTTTGATGGAGATGGCCGGGCTCCTTTGGGACAAGCGACTGTGATAGCTAGTGCTTTTACAAATGTTGATTTTTGGACTGCTTGTAATGACTTCGAATACAAAAAATCTAAAGTCAAAGTACTACATGAAATTTTGCATGCTTTAAATTTGAAATTAGGTGTTGAGTCTCACCAATGGATACATAAGGAAGTAGCTACTCCAAAAAGTTTTGCAAATTGGACAGGTCGTCCTCAAGGTATTGTTGGAGGCTTGGGACAAAGACCAGAAACTTTTGGTCCTTTTGGATTATCTAGTAGAACTCCCATGAAAGGTTTGTGGTTATGTGGTGATTCTATTTATCCTGGTGAAGGAACTGCAGGTGTTAGTCAATCTGCCTTGATGGCTTGTCGTCAATTAATAGCTGAAAATGGTAGAGAACTTTATCTAAAAGAATAATTAATTCTGTTCAAGAAAATCAGGCCTTTTGCGTTGGGTTTTCTCTAATTCGAGTTGTAATTGATTCCATTGTTTATCTCGAATTAGTTCTTCTAGCTTGTCAATTGAAGAACGATATGATTTAAGTGCTTTTAAAATGAATGCACTGTTATATTCTGCCATTGCAACCCCAAGATTAGGGTTGCCACTTCCTACTCGCGATGTATCTGAAAATCCACTAGAAGCAATTCTTTTGGCCAACGTTACCAAATTATTATTTGAATCATTTGCAGTTTGTATCAAAGCAGCACTTATAAACACAGGTAAATGTGAGACAAGTGCTACTGCTTGATCATGAGTATCCGCATCTGTTGTTACCCAGTCACTTCCCAGTGAAGTTGCTAACTTTTTAACAGAATCTAATGCTTGTAAATCAGTTGTTTGATCTGGAGTTGCTATCCATGGACGATTTTTAAATAAGTCTCTTTGCCCTGCTTCTACACCAGTTTCTATTGTTCCGGCCATGGGGTGACTTGCAACAAACCTAGGATGTAATATTTTCCATCTATTAATTATAGGCTTTTTAACTGATCCTACATCTGTGATTACAGCTTTGAGAGGTAACGCATCGATTAATTGTGATGTTGGCTCTATAAGTTGAGGTAGAGGTAATGCAAGTATTATTATTGAGCAATCTTTAATTATATTTGGATCAGTACTGATTACGTGAGCTAGTTTTCTTTCCTTGGCTCTTGTTGCATTTTTTTCCTTATTGGTTAGGCCACAAACTTTATAACCGAGTTTTTGAAGATCTAGACCAATTGAACCACCAATTAATCCAAGACCAATTATGCCAATACAATCTGACCGCATTTCGTGTAGAATTCTCCTTTTTATTTTTATTGTCCTTTAAATATAGGACGGAATTTTTTTAGTTAACTAATCTCATTACATGATTGAGGTATATGCTCATAATTATCTAAAGAATCTTCTTAGGAAGGATTCATTTATATGGCCTCATAATTTAACATTAAGTAGATTAGTTGCGAGAAGTTTACGACGTAGAGATAAATCAAGTTTCACATTAGAAATTGCTGATTGCAATGATTGCTGGCCAGGAGTTTTAATCCCTCTTTGTTTACAGGGTTCTGATGCAGTATTAATAGTTACATCAACTCAAAAATATAGAATTTTGCAAGTTGAAATCCCTCGGTTACAAGAAGAAGGTTTGAATCTTGCAGTATGGGAAGGAACTATCCCTCCTGGGAATGGGCAAGTTTGGATACTTGATTATTGTAATTTTATTAATGCTTTTCGTGAAAATTACCTTGGTTTAAGGCAGTTAATTATTCCTGAAGCTGAGCATTTTAGTAGACGTTCACGAGAAGCAATGTCTATTACACTTTCTTCCTCAAATTGGGATACGTTGAGAAGAGCTTATCCATCTGCATCATCTGCATTAATCAATTTTCATGAGAGATTAAGCCGCAGATTATTTGCAAAAGCAATACGGCCTGATTCATTAATTAGAATGGAACTAGGCGATCTGATTTTATTAAAAGGTTTACTAGAACAATTGCCTCACTTACCAAAGCCATGGAGTATTTTTTTAGATGCTACGACTCAAGAATGGGCTAGTTGGGTAGAATTAGATCATAGATTACTTGATTGGACTTGGTATTTACAACCATTAGAACCATTGCATATTTTTCGCCAACTACTTGTCGATAATCCATTTATCATGCTTAGTGGCTCCGTACAAAATGAATTAGATTATATCAATAACATAGCGAATGTTAAAGTTAAACTAGGCAGTCCTATTCATCAAGAACCTATTAGATTATTTGCACCATTTAGACAACCTCTACCTAATGCTGAATGTTTTGCAGAACATTTATTAGTGCAATCGAGACGTCTTATTCTTGGCAAACAAGGATTGACAATTCTTGTTTTAGATGACGATCAATTACTGAAAACATTAACTTCAGAACTTGCGGCAGAATTTGGCAAAAGAGTTGTTTTTGAATCTACTGCTCCTGAAACAAATGGAATTATTTGTTGTACTACTAGTTGGTGGATTTCGTCTTCTCATAAACTTCCTCCACCTGAACAATTGATAATTGCTCTTTTGCCCATCAGTAGTTTGGAATCACCGTTAACTGCTGCAAGAGTTGAAGCATTTAAACAAAAAGGATTAGATTGGTTTCGAGATTTACTACTGCCAGAACTATTGTCTTGTATTGCAAGACTTGTTGTCCCGGTTAGGAAAAATCATGGTCGTCTTGCGATTTTAGATGGACGAATTCGTTCGAGAGTGTGGGGTAACAAGGTGTTCGATGTTCTTGAACCTTGGATCCCAGTAGAACGTCTGTTACCTGATTAGACGTTTTTTCTCCCTTTACCTAAACTAATAATAATTTTTAAAAAGAACATGGGAGAAGCTCGACGCAGAGCCCAAGAGGGACTAATTCCAAGAACTCCGAAATCAAAAAAAAAGGTTAAAAAGGGTGATTCACCTAGAATTGTTAGCTGGCTCCCTATAACCGAGAGACAAAGAAGTCAGTTTATTGATTTTACGATTAAAGCTGGCTGGATAGGAATTGGGATTTTAGTTTTTATTTGGATTGTGGTACGTTTTATTGGCCCTACTGCTGGGTGGTGGGTTCCTGCTGACTTGTCTTAATTCCCTTTAGTTATGCAGCACTAGAAATTTTCTTAACAATAGGTGTTGTGCTTTCGTTCCTCCCTGCTGCAAGGGGTTTCACTGAATTTGCGCTAACTTCAGAGCCTTCGGTTAGCTTTTGTCTTACTAATCGCTCGATTTTCTCTTTTGCTTCTGAATTTTCTTCTAGCCAAGTAATGGTATTGTCACGTCCTTGTCCAATGTTATCGCTTTCGTAGCTATACCAAGCACCTTTTCTAGTGACAATATTTGTCTCTTCTGCCATATCAAGTAGACATCCTAAGGTACTAATACCTTTTCCAAAGAGAATATCAAATTCTGCAATTCTAAATGGAGGCGCCACCTTGTTCTTAGCAACTTTTACTTTTGCACGTATTCCATACTCCTCTGTTCCTCTTTTCAATGTTTGAATTCTACGTATATCGAGTCGCACTGAGGCATAAAATTTGAGTGCATTCCCACCTGTAGTTGTTTCGGGATTTCCGTAAGTAATCCCTATTTTTAGACGTAACTGATTGAGGAAGATAACTGTGCATCCTGATTTACCGATATTGCCAGTAATCTTTCGCATTGCTTGACTCATTAGTCGTGCCTGACTTCCAACTGCATGATCTCCCATTTCTCCTTCTATCTCTGATCGTGGAGTCAGTGCTGCTACTGAGTCGACAACAACAAGATCAACAGCTGCTGATCGAATTAATTGATCAACAATCTCTAACGCCATCTCTCCTGTATCTGGTTGTGATACTAAAAGATTTTCAATATCTACCCCTAGTGATGCTGCGTAGACAGGATCTAGAGCATGTTCTGCATCTACAAAAGCTGCTACTCCTCCACGTTTCTGAACTTCGGCTATTGCATGTAGTGTGAGTGTTGTTTTTCCGGAGCTTTCTGGACCATAAATTTCTACAACTCTTCCTTTTGGATACCCCCCGCCAAGAGCGAGATCGAGGGTAAGAGCTCCAGTTGAAATTGTTTCTACACGCATTTTGGAGGCATCTCCTAAGCGCATAATGGAACCCTTCCCAAAGTTCCGTTCTATTTGTCCTAGAACAAGATTGAGTGCTTTATCCCTTTCTCCAGATGCTTCGTTTTTTGCTCGACATTCTGAACTGGAGGATTGTGGTGTTTTGATTTCGCCTGGCATTGTGATTACTTATTGAAAATAAAAGAAAATTGTGGCATGCCTATGTGGGTTAGGAAACCTGGATGAGTAGCCTGTTTCTTACTGCTATTAGTACACACGTACGCTAGCGAGTCAAGGCCAGCTCGCCAATGGGGACATTAAAGTTTCTGGTTTGAGTAAATGAATTTTTGAAGGGAGATTTTTTACATCATTTGGTTTGAGGTAGCCCCAACTAGCCAAATAACATGGGATAGAGCTGATCTCAGAGGTTTGCAGCACTGTTTCTAGTGTTGCTCGACGGTCTTCTATAAAGCCTTGGATAGACCAAGTTTGGGAAATTTTAAGCAGCAAATTAGGTTTCTTGCCTGATTCATGGCCATATAGAAGTTTTGGATAAAGATTGAAATGAGAAAGAAGTTCTGAAGTGAATCGAGCACTTTTGGTTGTTAATACAGCAAAATCTATTTTTTCGTTTGCGAGTTGTGAAATTCTTTGTTGCACTCCTGGAAAGGCAACATGACTAGCTAACCATTTTTCTTTGTTGATTTTTATTGCGTCATTTCGAACTTTATCAAGAGTAATTTGTAATTGCTTTGGATTCCAATCCCATGCTTTGAGTGCTTTGTGACAATTTTGGGCATATTCAGCTGCAAAATCTATTGGACCATTCAAAACAAGTGGACTATTTTTTCGCCTCATTTCTGCTGCTAGTAAAACCATCTCCCATCCATTTTTGACCCAAGGACGTAATTGCTTAAATTCTATTGGGACCTCTAAAGGTAAGTCATTAAGATCTTTTCTTGTCTCAACAAGTTCTAAACAGGCTTTGCGGGCACTATTCCAGTACTCCAAAATCCCATCAACAATGACTCCATCAAAGTCAAAAACCAAGATTGGATTTGGTTTCACAAAAATATTTAAAAAACTGGGGCGCTAGGATTCGAACCTAGGAATGGCGAGACCAAAAC
The DNA here is from genome assembly GCA_902590775.1 of uncultured Prochlorococcus sp. Classification (GTDB taxonomy): domain Bacteria; phylum Cyanobacteriota; class Cyanobacteriia; order PCC-6307; family Cyanobiaceae; genus Prochlorococcus_E. The sequence continues at coordinate 13,228 of CACIYC010000023.1, forward strand.
CCGCTGCCTTACCGCTTGGCGACGCCCCAATGAGGATAGATTCCTAAAAAAGGAACTATTTACTTATACAAAATAATTGCACATCGTGGTTTAACCAAGTTCATCTCATCACCACATGACTTTTCATGAATATGAGTCTCTTGCTTAATTTTTGTTTTTTTGGACAATCTTTGGTAATTAGTAATTCATGGAATTTTGATTGTTTAACCATGGATTTACAAGCCTTTTGGCTATTTTAAGTGCTTGATCCCAGCCTTCCGGCCATTCAGTTAGAGCTTTATTTTTTGCTTTAGCTTCTATTAAGAATGGTTGTATTAATTTTCGCGCAATTCCTCCAAAAGCAATTCCTGCTAATCCATTGTCCGAATTTAGATGCTGTATGGTTTGTTCATTGGTACCACCAGCAAGTTGAAGAGGCCCAGGAGGGGCTATCGAGCGCATTTTGAGTAAAAGAGATATTGCTGCTCTTGAAGTTCCAATTCCAATATCCCCACTCATTGGACGTCCATCAAGTTGCCAAATTGGTTTTTGTTTGTATCTACGTAAACAATCATGGCGAGACCATAATTCTTTAGAAAGTTGGTATTTGTTAATTCCATGAGCTTCTAAGCCGCAACTAACAGCAATTCTTTTCAATTTAACTTTCGATTGCAAAATTGATTGCAAGCAACTTTCAAATGTTTTTATTCTTCCAGGCGCAGTATGAATTTCAACAGCATCGGGTTTGGTTTGGGATATTACATTTCCAAAATCTTTAATTTCTAAAATATTATTTGTTTCTTTTATTAATTGCAGAGGGCAAGCAGGTAAACAGCGTCCACACCCATAGCAAAGATCTTTAACTATTCCATTGTTTTCATGAATTGCATTAGTTGGACAAACTTTTATACATGGTTTGGAGCATTCTTTTGGACAGATTTGGGGATCAAAAGAAGCTTTCCTAAAATGTATATCTGTTCCGTCACTGACAGAGATCATTAGCCATGGTTTTTGTCCAAATTTAGCTTCCACCCATTTCAGCCCTTTTCTTGCTGCAGAGACAACAGCAACATCTGCTGCAACATCAATACAGTGAACTCCTGCTGCGGCATAAATTGCACACAAGTCAGTAATCGAAGTTAGGTCTTCATTGCTAGCTCCACAAATTAATTTGACCCAGTTTCCACGTTTTAGAGCAGTTTCATGTGAGAACAAGTGATAATCCAATGAAATTTAAAAGCTTTTGGATTGGCTAATAAAAGTACGCATTGATTGCCATGTCAGGGCTCTTGCACCTCCCATTTCTACAACTATTTTTAATTGTGAATTTCTTTCACAAAGATCACAAAGTGAAAGTAATTCCGAGCGAGATAATACTTGGCCTTCAAGTAACCAAAGAACTATTGATTTTTTTTCATCAAGTAATTCATTCAATAATGGTATTACTTGTTGAACTTCTCCTAGAGCACCATTACGCCCAACATTTTGATGCCCTAAATGAGGAGGTCTTACTCCATGAAGTTTCAGTAGGAAAACCTCTGGATCTCCAAAACCTCTTGCAGATGTGATTTGAGTTTTATATCCGGCTGCTTTTAGGCGTCTTAGTAAGCGGGTTTCTGAACCACCTTCTAAAGGAACTTTTATAGCAAGACAACCAGAAGCCTCAAGTTCAGTGCGGAATTTTTGACCAGAAAGCAAAAGAGGCATTGAAAATAATTTGGTTTTTGTAAGTTTGGCAGTTAACTAGAGAACCTCTAAGGGGGTCGTTGGTGTATTCTAGTAAATTGCAGTGTTTGTCTATGCCCGTATGTGCTAGCCGGGCCTCCAGAAAACAATGCAGTTCCAGCGTTTGCGTTGGATCTTTTGGTTATAGCAAAAAAGGGTTAATCCTTTTTTGCTGAGAAACTAATCGAATAAATTTTCGACAAAGTCTCAACCATCTGATTTTTGCTAGCCCTAAGTCGCACAAGATTTTAAATTCCTAAATTATTAGGATTCAAATTTTTTGTTAATTAAAGGGTTTGAAATCAGCTAACAAAATCTCTATTTAATTTCGGTGGAGGTTTTCTAAAGCTAGCTCTCTTAAGACTATGTCTATTGGCATTTTAGGAAAAAAACTGGGAATGTCCCAGTTTTTCGATGAAAAAGGTAGGTCTGTACCAGTCACATTGGTTGAAGCAGGACCTTGTCGAATTACACAAATCAAGAGTTTGGCAACTGATGGTTATTCGGCCGTGCAGATTGCTTTTGGTGCAGTTCGCGAAAAATTAATTAATAAGCCTTCTCAAGGACATCTTGCAAAGTCTGGTGAAGAGCTACTGCGCTATTTACGTGAATATCGAGTTGATAACTTAGATGGATATGAATTGGGAGCTCAAGTCACCGTAGGTAACTTTGAAGCTGGCCAGAAAGTTGATGTTAGTGGAACTAGCATGGGTCGTGGCTTCTCTGGATATCAAAAGAGACATGGTTTTAGTCGTGGTCCTATGAGCCATGGTTCAAAAAATCATCGTGAGCCTGGCTCTACAGGTGCTGGTACAACACCTGGCAGAATATATCCAGGTAAAAGAATGGCAGGTCGTTACGGTGGTAAAAAAATTACTACTAGAGGTTTGATGATTATGAAGGTTGATAGTGATCATAATCTTCTAGTAATTAAGGGTTCTGTACCTGGTAAACCAGGCTCCTTATTGAATATTCAACCTGCAAATTATGTTGGTTTGAACTCAGACAAAGGAGGTAAATGATGGCTAATTGTTCCGTTTTAGATTGGCAAGGTAAAGAAGCAGGCAAGGCAAATCTTGATTTAAAGGTTGCCAAAGAAACGATTGCTGCTGATTTAATGCATAGGGCAGTCTTGCGTCAACAGGCCCATTCACGCCAAGGGACTGCTAGTACTTTGACGCGTGCAGAAGTTAGAGGAGGTGGACGGAAGCCATATAAGCAAAAGGGTACAGGACGAGCGAGACAAGGATCCATTAGAACGCCGCTTCGTCCAGGTGGAGGAATTATTTTTGGACCTAAGCCAAGAAAATACACTCTTGGAATGAATCGCAAGGAGAGACGCTTGGCATTGAGAACTGCTTTGATGGCAAGGTTTAATGATGTAATTGCTGTAAAGGATTTTGGCTCTAGCTTGAAAGCTCCTAAAACAAAGGAAATTCAGGATTTTCTTTCTCGATTAGGAATTCCCAACAATTCCAAAGTTCTTATTGTTCTTGCAGACCCGTCAGAGATTATTCGTAAATCTGTGAGGAACTTAGGAAAAGTTAAATTAATTGCTGCAGATCATCTGAATGTTTTTGACTTACTTAATGCGAACTCACTCATTATTGGTGAGGATGCATTAGTAAAAATTCAAGAGGTATATGGAAATGACTAAAATGTTTAAAGATCGTCTTGCTGATGTAATTCGACGTCCGTTGATTACAGAAAAAGCCACAAAAGGACTTGATATGAATCAATATACTTTTGAAGTTGATCCAAGAGCTGCTAAGCCTGAAATTAAAGCGGCGATTGAACGATTGTTTGACGTAAAGGTAGTTGGTATTAGTACTATGAACCCTCCTAGGAGAAGTAGACGAGTTGGTCGTTTTTCTGGGAAACGAGCCCAGATCAAGAAAGCCATTGTGAGGCTTGCTGAAGGAAATTCCATCAAACTATTCCCTGATTCTGAAAGTTAACAATGGCAATTCGTACTTTCCGTCCTTATACCCCCGGCACTCGTACAAGAGTGGTTACGGATTTCAGTGAGGTAACTGAGCGTAAACCTGAGCGTTCTTTAATTGTTCAGAAACATCGTCTAAAAGGACGAAATAATCGAGGAGTTATAACATGCAGACATAGAGGAGGAGGTCATAAAAGGCAATATAGGATTGTTGATTTTAAGAGAAATAAGCATGGAATACCTGCAAAAGTTGCTGCTATTCACTATGACCCACATCGGAATGCAAGATTAGCCTTGCTTTTCTATAAGGATGGAGAAAAGAGGTATATTCTTGCACCTGCTGGTGTAAGTGTTGGCCAGGAATTGATGTCAGGTTCTAATTCTCCTATTGAGCCTGGTAATGCAATGCCATTATCATCAATCCCTTTAGGGTCAAGTGTTCATTGTGTGGAGCTTTATCCTGGCAGAGGTGGACAAATGGTTCGAACCGCTGGTTCAAGTGCCCAGGTTATGGCTAAAGAGGGTGAATATGTAGCATTGAAGCTTCCTTCGACTGAAGTTCGATTAGTCCGTTGTGAGTGTTATGCAACTCTTGGGGAGGTAGGAAATGCAGAAATTAGAAATACTAGTTTAGGCAAAGCAGGTAGGAAGCGATGGTTAGGTAGAAGACCTCAAGTAAGAGGTAGTGTTATGAATCCATGTGATCACCCTCATGGTGGAGGTGAAGGCCGTGCACCTGTTGGACGAGCAGGCCCTGTAACACCTTGGGGAAAGCCAGCTTTAGGCTTGAAAACGCGAAAGCGTAATAAACCTAGTAATAGGTTTGTTCTTAGGAAACGTCGTCGTGTCTCCAAAAGGAGTCGAGGAGGACG
>CACIYC010000024.1 GCA_902590775.1 uncultured Prochlorococcus sp.
GATTGAATCTGCGATGGATCAATGGCTATCAGAGCAAGAAAAACGTGTAGAGGCTGGAGCCTTTCAACCAGCAAGCTATAGGCACAAGTTCAATTGTTGTCGTCATATCAAGCTCTATCTAAAAAAGAAGAAAGTCACCTTTACTACTCAGATCAATCCAACAACATTTGATGATTACCCCGTCTACCGGCTCAAGCAGACAGATAAAAGAATCGTTATCCATAGGGAACTTGCAGTCTTAGGTGAATTTATAAAGAGCTATCTGGTCAAGCACAAATACATCCCTGCTCATCTCTGGTTAGACGGACAATTCTTACCAAGGATCACAGTCAGAGATACAGATAGAGACGCTAACCCTGCAATCAATCAAGACGATTGGAGAACAATCATTGATTACATCAGAGAAGAATGGAGACCTATTGCTTATGAGAAAGATCAGTTTGGTAGAACCTCTGAGAAATCCATCTATTTCCGCAACATGTTCTGGCATTGGTTATTAATTGCCAAGAGCACAGGTATGTCCCCCGAGGAGATCTGCAAGATGAAATGGAAGAGTATCGAGATTATTGATGTCGGAAGGATCAGTAAATCCAAAGCCATAGAAGAGTACGAACAGATCCTTGATGAGATCAGAGAGGAAGGAAAAGAAGGTGAGGTGTATTTCGAGCCACCTGATCTAGATATCAATCCATCTGACTGGGTTCTCAATCACGATGCTTGGGGACGAGAAGAACGCCTCATTTCATTTATCACCACTGTTAGAGCCAAGACATCGAGAGTTAGAGAAATCCCTTGCAACCTTGGTTATGTCTTTAGGAGATGGAAGTACTTCCTAGAGAATGAACTCAAACACAAGGTCAGAGGAGATGATTATGTCTTTGCTCAGATCCACAATGAGATGAAGCAACCCAACCAAAGAAAGATTCAACAACATTGGAGATGGGCAGTTGATAAGTTGATGGATGAAGGAAAGCTAAAAGGTCATAAGTTCTCAGATCGTCCTTATACCCTCTACTCATTGAGGTCTACTTTCATTGAGAATCACTTAATGAAAGGCACAGATATCTTCTTACTAGCTCGTATATGTGGCAACAGCGTTAAGACGATCATGGACACCTACGAACGTATAGACATACGTAAGAGGACTAAAGAGATTACTGATATCGAGTATGGAAAGAAGACAAGCAATGCAGCAGTTGTACAACTCTATGCTGAATAACTTTCGTCCTAAAAACCCTGTTAGAATAAGCAATTTGCTTGGTTCCGCACTTATAAAGGAAGAGGAATGAAAGCGAGGTTGCACGTATACAGGAAGAGAGAAATCCATGAATTACAAAACACTGTCAAGACAAGGGATCTGCTTGGTGCCGCACGTATACAGGTAGAGGGGAGAGAGCGAGGTCGCACGTATATAGGGAGAGGGGAGACAAAACATAAACACAACAATCTCCTTTACTGATGTTCCGGTGAGCGAAGCGAACGAACATCACGAAAGTACCGTCTGTATCTCCCAAACACACAACCACACACACTCAATATCTAAAAGTTCAACCCTGATGATACCGATGTCCCCTCATAGGACATTCAGTATCATCCCTGTTGAGACTGTATGGATAATAGTTAGTTAATTAATTCACAGTCATCATGAAACCTATTAAACGTCTACCAAAACTCAATATACAACCAACTAAAGAGCTAAAAGAAACTACTAATGATCAATCTAAGATTAGAACTGATCATGAATATCAAAAGATGATTCAAAGAGTTTTAGATGAAGTCTTTCCTCAATACTAATAATCATGCTGATCAAATTTCGATGCTTAAACCATTCCAACTCAGCTTGTTAGAGTTGGCTAAGATTTCTTCTGAGATATTCTATTTCTTCATTAGAGTCGACAGTCCAATTACTCATTCTATTTCTCGATAGGCAGCTTATGCACATCATCTATAGAGGATGCATCTAATATCAACTAGTCATTGTAATATTAGATGCATCAGATGGTTTAAGGGAGTAAAAGGAAAAACGATAAAAAGAATAATTTTTTCCTTTTGTCTGAGGAGCTCGTTTCCTATTTCTTTACCAAACTTTTGATCCAAATTGACGCATTATGGCATTCCTCTCGGCAGCCCACTTTGCAGGGAGATTTCCATAAACTTCGGATGGATTTGGATAACCTGCAGCAGCTGGTTTTGGAAGCATAAGAACCAATCCTGACAGAGAAACAACAGCAGTAAGGATTATTGCTTTTGTTTGAGTAACTCTTTTCATGTTTTTTTGAATAACAGAATTGAGACCCAGGGTTGAAGCGGTCATAGTTGTTCGAGGTTGTGGAGGATTCCCTCCTTACATCTACTTCTTGTTCTGACTCTCCAAAGGTGATTCCATTAAAAAATATCCTTATGTCTAGGAAGAATTAGATTTCACTCGTGACTGAAAACAAATTAATTTATAAATACTGACCTTTTCAGAAGGAGATTGGGTCAAAGACTAAAGAATTATTTCTCCTAGAATATTTCCATTTACCTTCTGTTCTGTCATTGGACCGTTTAGATAGATTCAATCTCTCAACAACCTCTTTAATGGATAGCATTCTTTGCTCATAACCTGGATGGCTACTCTTTTCGTGTGTTATATCTCCAATACCCGATATTTTATATAGAAAATCTATTTCTTTTAAGCATGTCTCTGCTGCATAACCTGAATTAAAAACCATCTCTGTTGCTTTTGCATCAGCTTCTTTTTCGCTTTCACGACTTACTTTCATTTCTAGAAGCTCTTTTTCTTCATCGTCTAGATCTCTATTTTTTTTGCTGACCTTAAGGGAATTAGAAAATACATCATTTGATAAAAAATGAGCAATTTCATGCGCAATAGTACAACTTAAAAAATCATTTCGTTTGCCATAGGTTGGAAAAGAAGACTGACTAATTGTTATTATTCCATTTGGAAAACTAGAAGCATCTACACCTCCAAACAAATAAGACTGCCTGATCGCCTCTTGTATATTTCGAGAAGAAGAACCTTTATGTTCTTTGAAAGGATTTAAATGTTCATAAAAGCTACAGTCTTTCTCTTTACAAAGGTCTAATTCTTCTGCCATCCACGTTGTATAACTACCTGAAACGATAGTAAAAGTAATTGGCCTATCACCCAATGTATTGTTTTCAGCTAGCTTATTAACAGTACTCTTTAAAACTTTGTATTCCTTTGGCATTAGTAACTGACTATCTTTAAGGTAATTGCCTATTCCTAAAGCAATTAGGAACGAAAAAGATAGCTTCAGAAATACAGACTTTTTCATTTGAAAGTTTTATGTAATAAGTATTTTCATTCCTACTCTTTCCAATATTTGTAAGCATCAAAATCAAGGCGTGCTGGTATTCCAATTCTTGGCAATTGGTCGTTATAAATAGGTTTTGCATTAGCACTAGTAGTCATTAAAGAAAAGCTAAAGCCAACTGCTACAAGAGCTATTCCTGCATAAGAAAGAAGAATTGATCGTAAAGTCATGATTAGTTCAAAAGGTTTGCTTACTTTCTTCTTGTTCTGATTCTCCAAAGGTGATTCCAATCCGTTTATTCAGTGTTCCTCATCTCTAGTAAGACACAAAGTAGTCCGAGCAATGTTGGACATTAAATTGCTTGGGAGTCAATCTAATATTGACTCCAATAATTGCTATTACTGGGTCCTATTCCATCACAGTAGCTATGACAACCGGTTCCATAGCAAGTGGCAGATGCAGCTTGAGGAAGAACAGCACTAAGGCTTAACAATTAAGACACTGGTATACCGGTCTACTACTTTGTCTCCTTATATAATTCTTATAAGAATGGTAGCTGTCGCAACCGGCAGATGCAGCTTGAGGGAGAACAACACTAAAGACTAACAAAGAAGGCACTAATGCTAGAAGAAGAGCAGTTTTAGAAGGTTTTCGGAATTTTTTAGTTAAAGAAAACATGATTCTTAAACGAGTGGAGGTTTAACCCCTGACACCTCCTTCTTGTTCCAAGTTCTTAAAAATGATTCCACAACAACTTTTATTCAGCTAAAACTTAAATGATCATTAAAACTTGGATTGAACAACCCATACAACAATTTATGCGTTCTTGATCCTTCAAGGGAGGGCTATAAGCTCAAAGGAATTGATTTGGTAACTGAGTTCTTACAAGAAAAGCAACTTCCAATAGAAGAGCAATCAACCGAAGTCGATAACGCTCTATTAAAGATCAGTCACACACAGTCAGATAATAAAGAAGCTTTGCTCTCGCTAAGGTGCAGAGTCAGTCATTCAATCGTTGAAAAAATAAATTTAATCTATGAACAAAAAAACAAATTTCATGAAATCGATAAAGAAGATATGTGTGTTTATGTTCTTGATGATGCCGGAGAGAGCTTCCTTAGACTTCCGCAAAAAAATGAGCAAGGATCTATCGAACTTGATAAGCAACCTTTTACATGGGCGACTCTCTCCACACTTTCAATAAACCCTATTAGACCCTTTGGTGCCGATATTATTTATAACTTTAATCCTGATCTCTCCAATCTCTCTACATGGACAAAAAGGAAAGTTAATAGCAATTCAGAATTAAAATCTTATTTGAGACAAAAAGGCTGCTTGCTCATTAGTGACTGGGCACTGCTTGCAGATAGTTCGCCTAAGAGGATCAAAGAATCATGGCAGTTGTACTGTTCTGGTGATTCAAATTTCTCAATGAATGATGTAGAAAAATTGCATCAGTCCTATCTAATTAATTACAAGCAAGCAAAAGAAAACCACCGAAAAACCACTCGTAGGCAAGACGGATGGGAACCTAACAAAGATTTCCTATCTTCTCTTGAGCCCACTCAAAATAATGTAGAACAACTAACTGCAATGGCTACTGCTATTCGACGATATATGGGTGGAGCAGACATAAGGAGAAATAGGGCTGAATTAAACGAAGAAATTTTGAATGATTCTCAATCTGCTGATGACTCGTTACCAAGTAAGGACCTGATTCAACAGATTCAACAATCGCTCCAACAATTTGGTCTTCCCATTGTTAAAAAGACAATCGAAACAGATCGTTCAAAATGGCAGAAAGATGCGAACAGACAATTAGCCTGGGAACTATATAGTCAAGGCATGGGGCAAAGAGAAATTGCAACGCGCTGCGATCACAAACAAGGATGGGTCAGTAAGCTTTTGGAAGAAAAAACCCTCTCTGAATCAATTGCTCAAGAAGCCTCTTTATCACTTGTCAGGCGTTCTGGATTTAAAGAAATCCGAAAAGATCCCCAGGGTCTTGATCGCATGATTGATCAATTAAGGAATCACTTAGTTTCTTCAGAACAAGAAGATGGAATATCACCTCTTAGAGAAATGGTTAAAACAGCCTTGAATTAATGCCTGAAAAATCTCCTACTCCTGAACCCATTGAAGCATTTGCGATCCCAGAAGGATCAATCTTGTTAGATGCTAATGATCTTATTGATCCAAGGAGTTTTGCGATAGCGGGTCTTAAGAAGGTTCTGACAGAACGCGGAATAGATTTACCCCTTGGGCCAGAAAGCGATCTAGATAATCCAAACAGACTTGTCATCCTGAATCGCTTCGCAGTACAAATAGTTACTGCTGGTATTAATGCAGATGAAATAACAGTTCCTATGAATCATTGGTATCGCAATGGAGCTGCACCCCAACTTCTCTTAGCCTGTCATGTCGATGATGAAAATAATTTAGTGTGGTTTTCTGGTGTCTTAACAGGACCTGAATTTAAAAAAATCATATCCAATCAAATCGGACTAAAAAACGAAATCACGATTTCGATAAATCAGTTTCAAGGAGGTATTGACCGCCTCCTGAGATTTGTACGAATCCTTGAAACAACTGCCATCCCAAGAATGGCTCTTAATAAACTAAGTCAAGCTCAATCGGTTATTGAACCAATTAGAAAGACACTTCAATCAGGACTATCAGTTGCTGTTTTTGCAGCAGGAGCAATCATCTTTGGCCCAGCAATTTTCAGACCACGCTTGGTGGAAAATATTGCAATGCTCTCTGGAAATCCAATAGAAATGTCTGCCTACAAAACGCGAAATTCAGATTCAGGTGTTCCAATAGAAATTTGCTTGCTAACACCAAATGTCATTACCACTAGTAAAAAGCCTGTCGCCAAAATTAATATTGATCGGCCGATTATTTTTCCCTTAGAACCACTCAATGAAATCAAGGTTTATAGAAATGGAGAATTGCTTTGGAGAGAAGGAAGAACCTCAACAACCAAACTGATTGGTCTAGTTCCATGGCCTAGTGAAATCGTACCAATTAGAGCAAACGAAAAACTTCTTTTAAGCATTCGAAAAGAAGGTAGTTCACCGGGAGAAGAAGCCTACATATATTTACAAGCAAACTCTCAAGCGTCATTTCAAAAGCTTTCTGATTTAGAGAATTCTCTTGGGAATAAGAAATCCAAGTGGATTAGCACTATTAACAAACAACTAAAAAATAATCAGAACCTTGCTTTAACATTACTATTTTCTGAAAAGGCTCCTAATTCTAAAGTCTTAGATCAAGCAAGAGCAACTGTATTAAGCAAAGAAGGTTGTCAAAAGGGTGAATAACAAAAAAGATGAGACGTTATGCCCTAGTTCTAGCTTTGCTTATGCCAATGGCAATAGATGGTGCGTTATTTGCTGAGGTGCTTCCTAAAGTTTTGATTGCTGAGGAAAGTTCAAAGGATAAAACATTTATAAATTATCTTGACAGATTAGATAAAGAAGCAAACGCAGCAAGACATGCCGGTTTATTTAAAAAAGCAATCATAGTATCGGAGGAAGCTCTTACAATAAGACAACAAAAATTAGGCGAAGAACATATAGATACAGCTGGCACCCTTTTCGATCTAGGAGTTCTTTATGCAGACCAAGGGCTCTTCAGTAAAGCCGAACCCCTTCTCTTGAAAGCTTTAGCCATTAATGAAAAAGCTCTAGATCCTGAGCATCCAGATATAGCTTCAGTCCTTAACAATTTAGGACTTCTTTATACAGACCAAGGGCTCTTCAGCAAAGCCGAACCCTTTTATTTACGAGCTTTAGCCATTTATGAAAAAGCTCTAGATCCTGAGCATCCAGATATAGCTACAGTCCTTAACAATATAGGACTTCTTTATACAGACCAAGGGCTCTTCAGTAAAGCCGAACCCTTTTATTTTCGAGCTTTAGCCATTTATGAAAAAGCTCTAGATCCTGAGCATCCAGATATAGCTCCAGTCCTTAACAATCTAGGACTTCTTTATGCAGACCAAGGGCTCTTCAGTAAAGCCGAACCCCTTCTCTTGAAAGCTTTAGCCATTAATGAAAAAGCTCTAGGTCCTGAGCATCCAAATATAACTACACCCCTTAACAATCTAGCTTCTATTTATACAAGGCTAGGGCTCTTCAACAAAGCCGAACCCCTTCTCTTGAGAGCTCTGAAGAGTAAATTAATTTTCACCCAAAGAGAAATTCAATTTCTACCTCTCTCCGAACGTCGGTCATTTTTCGAGTCAATGAATTTCCCTTATTTTTATTTCAACTTAGCAGTTAGAGAGAAACAAGGAATTGAGTTAGCTATGTTCAGTAGACTCAATACTCATGGCTTCTTAGAGGACATTGAAAAACGGCAAGCCAAAGTTCAAGCCTTCACTAGTTCACAAAAAGAAATTATAAAAGAGATACTTACAATAACGCAGCAACTTGCCTCAAAAAACCTCAATGAAAAGCAGCGCACGCTTCTAAACAAACAAAAAGATTTACTAGAAAAAACACTTTACAGTCAACTACCAGAACTCAAACCACAAATCATTGAAATAGAACAAGTAGTCAATGCAATCCCTCCTGATGCTGTACTAGTTGAATACCAGCGTTTTGAACCATTTGATGCAACAAAACCAGAAGATGAGCGTTGGGAGGAAGCTCGTTATCTAGCAATGAGCCTCAAGCCAAATGGAGACATTCAGACTATTGACCTTGGTCTTGCAGAGCCCATCGAAACAAAAATCAATCAAGCATTAAGTGCATCAGAACAAGCATTAGAGGATGCCCAACAACTTTGGGAGGAAGTAGGTGCGTTAGTGATTAAGCCATTAACAGAAGCAATCGGAGATGCAGAGATATTATTCATTTCACCTGATGCTGAACTCAACCGTATTCCTTTTGCAGCACTGAGTTCTCATAAAGGCGATCAACTACTCATTGATGCTGTTAAACTACGTCTACTCACAACCGGTCGTGAACTAGTAAATCTCGCAAAAACATCCAAAGCAACCAAACAAAAACCACTTGTTTTGGCTAATCCAGCATTCAATTTACTCCAAACCTTCCCACCTAAACAATCATCTGATCTAATTGCTAGCAATACACCTCAGCAACGCTCAGGTGATCTAACTTCTTTCAATTGGTCTCCATTGCCGGGTACAATTAAAGAAGGAAAAGCTATTGCCAAACTTACCAAGGCTAAACTGTTAACCAAGAACAAAGCAACAGCCTTAGCTGTACAAGAACAAAAACAAGCACCCAAGATCTTACATATTGCTAGCCATGCATATTTCTTACCTGATCAAGACAAAGGAGAGAACCCACTTCTTAGAAGTGGCATTGTTTTAGCTGGTGCCAACGAACCAAACGCCAACCCTAAAGATGATGGTTATCTCACTGCCTTAGAAGTGACCAAACTTGATTGGAATGGAACAGAGCTCGTTGTGATCTCTGGTTGTGAATCAGGCAAAGGTGATATTCAATCTGGAGAAGGTGTTTATGGTCTTAAACGTGCCATTGCAGTAGCAGGTGCAAGATCAAGTTTGCTCTCGTTATGGAAAGTGGATGATGCAGCAACAGCAGCCTTTATGAAAAGTTTTTATCAACTACTTAAGAAAGGAGAAAGCAGAGCCGATGCTTTGGCAGCAACTCAAAAAGAATTTAAAAGTCGCCCTGGTGCATGGAGTCACCCTTATTTCTGGGCAGCATTCCAGCTTAGTGGTGATTGGAGAGCAATTGAATTTTGATTTTGGATTCACCTTAAAAGAAACAGAACAAGGGGATGATGTCATGAGAAATGACCTCGTAATTAACCCTAAAAAATAATGACTACTTCAAAGCATGCAATCAGCTCTACTGGTAAAACTAATGGGAAAAAAGATTCAAGGACACAAGCAATAATTGCTGCTGCGTTAGTTTCTCTTTCTGGGTTAGGCCTTATGCTCAATGAACCTGCATCTGCTGTATGCATAAGAAATAAAACCACAAACTACAAGGCCTATTGCACTAGTGGATCTGGAAAGTCTATATATCACAACGGGATTAGATATCGCAAACTGTATCCAGGATATTAAATATGCATGGTTTTACCTAATCAGGTTTAATCTCTATTTTGATAATGGAATTTGATTTCAACCAAGATCCGAAAACTATTACTCAGCTTATAAAAGAACTAAAGATAACCTCCAAGCAAATTAAAGAACATGAAGCCATGTGTAATTAGGGGAATTAATGTTTATCAGGATTTATGCTCTTGGCAAAAATTGAAATTTAACAAAATTTTCTGAACTCATATAACGATATCGACGGGACACAGATACCCCCATTTACCCCTCCAGAAAGTAGACATAGAGATAAATTATTCCATAAGAGTTAATTCTCCAAAGTCTTCAAGTCAATCCTTAACGTCTAGCCAGTAGTTAATTGCTTCTTTTACCACGGGAAGACTGGAGTGTAGTGTTAAAAGTGGAAGTTTGAACGGTGCTTAGACAGAGTTTGAAAAAGGCTATGACTGAGATCTCAGTCAAGAGAACTTTTCTTATATTTGAATTATCTCTTAAATTCAAAAAGAGTGTCAGGTTAGTTTCTTTTCTATTTTTAAAGCTGATTTTACTTCTGGAATGAGGAATTGTTAGAAGTGCAGTCAACACACTCTTACTACTCATAGCGGCTCATATAATCCTCCCATGTTTTACCTGAAGACTCCCCATAATGTTGATCATATATTTGCCTAAAATCAACATGGCGAAGTCCACGTAGACCAATAAATAGAGAAAGAAAAACAATAGAAAATAAAAGTCTTCGCATGGTTTTTGATTGCTAGAGAAGCACTTGCTTCAAGACACTTCCTCTTTGTTCTGACTCTCTTAGTGTGATTCCAAAAACAGCAATTAATCGATCTACAATCATCACTAACTTATTTCTTTCGGTCTCAAATAAGTTTTTTATTGGGTATTTATTTTGGGTTTAAAAAGTTTGAACAGGATTTTCATAATCCTTGAGATCCCTTGATTCATCGATATGCTTACTCTATAAACAAACACGCACCAGCTTGGCATCACTCAATCAATGAGCGATGTGTGGATAGGTTTTGAAACTTGTGTGGATAGAAAAAATCGCAAAAGCTCAGATCTGTTGCCGTCACTAGTTTTCTCAACAGAGGTTTCTTATTAACAATCAAGCTGTTTTCTATCAGTTGCGATCTGTATTTATTTAATAGGAGGTCTAACAATTATTTCTCTAATCTTTTAAGCGTTTCATAAAACCATTATTCATCATTCACATTATTTTTTAAGTTAGATACAAGCGTCCAAAAAATTCCAGACATAAGAAGTGATGACAATAAGACAGCATTTTTTTTGCTAGCAGTTTCCTTCCCACTTATCGAAAGACATTCGTTCAATACTGGCTCAGGTAATTGGTAGCAAATA
Organism: uncultured Prochlorococcus sp.; assembly: GCA_902590775.1. Taxonomy (GTDB): domain Bacteria; phylum Cyanobacteriota; class Cyanobacteriia; order PCC-6307; family Cyanobiaceae; genus Prochlorococcus_E. The sequence goes on from CACIYC010000024.1 coordinate 10,708, forward strand.
CTGTCTCCATGTTCGCCGAATCTGTTATAGAAGCCAGACGCAAGCATTAAAGCTGTTATTACAGTGAATACCCAAAAACTGGGATCTTTCCAAGCTTCGTTCATCACAATTCTCATTCTCCCTTCTTTTCTAGCTGATCTAGCTCCAGTCTTCATGAAGCCTTAGCAGCCTTATTTCTTTTGATGTAAAGATCAGCAATCCCTTCAGCAATAAAACATGATTGTCTTTCTTTAGTTATTAGTAATCAAAACTTGATTGAAATAGAATAAAGAAATGAGGGTGAGAATGTTAAGCCATCCACACACCATCCACACATCCCAATATCGCTGAGAACCCATGGCATCACAGGAACCTAGCTACTGGCTAATGAAGAGTGAGCCCGATGCATATGGCATAAACGATCTAAAAAATGAAAAACAAACTCTTTGGGATGGAATTCGGAATTATCAAGCACGAAACTTCATGAGAGAAATGAAAGTAGGAGATCAAGTGTTCTTTTATCATTCTAATTGCAAACCACCTGGAATTGTAGGCTTAATGGAAGTAATAGAAACTCATTTAGTTGATCCAACTCAATTCGACAAAGAATCAAAATACTTTGACTCAAAATCCAAGAAAAGTAACCCTAAATGGGATTGTCCAAAACTTAAATATAGAAAAACTTATAAAAAAATGCTTAGCCTTAAAGAAATTAATGAAGAATTTGATGCTGAAGAACTTATCTTAGTAAGAAAAGGGAACAGACTTTCTGTTATTCCAATTACCACTGATATTGCAAAAAGAATCTTAAACATCCTAACTAACATATAAGCAAATAATCTTTAGATTATTTGCTTTCTAAGAGTCCCACATTATTTTCATTACAGAAGTAATGGCTTGTGCCGCTGGAACAGGCCAAAAGACCTCTATTCCTCTAGCCTTGCAGCCTGCCCCTGAAAGAATTAATCTCAAGCTCCAGCTTTCTCTATTGCCATCTATACATCCCCACCAAGGAGATCTTTCCATCTCGAGAAAAATTTGTTCTTCTTTCATTAAAGTTTTTTTTATCTGCGCATATTGATCTATCAAATTGCATACAACTTTTCGAAGACTTAACCACTCATTTTCAGAGAGCTCTACAGCCCAATTTTCACCTCCAATTAAAACAGGAAAATTTGACTTTGAAGAATCCTTTTCGAATCGCCACCCAGGACCTTCATGCTGAATCATCCAGGAAGTAAATCAGGTTGATCTTGTTCATCACTCAATTCAATTATTGATCTTTGAACTGGTTTTACTGATGATTCCTCAAGCAATCCATCAAAATCATCAAATCTCCTTTGTTTTGCTCTAAAAGCTATACGAACCGTGGTCAAATATCTATTACTTGAATGACGAATAAGACTTTCGCCACGCTTAGCAAGATCCTGGGAGTCAAAACCAGTTTTAATCACACAAATCTTCAGAAGTTATATTTAGTTTAATAGATAATGCTACAAAGAAGTCAAAATAAACTCAATAGGAAACTAAAAGACAATCCCTTCATCTAATCAAAGTGAACAAAAATGTAAACAAATTAGTTGGCACTCTTGCTATTGATCTTGGTAGCACTACAACAGTCGTTGCATTTCAAGCTGAAAACACGTCTTCTATAAAATTACTTGATCTTGGTCCAATAAATAGAACTGCTGGAGAGATTCCTAGCCTCGTATGGAAATCAAATGATAAAATACCCTGTTTTTTATTTGGTCAAGCAATTCACCAATTACCCCAAGAACAAAAAATAGCTCCTAATTTAATTAGTGATTTCAAAAGATGGATAGGTGCTCCTAAAGACAAAGTTCCCAAGAACTTTGTCTTGACCCCTCAAGAAGCTGGTGAACTTTTGATTAAAGAAATTTGGGAAAGGCTTCCTACTGAAATAGAAATAAAAAAACTAGTTTTAAGTGCACCCGTAGAAACTTATAGAGAATACAGACAATGGATACATGACGCATGTATTGATCTAAAAGTTAAAGAAATAGCTTTGGTTGACGAGCCAACTGCTGCTGCAATTGGTGCTAACCAACCAGGTGGTTCAAAAATTTTAGTAGTTGATATAGGAGGAAGCACAATTGATATGTCAATGGTCCAACTTGAGGGAGGGGAAGGACAATCAGAGCCAATTGCACAATTAATTCGCTTTAATGGCGAAGACCTAGAAGGCAAAAGTCATCAAGTTTTTCGAGGCGCAAAGGTTCTCGGGAAAGCAGGCCTCCGTTTAGGCGGCAGAGATTTTGACAGATGGATACTTAAACATCTTTATCCAGACATTATCCAAAATGATTTATTACTCGACACCGCAGAAAAATTAAAATGCAGACTAAGTGATATAAAAATTACTGACACTCAAAAACTCACTGAAACAGTTTCTTTAAATCAAGATTCAAATGATTTCATAAATTTGAAATTAACAAAACTTGAGTTTGAAAATCTTCTAAAGCAAAAAGGATTATTTAACAGCCTTAGTAAATTATTAGAACGAACTCTTGCAAGAGGTCGTTCTAAAGGATGCGATCTTGAAGATCTTACAGGAGTAGTTCTTGTTGGTGGAGGTTCTCGAATACCTGTTTTAAAGGAATGGCTTTTGAATCAACTCGGAAGAAAAAAATTGATTACACCTCCTCCTATCGAAGCAGTAGTAACAGGTGCGCTAAAGCTTACTCCAGGAGTAATGATAAGAGATATTCTTAGCAAAGGTACTGCATTACGGTTTTGGGATCAAAAAAGTAATCAACATTTATGGCACCCACTTTTTCTTCCTGGTCAGCCATGGCCAACAACCAAGCCTCTTGAACTTCTTATAAGTCCAAGCAAACAGAATCAAACAGAAATTGAGCTAAAGCTTGCTGACCAAAATACAGATGAACTTCAAGAAGTAATTTATATAGATGGAATACCAACCATTAAAAGTTTAGAAAGATCTTCAATTCAAAAAATATCACCATGGAAAATTACGCCATTAATAATTCAATTAGATCCACCTGGAGAAAAAGGTAAAGACTGTTTAAAACTTAAATTTTCTATTGATAGTTTATGTCAACTTACTATTGAAGTAATTGATATTAGAAGTGAATCCAAAATCGTTGAGAAAATTATAGGATTAATCAATTAAATATGTATATATCTAAAAATATATTAAACCAAAAAGACTCCTTCTTCTCCATCTAATGCGTTAAATCTCAATTGAATAGATTCTGTTCTTTTTGTGGGGACTTGACGCCCGCAGAAGTCTGGTTGAATAGGTAGCTCTCTATGACCAGTTCTATCAACCATCACTAACAACATCACTCTTTGTGGCCTTCCCCAAGCCTGAAGTGACTCTATTGCAGCTCTAACAGTTCTACCAGTAAAAATCACATCATCAATCAACACAACTTGGCGACCATCTACAGTGGAAGGGATCTCAGTGGAAGGGACAAGTCTTGTTCCTACATTTGCAAGGTCATCTCTGTAAAAAGTAGGGTCAATAATTCCTTGATCTATTTTTACACCAGTTTTTTCTTGAAATTCAGTCGCTAAAACTTCTGAAAGTTGAATGCCTCTAGTTGGGATACCTAAAAGTAATAAATTTTCCAGCTCTGAGATTTCCTCAAGAACTTGGGAAGCAAGCCTACTCAGTGTACGAGCCAATTCTTCTTTTGAAAGTATTTCCACCCTCTTAGGGCTCATCTGATCAATCATTTCGAAAGGGTTTGATAATCATTTTATGCTCTTTTAAATGATTTGATTCAATTGGGAAAAGCTAACGGAAGATGATACAAATAATGCTCAAGAGCTACAAAGAAGTAATTTGAGATGAAGACTCCCAAAAGACTGGGATTCGATCCATCAAATGCCGAACATCAGTTCTGACAATTCAATTAAATCAGGTTGTGTAGCTCCTGTAGTATTGACCATTCTTGATGGATGGGGCTATAGAGAAGAAAATCATAACAATGCGATTGATAATGCTCATACTCCTGTAATGGATTCACTCTGGGATGCTTATCCTCATACACTTATACAAGCAAGTGGAGCAGATGTAGGATTACCTGATAATCAAATGGGCAATTCAGAAGTAGGACATTTAACAATTGGTGCAGGAAGAATAATCCAACAAGAACTCGTAAGAATTAGCAATACTATTAAAAATAAAAAACTGCATCAAATCGATCATCTTGAAAAGCTTGCTAAAAAATTGAATGAAGAAAATAAAACTCTTCATTTAATTGGCCTTTGCTCAGACGGAGGAGTGCATAGCCATATAAATCATTTATGTGGACTTTTAGAATGGGCCAAGAGTAAAAATATTAAGAAAGTTGCAATTCATGCATTCACTGATGGTAGAGATACCCCTGCAAAAAGCTCTATTCAATATTTAAAAATAATTAAGCAACATTTAGATTCTCTAGGAATTGGCGAGATAGCTTCATTATGCGGAAGATATTGGTCCATGGATAGAGATAATCGATGGGAAAGGATCGAAAAAGCATATCAATTATTAACTAACCCAGCGTTTCCTTTAAGTGATTTAAATAGTGAAGAAATTCTTGGAAAAAGTTATGCCGAAAACATTACTGATGAATTTCTAGAACCCATTCGATTAACACCTTCTTATTTACAAGATGGTGATGGATTAATAATGTTCAATTTTCGTCCAGATAGAGCTCGCCAATTAATCCAATCAATAGCAATGCCTTCATTTGATAAGTTTCAAAGGGAACATCATCCGAGGATCGATGTAATAACTTTTACTCAATACGCAGCAAATCTTCCTGTTTCAGTAGCTTTCCCACCAGAATCTCTTAATAATTTATTAGGGCAAGTTGTTTCTGAAAATGGTCTTCTCCAATACAGAACTGCTGAAACAGAGAAATATCCTCATGTGACTTATTTTTTTAATGGTGGGGTTGAAAATCCTTACCCTGGTGAAGAAAGGCATCTTGTCCCATCACCTCGAGTCGCAACATATGATCTTTCTCCTGAAATGTCAGCAGAACAGTTGACCAAAAGTTGTCAAGCTGCTATCGAAAGTGGAGTTTATTCTCTTATAGTTATTAACTATGCCAATCCAGATATGGTTGGCCATACTGGTATTCATGAAGCAACTAAAAAAGCTATTTCTAAAGTAGATGATTGTATTGGTAGAATCTTAGACTCCACTGGAAAGATGAGCGGAACAGTTTTGATAACAGCAGATCATGGAAATGCTGAATTAATGGAAGGCCCAGATGGTCAACCTTGGACTGCACACACTACAAATCCAGTTCCTGTAATCCTTATTGAAGGAGAGAAAAGGAAAATATCAGGGCAAGGAAATTCTATTCAACTCAGGAATGGAGGGGGGCTAGCAGATATAGCGCCTACCTTGCTCCAATTGCTTTCTTTATCAAAGCCAGAAGCAATGACAGGATCTTCTTTAATTGAAAACATAGAAAGTTCTTCAAAAGCTCCATTATTAAGCAAACTGCCTAGTAAATTCTAAAAATGATTATTTCTATTCTTTCCTGGATTTGGATCTCTAGTGGCTTATTATTAATGTTTTTGGTGCTACTTCATAGTCCAAAAGGTGATGGTATGGGAGGGCTTGCAGCAAGTGGCAGTTCTATGTTTTCAAGTGCTAGTAGTGCAGAAGCAACATTAAATAAAGCAACTTGGTTTACATTATCAATTTTTCTTGGACTTGCCGTAATTTTAAGTGCTGGATGGTTAAAGTAATTTTGAAAATTATCTAAAATCAAGAGAAGTAAAAGGTTTATAAATTAATTACAATGTTTACTCAACAAAATAGGAAAAAAACTCTGATATTTTTTTCATTTACCATGATTCTTGGAACGAACTTAAATGTACTTAGTAAAAGTAAGATTTGTGAAATAAAATATAGCGGTCAAAAAAATTTAAAGGCTATAGAAAAAAAAATAAATTTGAAAAGTATTGATCAACTATCTGAAGATTTTAAGTGCTATAAGATAGGTGTTGAGCATGATAAATTCAAAAGGCCTATTCCAACAAAGCCCATTTATGCATGCTGTAAGGATATCTAAAATCTACAAATAACTTCGGATAATTCAAACTTTTTAAGAACAAGCAATAAAAAAGGGACAGAGCATAAGCCCTGTCCCTCAATAGATTTGATGCTAGAAAGATTCCTGAATCTAATCAGTAATCAAAGTCTCCTCCCATCCCAGCACCTCCACCTGCTGCAGAGGCTTCTTTCTTCTCAGGGAGGTCAGCAACAATACACTCTGTAGTTAAAACCATTCCAGCAATGGAAGAAGCATTTTGCAATCCAGATCTAGTGACTTTTGCAGGGTCAACAATACCTGCTGCAAGCATATCTACATATTCGCCAGAAGCAGCATTGTAGCCATCATTCAAAGGCTTTCCCTTCACATGCTCTGCAATAACAGCACCATTAGCTCCAGCATTCTCTGCTATACGCATCAAAGGAGCAGTTAAAGCAGCCTCTACGATTTTAGCTCCAATCAATTCTTCTCCCGAAAGAGAATTGCTTGCCCATGATTCAACTTCTGAAGCAAGATGAGCAAGTGTTGTTCCTCCTCCTGGAACAATACCTTCTTCAACTGCAGCTTTTGTTGCATTAATAGCATCTTCTAAACGAAGCTTTTTATCTTTCATTTCAGTTTCAGTTGCTGCTCCAACTTTGACTACAGCAACTCCACCAGCGAGCT
>CACIYC010000025.1 GCA_902590775.1 uncultured Prochlorococcus sp.
CAACCCTGGCAGCAAATAGTATGCCTGGCAATCACTATTGGATGGACATGATTAATAGGCAAGATGCTTTTACTAACTTCCTTCCTATTGGTCCTGCTGATTTCTTGGTTCATCATGCAATTGCCCTTGGGCTTCATACAACTGCACTAATACTTATTAAAGGTGCACTTGATGCAAGAGGTTCAAAATTAATTCCTGATAAGAAAGACTTTGGCTATGCATTCCCTTGTGATGGCCCTGGAAGAGGAGGTACTTGTGATAGTTCTGCTTGGGACGCAACATACCTTGCAATGTTCTGGGCGCTTAACACAATTGCTTGGATTACCTTCTATTGGCATTGGAAGCATCTCACTATTTGGCAAGGAAATGTAGCTCAGTTCAATGAATCAGGTACTTACCTAATGGGTTGGTTTAGGGATTATCTGTGGCTTAATAGTTCTCAGTTAATTAATGGATACAATCCATTTGGTGTGAATGCCTTATCTCCTTGGGCTTGGATGTTCCTATTTGGTCATTTAATCTGGGCAACAGGGTTCATGTTCCTAATCTCATGGAGAGGATATTGGCAAGAGCTAATTGAAACTCTTGTTTGGGCACATCAACGCACACCAATTGCAAACCTTGTTGGTTGGAGAGATAAGCCTGTAGCACTTTCTATTGTTCAAGCTCGTCTCGTTGGACTTACGCATTTCACTGTTGGTAACTTTGTAACCTTTGGTGCTTTTGTCATTGCCTCAACCTCAGGTAAATTCGGATAGCTATAATATCTAAATAAAAATCAAACAGGAAAGGTAAAACCCGCCAGCATATTTGCTGGCGGGTTTTTTATTTAAAATTCCCACCTACTTAATTCACTTGATAAAGCAGGCAACAAAAAATTATCCTTTGCTAAAGTTTTTCCTTTTAAGAAAACTGTTAAAAGCATTGTTTTACCTGAGGGAGTAACAAACCAAGAAGCATCATGCCTAACTTCACTCATTAAACCTGCTTTACTCCATAATTCAGTACCTTGTTGCAGACCTTCTCCAAGGAATCCATCAACCTGGTTTTCAGGATTTCCTTTTCGTTTAACAAGGTCTAAAGATCTAAAAAGAAGATTTTTCAAATTAGACGTTTGAGTTGAATTAAGCAAAGCACCTGTCATCAAAAGTTCCAATAACTTAGCTGTGGAAATAGTACTCAAAGCATTTCTATTCTCATTTCGAATACCATAAAATTCAAAATCACGGCCAAAAGGTCCTTCAGTCCATGTTTTTTGGCAACAATTAACAGACTTAAATTCAACTCCTTTCAAGCTAAACAGCCAATCGTTAATCCAATTTCTCTGTTGTTTCCATCTTTCCCATCTTTCATCCTCTAAGGAAGGACCACTGGTTGTTGCTGTGAGAAGATCAACTATATAACTAGTAGCATCATTGCTCGAATTTACAATCATTTCAAACATTGCTCTACGAAGTTCTTTAGATTCAATAAGTAAATCTTTTTGCAACCAAATTTCTATGGCACATGCATAAAACAACTTGACTATACTTGCTGGATATATGAGCTTGTCTTCTAGCCAACCTGCTCCTATACCACTAGATGGATCAGGATTCTTGTCTTTATAAATAATCCAAGTCAATGCAATATTTTGATGAAGATCTGGTCTTGATTCCTGCGCAAATCTCTCAATTAATTTGCATACAAAAGCTTTCATTTCAGGATTATGAATGTAAAAACTCATCGCATTCTCAATTGATTAATGTCTAAAATGAACAATAACTCCAGAGAAAGAAACTTTATTCCCGGAAGCAAGTGGTTATTAAATAATAATATTAATGGATATAAAAATTTTGAAGGCAATGAACTTGCAACGCAAGGAAGTTCTGGACGAAAATTTGCTATTACAAATAATAGCCATTTATCATCTTATTCATCTGTTTCCATGAAGAGAGTAAGGGTTCGTCTACTTGAGGATAATTACACTTGCTGGTTTAACATAAATGATATTGCAAACAAAGTGACAGAAATAAATTATTGGAAACCTAGTTTGCTTTCAAAAAATGAAATTAAACAGAAAATTCCAAAAATACTAACCTGGATAGAAAAAGCAGCTAACCAACCCAATCATTATCTATGGGGTGGAACTATTGGACCAAACTTTGACTGTTCAGGACTAATTCAAGCAGCCTTTTCTAGAGAAGGAATTTGGTTGCCTCGTGATGCATACCAACAAGAAAGATTCTGTAAAAAATTAAATTTTAATCCAAGTACATTAAAAGAAATTATTCCAGGTGACTTGATATTTTTTGGAATTAGTGAAAGATGTTCTCATGTAGGAATATATATAGGCAAAGGAGATTATTGGCATAGCTCTGGTAAAGAAAATGGCAGAGATGGAATAGGTAGAGATAATCTAAGAATAATAAGCCAAGATGCTATTTCATCTCATTATCTCTCTATTCTGAGAGGTGCAGGTAGAGTTGAAAATTGTCATAATGGGGCTTCACTACTTTAAGCATGAAAAAATCCATAACTAGATTAATAAAATGAATAATAAAATAAATATATCTATTGTGATTCCTATCTTTAATGAAGAAGCAAGTATTCCTCAATTAGTTCAAGAGATATTAATTGCAATGAGGAAAAGTAAAGAAGCCTTCGAAATAATTTTAGTGAATGATGGCTCAGATGATGGAAGCGCTAAGGTTTTATCCAAACTAAGTAAAGAGATACCTGAAGTAATAGGTATTTTACTTAGAAAAAACTATGGCCAAACTGCTGCTATGGCAGCAGGATTTGATATTTCTATTGGAAAAATAATAGTCAGTCTTGATGGTGACCTTCAAAATGATCCCGCAGATATACCTTTACTTATAAATAAATTAAGAGACGGTTATGATCTCGTTAGTGGGTGGAGGTATGATCGCAAAGACTCAGCAATAAGTAGAAAGCTTCCTTCTAGAATCGCAAACAAATTAATTGGTAAAGTTACAGGAATTCATCTAAATGATTACGGATGCTCCTTAAAAGCTTATCGTCGAGAAGTCCTTTCTGACATGAAACTTTACGGCGAGTTACATCGTTTCTTGCCTGTATTAGCAAATATTGAGGGTGGAAGAATTACCGAAATAAAAGTAAATCATAGGTCAAGAAAATATGGAAGAAGTAAATATGGAATAGACAGAACTTTCCGAGTAATGATGGACTTATTGACTATTTGGTTCCTAAATCGATTTTTAACAAGGCCTATGTATATTTTTGGCTTTGGTGGAATAATTGCAATATTAAGTAGCTCATTAGCAAGCATTTATTTATTAGTAATGAAGATTTCAGGAGAAGATATTGGTAATAGGCCTCTTCTACTTTTTGCATTAATTCTTGGAATAGCAGGTGTTCAACTTTTTTGCTTTGGACTTTTAGGAGAATTACAAATACGTACTTATCATGAAAGTCAAGGGCGTCCTATTTACCGCATAAGGAAAACATTAAGAGGGTGATTTACCACCTCCTTTTTTGATAGTTTTTGGGGATGACTTTTGTATTTAGAAATAGCTTGAGCGGCTTTTAATACTACTCTGCTATCCATATCCCTAAGACCAAGCTTCAAAATTGGCACCACGGATAAATCATCCCATCTTGCGGCTATCTCTATAGCGATCAGCCTTTCTTCTGGTCCAGATAAAATCAATTTTTTTAACTCTTTTCTGAGAAGAAATTTCTCTTTAGGAGAGACTGGGGAAGAAAATTCCAGCTTTTCGTCACTAAAATCCAATTTTTGTTCAAAATTTCGGTCCAAACTCTGCACTAAGGAATTTTGACTTAGTTGAGGTTTTCCAGAAAACTGACTAGTAAAAGAAGCTTTAGGTTTTCTACCTAATCCCAAAAGGATTACTGCAAGGGCTACTGCAGCACCTGTTGCAAAGATCTGATTCATCTGATTAAAGGTGATAGATGTGTCATTGATTCGTATTGGATTGAACTTTTATGTCACCAATGGGGTCTTTCCGTCTCTATTACACATTAAGTATATAAAGTATGAGTGGATCTTTTGGTATACCCAATGTCTAGCGAGTTTGCCGCGACCTGGCTTCCTGCAGTATTTGTCCCTCTTATAGGGCTAGTAACACCAGCAGTATTTATTGTCCTAGTAGGTCGCTACATCACAGCAACCGACTGAAACACCATTTGTTTCACATAAGTCAACAAAGTTCTTTTATACGCCCATGACTGAATTTCAAGACCCTTTTTTAAAGTCATCTGAGCCTGTGAAATTCAACGAGAAATACGTTGATAGCTCAGTTCGCCCTGGTGACATAGGAATTGTCGATCAATGGGCTGTGAATCCCGTTTCCGATCCTTGTGTTGGCAATTTATCAACACCTGTAAATAGCGGATATTTCACAAAAGCATTCTTGAATAATCTTCCCTTCTATAGGGCTGGGCTTTCTCCAAACTTTCGTGGTCTAGAAGTAGGCGCAGCATTTGGTTATTTACTTTATGGTCCCTACGCAATGACAGGACCATTAAGGACTACAGAATTCGCTCTTACAGCTGGATTACTAGGAACAATAGGAGCTGTTCATATTCTTACAGCATTATTAGTTTTGTATAACGCACCTGGGAAAGCTCCAAATGTGCAACCTACAGACTGCACAATTAACAATCCACCAGCAGATCTATTTACGCGTTCAGGATGGGCAGATTTTACTAGTGGTTTCTGGCTAGGAGGATGCGGAGGAGCAGTTTTTGCTTGGTTGCTTTGTGGCACTCTTCATTTAGATACAATTATGCCTATTGTCCGAGGAGTTTGGGCTGCTGGTTAAATTCATATAATAAATTTGATTTAAATTTGCCCCCCTCTAATCATTACTAAAATGATGATTTAGTTAGGGGGTATTTTTCTAAAGATAATTAAAGACCAGAAAATGAATATAATTAAAGTGCATCAATCCTTTATAAGTAGTTTTCAAAAGAGACTTGGTCTGAGTGATTATGCTTTGCTTTGGTTTGTTTTCTTTAAAGGATTCATTATTGCTATTGTATTGGAAAGGTTATAATTTCATATCTAAAACTTGAAAAAGAAATGAGTCCAATACAAGAATATTTTCTAAATAATTGGATGAATTAATTCAAAAATAATTCTATAACTGAATTAAAAATCAATCTGATTTAACAAGTTTACAGGCCATTATCTATTACTAATAATGAGTTTCAACATTTTTTGAATCCCATTCGCTCCCTCACCTGACCCTTAATGAAACGGAGAGGGAGGGATTCGAACCCTCGACAGGAGTTGCCTCCTGTAACTCCTTAGCAGGGAGCCGCTTTCAACCACTCAGCCACCTCTCCAGCAGCTCCATTACAATATCAAGGTAACCTTAAAATTAAAAGCAATTAATCATATTCTTCAGGAATATCAAATGACCACACGTGGAAGACGATATTTAAAACTACATAGTATTTCCCACGGAATTGATCCAGTAATTTGGCTCCATTGATATGGAGTTATAACAGAAGCTCCATCCTCACCCAGTAAAGTCACAACACTACCAACTTCAATGTCAGGCCTTGCAGTTATATCTATAACAAGTTGATCCATAGTTATTGAACCAATCTGTGGAAACAATTCTCCATCAATTAAAACAAACATTTCCCCAGAAAGGGCACGGTTAATACCATCTGCATATCCAATGCCAACTACTGCCAATCTACTTCTTCGTTGAGTTACAAAAGTATGCCCATAACTAACACCAGTTCCTGCAGGTACATCACGAATTAAGGTTACCCGAGCTCTTACTGCCAAGGCAGGCTTCAATGAACAATCATTAGCAAAATTTTCGAAAGGGCTATATCCATATAATGCCAAACCGACCCTAACCATATCCAAATGGAGGCTTTGATCTCTAAAGGTCCCTGCGGAATTGGCAAGATGTCTACAAAGAGGTTTCTTTCTTGAGCTAATTCTTGATAGCAATTTTTGGAATTTTTCTTGCTGCTGCAATGTAACTGTTTCTTCGCAACTATTTAATGAACCATCAGCCAAAGCAAGGTGGCTATAAAGTCCATGCAAATTAAGATTTTCAAGCTTATCTACTAAGGATATAAGATCATATACATGATCAAAATCACATCCCAATCTAGTCATTCCTGTATCAACCTTAATATGAACCTTCCAAGATTTGCCTTGAGATAAAGCAATTTCCTGGCATAAAAGTGCTTCTCTGCAATTGCTTAAAGTTGGCATGAGATCCAATTGGAGGCAAATATTTAAATCGTCAATATTGATTAAATTGCCAAGGACAAGAATTGGGCTTTGAATTCCAGCTTTTCGTAAATCCAAAGCTTCTTGCAAAGTTGCTACCCCTAAATTTGAGGCCCCGCCTGCAAGCGCAGCTTTAGCTACGGTTACTGAACCGTGACCATAGCCATCTGCTTTTACAACTGCCATTAGCAAGCAATCCTCAGAAAGAATATTCCTAATTTCTTCAGTATTTGATTTTATTGCTTCTGGGAACACCTCTACCCAAGCTCTCTGACGAAAGTCAATATTTTCTATGGTCATAGAACTGGCAACCAATAGAACTGCAACATTTTCCTAATGCAAGTATGATGGATCAAAATTAATCAGCTGGCTGGCATGAGCCAGGTTCTTGTATTAAATGCCTCCTATGAGCCTTTGAATATCACCACGTGGCGAAGAGCTGCAGTGCTGATGATCAAAGGCAAAGCAGAAAGTTTAGAAGAAGACCAAAATCATAAAATTAGAAATAATATCAAACTGCCAACTGTAATACGTCTTAGATACTTCATAAAAGTCCCCTATCGAGAATTAGCACTTAATAGAAAGAATCTCATACAAAGAGATAACTATTCCTGCCAATACTGCGGTTATAAAGGTGATCAATTGTCAATTGATCACGTAATACCTCGGAGTAGAGGTGGAGAAGATAAATGGGAAAATGTTACTACTGCATGCATTTCATGCAATCTCAGAAAAGGAAATCGTACCCCTTTCGAAGCAAGTATGCGACTAAAAAGAATTCCTCACAAACCTTTTAGCACACTTAGTTTTGAGGCAAATAAACAAATTGACTTAGGCAATTATCAAGAATGGAAGAAATATGTAATTGGTTGGAGCAAATAAAGGAATAATCAATCTTCGGACTGATTACCTAGTTCTTCCATTTTCAATCTTTGTTCTTCTGCTATACAAGCTCCTATTAATTCATCTAATTGTCCTTCTAGAACATTTTCCAAGGGAAAATTAATTCCCAACCGATGATCAGTAGTTCGATTATCTTTGTAATTATAAGTACGAATCTTTTCACTCCTATCTCCAGTCCCTACCTGAGCCAGTCTTGCGGATCGCTCTTTAGCATTTGCCTCCTCTATTTCCCTTTCTAATAACTTAGCCCTCAAGATCTCCAAGGCTCGTTCTCTATTTTGCAATTGAGAACGTTCTTGAGTGCAAAAGACTCTTATTCCAGTTGGCTTGTGCAATAAATCAACTGCAGTTTCAACTTTATTTACATTTTGGCCACCAGCTCCTCCTGACCTTGCGGTACTTATTTCTAAATCAGTAGGTTCTATTTTAACTTCTACAGGATCAGCCTCAGGCATCACGGCAACCGTTGCCGTAGAAGTATGAACTCTTCCTTGAGATTCTGTTGCCGGTACACGCTGAACTCGATGAACTCCTGCCTCAAATTTAAGTTGACTAAAAACTGCTTCGCCCTTGACAGAAATAATTAATTCTCTAAATCCGCCTAGATCTGCCTCTGTTGAACTCATTGGTTTAACAGACCAACCAATTTTAACGCCATATCGTTCATACATTCTAGCTAAATCTCCTGCCCATATACAGGCCTCATCACCACCTGCACCAGCTCTAATCTCTAACATGACGCTCCTTTCATCTCTAGGATCTTTAGGCAAAAGGGCCAATGTAAGCCTATTTACTAGAGTTTGTTCAAGTTGTTCTAATCTATCAATCTCTTCTTGTGCTAATTGCTCCATTTCCTTATCTGACTTACTTTCCCGCAAAAATTGTTTTGCTTCTAAAAACTCTATATCGATAGCTTTCAATTTCTCATAATCTAGAACCAAGGGTTCTAAGCGAGCTCTTTCTCTAGCAATAGTTTCAAGACGTTTTGGATCTGAAGAAACATCTGGATCAGCCAATTGCAACTCCAAGTTTTTAAAACTTGCAGAAGCCGTTTCTAATCTTACTTTGAGGGTTGAAGTGTCCATACCACATCAACTCTACATATTCTTTAGAAAGATAAAGTTTAAAGCTCCTTTTTAGATGAATTTTGAGAATTATTTTTTTTTGATTGAGTTGTTTCTTGCTCAACTTCGTTATCAGGACTTGCCATTCCATACTTGCGCATAAAACGATCCACTCTACCTTCAGTATCTAAAATCTTTTGTGTACCTGTAAAAAATGGATGATTACCACTCCAAACATCTACATGAATTTCAGGTTGTGTTGAACCAGTTGTCATCACTACCTCTCCATTACAAATGACTTTTGCATCTGGATACCATTGAGGATGAATATCTTTTTTGGGCATTTTTTTTAAGTAAATAGCAATTGGAATAAATTTAATGGAAATTGAATTCAATAATCTAACGTTTAGAAAATTGCGGGGCCTTACGAGCTTTTTTCAATCCATACTTTCGCCTTTCTTTTGCTCTAGGGTCTCTACTTAAATGACCTTCAGTTTTTAAAGGCTTACGATTATCTGGAGAAAGTTCACATAATGCTCTTGCTGCTCCTTGTTTAATCGCATCCGATTGTCCCGTCAGGCCTCCTCCATAAACATTGACCAGTACATCGTATGAATCTCCAAGGCCGAGAGTAAGCAATGGTGCTTTAATTGCAGAAATATATGCAGGATTAAAATTCAAATAATGATCTCCTGGGCGGCCATTAATTGTAATTTTCCCATTACCAGGAACAAGCCTAACTCTTGCAACGGAAGTTTTCCTTCTTCCAGTGCCCCAGTAAACAACAGCATTTTTTGAAGAACTAGTCATTTACCTAATCTTTTGTAGTGAATTTAAGTGTCTGAGGGTTTTGAGCGGCATGAGGATGATCAGGTCCTTTATAAACTTTTAATTTCCTAAAAAGCTGCCGCCCAAGAGCATTATGAGGAAGCATACCTTTAATTGCCTTTTCTAAAATCCTCTCAGGTATACGTTCTTGAAGTGAATTAAAAGTTTCTACTTTCATTCCCCCTGGACGTCCTGAATGCCTGCGATAAAGCTTTTGAGTGCTTTTTCTACCTGTAACCTGAATCTTGTCAGCATTCACAATAACCACAAAATCTCCAGTATCTAAATGTGGAGTAAAGTTAGGTTTGTTTTTGCCACGCAGAACAGAAGCCACTTCTGTGGCTAATCTTCCAAGAATCTGATTCTCAGCATCAACCAAATACCACTTTCGATTGATCGAGTCGATGGATGGCGTAATAGTCTTGTTCATCTCTCCGGCACGCCGGTATAGGAATGGAACTGTCTAATGACAGGATTTAGTATATGAGACTAAGATCAAAACAATGACCTATAAGCTCAAACAACAATTTTACACTTTAAAAGGATAAATTTCTCAAAATTTGAAAAAGTCCTATTAAGAATCAGTTAAACATCACTAACTGGGGGATCATTAGTCATCAAAGAGAAACCTGGGAAGCTATCAAAAACAATATTTTCACGAAAAATAGATTTCTTATAACCTACTCGAATTAAACAAAGGCCTCTTGCAGGAGATGCTTCTTTAACTTCAGATCTAAGTCTTTCTTTCCAACGTTTTTCAAAATCATCAATAGACAACTTATGCTCCCCAATCAAAACTAATTGCCCTATTAACAATCTAACCATTCCATATAAGAAACCACTTGCTTGAATTTCAAAAACCAATAAATCCCCCTTACGTTCAAGTTTAACTTCTTGAATTGTCGTAAATGAATTTGGTCGATTACTGCCTCTTTTCTGAAAAGCAGAAAAATCATGATATCCAATAAGGCCTTTAATAGCCTCAGCCATTAATTTTTCATCAAGAAAATAGTTATACCTGTGCCAAGTCCACGGTGATATAAAAAGATTAGGAGTGCATCCATTATAAATCGTATAGCGATATCTTCGATAAAGAGCAGAATGACAGGCATGCCATTCAAATGATTGCTCACTGGAATCAAGAACTCTTATTGATGATGGCAATCTTCCATTAAGTGCAGAAGACCATCGATAAACTGGTATTTGTCCAACTGAATCAAAATGAACTACTTGGCCTGAAGCATGAACTCCAGCATCAGTTCTACCAGCTGCTACAAGCTTAATGGGTTTATATGGCTCTAAAGAAAAAATAGATTCTTCTAAAACTGCTTGAATACTTTTACCTGATTTTTGTTTCTGCCAACCATTATATTCAGTTCCTTGATATTGAATTGATAACGCAATTCTTTTAACTTTTTCAAGCTTACTTGGCATTCAAGTCAAGCAATTCTTGCAAAATCAAACAAGTTCAATTATTGCCATTTCTGCATTATCTCCTCTTCTTGGAACAGTTCTAACAATTCGAGTGTATCCACCTTGTCTATCTCCATAACGTTCTTGAGCTTTTTCAAAAAGAGAATGAACAAGTTTCTTGTCATATATATATCCAATTGCCCTTCTCCGAGAAGCCAAACTTCCGTCCTTTGCCAAACCAATCATTCGTTCCACTTCATCTCTTAATGCTTTAGCCCTGGCTTTGGTTGTTGTGACTCTCCCTTCACGAATTAACTGTGTTGCCAATCCTCTTAAAAGGGCTTTCCTTTGATCAGCTGGTCTTCCTAGCTGAGGGACTCGAAGTTGATGACGCATAGTATAAAACTCCAAAAACTATAAAAATTAAAATCACGCAGAAGTTCTGCTTTGAGGAATAGAAATTCCTATTCGCTCTAAAGCTTCTATAACTTCATCAGCTGATTTAGAACCAAAGTTTTTAATCTCTAAGAGGTCCTCATAACTAAAGCCCATTAAATCAGAGACTGAATTAACTTGTGCTCGTTTCAGACAGTTATAAGCTCTTACTGACAAATTTAATTCTTCCAAAGGTATTTGAGCTTCTGCGGTAGGCTCGGGCTCCTGGGGGACCTCTTCAACCATTGTAACAGTAGCCAAAGGCTGGAAAAGCTCTATAAGCTGATTAGCAGCTTCTGAGACTGCGTCATCAGGAGTGATTGATCCATCTGTGACAATCTCTAAGCGCAATCTTTCTCTTGATGTACCACCTTCAGATACTGCGGTTTCATCAATAGTGAAATTAACTTTTTTTATAGGCATAAAAACAGCATCAATCTGCAATAAATCGATTGCACTAGTTTCATTATTACGTCTATCTACAGGCCTATAACCCACACCTCTTTCAACATGAAGTTCTAACTCAAGGCTATGCCCAGAATGAACAGTTGCTATTGGACGATCAACATCAACAATTTGGACCTGAGAGGAAAATTGTAAATCTCTTGCCTTAACCTCAGCAGGGCCAGTCGCAACAAGGCGTCCAATCTCCAATTCTTGGCTCCGACTATTGACAGTTAACTCTTTGCAATTCAACAAAATATCTAAAACATCTTCACGAACACCAGGGACAGTTGCATATTCGTGATTAACACCAGAAATCCGCACAGCAGTAACTGCACTCCCTTCCAGTCCTCCCATAAGCACTCTTCTAAGCGAATTGCCTAAGGTTGTCGCCTGTCCTCTTTCAAGAGGTCCTATTAGGAATATTCCTGTTTGAGAACGATCATCTGCAACTTGATGGTCGATCCGATCAATCTGGTATTGCAACACGGGCTAAATCGATAAAAAAGAGTTAAAGAAATTCACAAAAAGTGAAGGAGGTTAAACGCGCCTGCGTTTAGCGCGTCTACAACCATTATGAGGAAGAGGTGTCACATCTCTAATCAATGTGATCTCTAGACCAGCCACTTGTAATGCACGAATGGCTGTTTCACGTCCAGATCCTGGACCTCTTACGAGGACTTCAATCTGACGCATCCCTTGATCCAATGCACGTCTGGCTGCAGCTTCAGCAGCAGTTTGAGCAGCGAATGGTGTACCCTTTCTAGCTCCTTTAAAGCCACTTGCACCAGCTGATGACCAAGAGATAACTTCTCCATTTGTATCAGTTATAGAAACAATTGTGTTATTAAAGGTGCTCTGTATGTGCACAACTCCATTAGGAACATTGCGCTTAGATTTTTTAGATCCTGTTTTCTTTGCTGGAGTGGCCATTTGGCTGGGCCTGTTGGTAATAAGTGAGCAAAGCCTTAAAAAAGGCAAAAATGACAGTTTTAAATTTTATTTTTTCCTGCCTGCAACAGTTTTGCGAGACCCTCTTCGAGTACGCGCATTAGTCCTAGTACGTTGCCCTCTAACAGGAAGGCTCATCCTATGGCGACGACCTCGAAGACATCCTATGTCCTGCAAGCGCTTTAAAGCCATGCCTTCTTGACGACGTAAATCACCTTCAATAGTGAAGGCTTCTGTCGCCATTCTGAGCTTTTGTACATCACCATCATCTAAATCCTTAACCCGTATATCAGGGTTAACCCCTGTCGAAGAAAGGATATTTTGGGCCCTGGTTAAACCAATCCCATAGATATAGGTGAGGGCAATTTCAACCCGTTTTTCACGGGGTATGTCAATGCCGGCGATTCTTGCCACTTAAAACTTTGAATCGAAAGGGGGGATAAATCCACTCTTTGAGTGGGAGTAAATCATCTAACAAAAAGAAAGATTTAAAAAAATCAAACCTAAAGTTTTGAATTAGATAACTGCCAAGAAGTCAACCCTGGCGCTGTTTGTGCTTTTGAGTAGCGGTGCAAATGACCATTACCTTGCCATGGCGACGAATCACCCGACACTTGTCGCACATTTTTTTGACGGAAGCGCGCACCTTCATAGGGTGAGGGTCTCCATGTTCGCAAACACCAATGTTACTACACCGTTCAATTTAAAGCTTCTTTAATCCGGCTATTCACATCTTCAACAGATCCAAAGCCATCAACAGAATTCAAAAGTCCAATATTTTTATAATGCTTAATCAATGGGGCTGTTTTATCTCTATATATCTTTAACCTATTAGAAATAACCTCTTGGTTATCATCCTTACGACCTCTTAAGAGCATTCTTTCTACAAGAATTTGATCATCGATTTCAATAAGTAGAACAGATTCAATAGGTTGAGAGATTTTTTGTAGTAAATCGTCTAATAATGCAGCCTGCGCAAGATTCCTTGGAAATCCATCTAAGAGCCACCCTTGAGAATTAATGGAAAGTCTTTTTTCAACAATAGATAAAACCAATTCATCACTAACCAATTCTCCCTGATTCATAACTATTTCTGCTTCCCTACCTAAAGAAGAACCAGATTCAACCTCCTCTCTTAACAAGTCCCCAGTAGACAAATGTACTAGGTCTTGATCTTGACAAATTAAATTTGCCTGAGTTCCTTTACCTGCTCCTGGAGGTCCTAAAAAAAGCAATCTTTTTTTCATAGTATTAATAAAATTAAGAGCATTTAATAAAAATCTTATTGACGAACTAATCCTTCATACCTTTGAGAAATAACATAAGTTTGAACCTGTTTAGCAGTATCTATTGCAACTCCTACAAGAATCAATAAGGAAGTAGCACCTAAGCCCTGAAATGTCTGAACATTTGTAGCTCGCTCTACAGCAGCTGGAACAATTGCAACTGATCCTAAAAACAAACCTCCTAACAAGGTCAATCTATTTTGAACACCTGAAAGATATTTTGCAGTAGCACTTCCAGGCCTTACTCCAGGAATTGCCACTCCACCTCTCTTTAGATTGGCAGCAATATCAATTGGATTAATAGTTAAAGAAGCATAAAAATATGCAAAGCCAAGAATCAAAGTAAAAAACGTAATCGCATATGGCCAAGGGTTAGCAGAACCAGGGTTTAAAGCACTTGCAGCTTGAATCAACAAAGGATTTTTAGTGAAATTTGCTATGGTAATCGGAAGGAAAATTAAAGCCGAGGCAAAAATGATTGGCATTACACCTCCAGCATTTAACTTTAAGGGAAGATAACTTTGACGAGATGGTAGTAGAGCACTACCTCCTATTTGTCTTTTTGCACTAACTATTGGAAGTCTTCTGGAACCTTCTTGAACAAAAATTATTCCAACAATCGTTATAAGAAAAACTATTAAAAGAACAATTATTCCAAATACATCATTTCTATCTCCTGTTTGGGCCTTTTCAATAGTGGAGCTTAGTGCCTTGGGAAGAGTAGCCACAATATTTAAGAAAATTACTAAAGAAGCACCTTGCCCAATGCCTTTCTCAGTAATTATTTCACTAAGCCACATAACAATCATTGAACCAGTAACTAATGCAATTGCTGTTTGAAAAACAAATTCAACCTCACTCAAGCTTTCGATTGCATATTTCCTAAGAATTAATGCAAAAACTATGCTTTGCATTAATCCCCAACCAAGTGCTACATATCGAGTTATCTGAGAAATTTTTCGGCGACCAGCTTCACCTTCATTCTTTTGCAAATCTTCTAACTGAGGCAATGCTGCCGTCAGCAACTGAATAATAATCGAAGCATTAATAAAAGGAAGAATACCAAGTGCAAAAATACCAAGAGTTGAGATTCCCCCACCTGTAAAAATGTCCAGAAAACCTATAAGTTGTCCTCCTTGTTGAATAAATTCCTTAAAAGCTTCCCTATCAATTCCTGGAACTGGAATATAAATACCCAGCCTCACAAACAAAAGCATACCAAGAGTTGTTAATACTCTTCCACGAAGTTCTTTATTTAGAACAAGCTGAGTAACTACCTCTGTTGCACTTGGATTGCGACCTCTAGTAACAAACATATTCGGGGATTTAGGATTACTAACTCATTAAAAATTTAGATAACCTAAATTTATTCAAAGATCTCACATGTACCACCAGCCGCTTCTATTTTACTTTTAGCTGAAGAAGTAAAAGCAGCAGCTTGAACTAAAAGCTTGACTTTTAAATTACCGTTACCCAAAACCTTTAATGGGAATTTCGGGTTAGTCACAAGGCCTGATTTAACAAGAGAGTCAAGATTTACTTTAGTGCCTTCTTTAAGATCATTGAAAGACGAGACATTAATTATAGTAAAAGACTTTTGATTGACCAAAGGAAAATGTTTCAACTTTGGGACTCTTCTATATAAGGGCATTTGACCACCCTCAAAGCCAGGCCGAGTAGGTCTTCCAGATCGAGATTTCTGGCCTCTCATTCCAAAACCACAGCTTGCTCCCTGGCCCGCTGATATGCCCCTACCTTTTCGCAACTTTCTTTTGCGAGCTCCTTTATTTGATTTTAAAGAATCCAGTCTAAAAGTCATAGCAATTCAAGAGTAAATCTGCTCGAGGGATATACCTCGCTCTTTTGCAGTGGATTTGTGAGTCCTTAGACAAGATAAAGCTACCATTGCAGCGCGAGCATTGTTCAAAGGGGTCTTGCTTCCTAGTCTTTTGGCTAAGACATTTTTAATTCCTGCAAGTTCTAATACTGTCCTAATAGAACCTCCAGCAATAACTCCAGTCCCAGGCGCTGCAGGTCGAATTAATACACTTGCAGCGCCATCTCGTCCATTAGAAAGAGTTGGAATTGAGCTGCTAGGAGTTAAAGGAACTTTCACTAAATTCTTCTTACCATCAGCAACACCTTTTCTAACTGCACCTATAACATCCCCAGCTTTCCCTACTCCAACACCAACTTGACCTTTTTCATTACCAACTACAACTATTGCTCTAAAACTCATTTTTTTACCACCTTTCACTGTCTTTGAAACTCTTCGTATTTGAATAACTCTCTCTTGCCATTCAGAGTCTCTTTCCTGATTTCTTCTATCGGAACGTCTACCTCTGCGTTCGCCACCTCGATGATTACTTTTTCGCTGCTCCTGCTGTGCTTCAGCAGCTCCAGGGACGTTAGAGGACCCACTCTCTTTGGTTTTGCTCTTTGATTTAGATTCAGTCATTTGAAAAACATTAATTCAGAAGGTAAGACCAGCTTGACGAGCAGCCTCTGCCAGAGCCTTAACCCTGCCATGGTAAAGACTGCCACCACGATCAAAAACTACTTGCTTAATGCCCTTACCAAGAGCACGTTTTGCAAGAAGTTCCCCTACAAAGGAAGAAGCGGCACAAGTACTAGCATTAACTTTACTATTAGAAAGAAACTCCTTCTCTAGAGTTGAGGCAGCACAAAGAGTATTTTGAGAATCATCATCAATCACTTGAGCATAAATATGATTATTTGAACGAAACACAGCTAGTCTAGGACGCTCATTAGTGCCAGTTAAATAGCGACGAAGACGTTTATGTCGCTTCTGTGTGTTTTGCTTTCTAGAAAAGGTTGCCATAATTAAAAAAGGAGCATTGAAGATGAAAAAAATTTATTTCTTGCCAGATTTACCTGCCTTTCTAATAATCCGCTCACCAGCATACTTAATCCCCTTGCCTTTATAAGGCTCAGGTGGCCGTATACCTCTGATTTTTGCAGCTTCGTTGCCAACTAGCTCTTTATCAATTCCAGAAACTAAAACATTTGTATTACTTTCAACTTTAAAAGTAATCCCATCAGGAGGAATTACTTCAACAGGATGACTAAAGCCAGCACTCACAACAAGCTTATTACCTTTCACTTGAGCTCTAGAACCTACACCGACTATCTCTAACTTCTTAGAATAACCATTACTAACGCCTTCAATCATATTCGCCAGCAAAGTTCTTGATAAACCATGGAGTTCACGACATTTTCTTTTATCACTATTTGCAGAAACTAAAATTAGCCCATCAGCCTGACTAATAGTCACCCCCTCTGGCAGAGTTCTTGATAACTCTCCTTTTGGGCCCTTAA
>CACIYC010000026.1 GCA_902590775.1 uncultured Prochlorococcus sp.
ATACTTGCCTTGCAATTCTATTTTAGAAAATAAATGTTAACTTAAATTTTTTTATCTTAAATTTGTAGTTGGCTCATTTTTCTGTGAACCGTGTATCAGCAAATTATTTTGGCCAAGCTATTTAAATCAAAAAGTACTTCTTTAGGGAGAGAAGTCTTTTTAAATTTAAGAAAAATGGTGCCAGGACGCAGATTTGAACTGCGGACACGGCGATTTTCAGTCGCCTGCTCTACCAACTGAGCTATCCCGGCTTGATGATAGGAATAAAATAGCCAATATTTATCTTATATCAAGCTAATTACTATTAGATAAATTCTTTGATTTTTGAATGCTCAATTAATGAAAAATGTTTGCAATTGAAGGTTTTTCTAAATTTGTTTTTGAATTGCTTTTAAGGCAATACGTGCAACTCCTTCTGCCGGTTGCTTGGAGCAAGTACGAATAGGAATGCCAATATATTTCTCTCTAATTCGACGCCATTGTGGATTCCGAGAACCACCACCAATTGTAATTATCTTATTTGGTGCAACTAATCCAAGAGATTTAAATTTTCTCCAACCTTGTGCTTCTATTTTTGAAAGACCTTCTAATAGCCCGTGTAGGTAAAGGGAGTCACTTACTGGCCTTGGTGTGAGAATTGGTTCTAATTTAGGATCATTAACGGGAAAGCGTTCACCTTCAGATGGGAGTGGTCGAAAATGGAGCCCACTATTTGATTCAGGATCAATTTGCCTACTTAGCTCAATCAGCTGTTCCTCAGAAAAGAATTTTTTAAGTACAGCACAACCTGCATTTGACGCACCACCAGTAATCCATTCCCCTCCTACTCTGTGATTTGTAATTCCCAGGCATTTAATAGGGGTTTTTGTAAAAAGCTTGATCACAATAGTGCTTCCTAAGACAGTAATACCTTCGTAATAAGTTGCATCTGTTGCAAGAACTGCGGCATTGGAATCAGTAGTCCCAGCAATTACTTTTAGTTCTCTAGGTAGATCTAATTCCATTGCAATTTTTGGTGCAATTTCCCCTAAGAGATGACCACTTGGAATAATTCTTGGTAATGCATAGAACCATGGGAAATCTCTTAATTGCTTTGACCATGTTTTCTTGATAATGTCCCAACCAATTTTGATATTGTTAGCTTCTTCGCCATAGCTCCAATCATCTAAAAGCCAACCACTAATCCAATCTGCTTGATGTCTTAAGAATATTTTTTTTCCATATCTTTTAATTAGTTGAGAAGCTCTCAAAATACTTGGGTTATGAATTAAAAAATTTTGATAGTTTGCAAATGAATCCCCGACGTTTTCTGTTTCTTTGCAATGAACAAAATAAGGCAAAGCTTCCCCAAGTGGATTTCCTTGATAATTACATCCCATTAGTGTCCCTGAAGTTCCAGCAATAGAGCATGAAATTAACTTTTTTTTTATTTCTATAGGCATATTGTAAATAAGATCTCTACAGCAATTTTTCCAGTCATCGCAATGCTCTAATCCTTCTTGATATTGATTTGATGCACAGTACTTTAAAGAATAGTTTTGGTTGATTACAGCTAAACGAACTCCGCTTGTGCCAAGGTCTATTCCTAGCACTAATGACTCTTTAGCCATGGGTATTCTTATCTCTTTAAATTACTTAATTCGATAGATTTTGCTTCTACCTCTTCCCATGGCAGTTTTAGGTCTTGTCTCCCAAAGTGTCCGTATGCAGCAATGTCTCGGTAAAAACGACCATTTCTTTGTTTGGGAAGTTCTCGAAGCTTAAATTGCTCAATAATTGCACCTGGACGAAGATCAAAATTGCTTTTAACCAATTCAGTTAGTTCTTCGTTTGAGAGCTTACCTGTGCCAAAAGTTTCGACTAAAATAGAGACTGGGTTCGCTACCCCTATTGCATAACTAAGTTGGGTCTCAACCCTTGTTGCAAGTCCTGCTGCTACAAGAGATTTTGAAACAAATCTGGCTGCATATGCTGCAGATCTATCTACTTTTGTAGGATCTTTGCCTGAAAAAGCACCACCTCCATGTCTTGCATATCCACCATAGGTATCAACTATAATTTTTCTTCCTGTTAGCCCGGCATCACCTTGCGGCCCCCCAACGACAAATTTTCCAGTTGGATTTACTAAAAATTTAGTTTTTTCTTTGCTTGGTTTTATTGATAGGTCTTCTGTTGCAGGTTTCACAACTAATTCCCATAGATCTTCGCTAATTTGTGCTCTTATTTCTTCTTCTTTTGATAAGTTCTTAACTATTTCTTTATGTTGTGTTGAGATTACAATCGTATCTATAGCTTTTGGCTGGTTGTTTTCATAAACCACACTGACTTGAGTTTTCCCATCAGGTAGAAGATAATCCAAAATTCCTTGATGCCGAATTTGAGCGAGTCTTCTGGATAGACGGTGAGCAAGACTGATTGGGAGAGGCATTAATTCAGGTGTTTCATCACATGCATAGCCAAACATTATTCCTTGGTCTCCAGCTCCAATTTTGTCAAATTGATTCCCTCTATGATCATCTGCTTCATCTACCCCTTGTGCAATATCAGGTGATTGCTGATCAAGTGCAACAAGTACTGAGCAGCTATTTGAGTCAAACCCTCCTGCTTTTGCATCACAATAACCAATCTCTTTTATGACTTCTCTGACTAGACGAATGAAATCGACTTTTGCTTTAGAGGTTATTTCTCCCGTTATTAGGCATAAACCTGTATTTACAACAGTTTCACAAGCTACTCTGCTGGTAGGATCTTGTTCTAATAGTGAATCAAGAATTGCATCACTTATTTGATCGCAAATTTTGTCAGGGTGGCCTTCTGTGACCGATTCAGAAGTAAAAACAAAGTTCGACACGTTTATTTGAGTTGATTTTTGATTGAGAATTTATTTTATAAGCAATCTTGGAAATTTAATTCATTCCAATGTCTAATTAGATGATGATGTTCATATAGCGAAGGTGCTCTATTCCATCCGGCTGTATATCCAAGAGCTAATTTGATTCCACTTTTACGTGCCATATTCATATCAGTATCAGAATCACCTATAAATGCACATTCGGAAATGTTTAAGTTCATTAATTTGCACATTTTCTTAATTGAGTTTGGATTTGGCTTACAAGGAGAATCTTCTGCGCTCCAAATGCAACTAAAAAGACTTTTTAATTGATATTCCTGTAAAAACTTTCTTATGCCAGCTCTTGTATCATTGCTAATAAGACCAAGCTTGATATTCCTTGATTGTGATTCTTTAAGTATTAAACTTGCTCCTGCTAGGAGACCTTCTCTAGAATTTTTATTCTTTAAATCTAGAATTTTTATCGTAGACCTTGAAAAAATATCATTTGCAATTTCTAATGATTTATTCCAGTTTTTATTGATTATGAAAAATATAGTTGCTGTAGATATTAAATTATCTTGCTTTGAAGCTATAGCAAGTGCTCCATCAGGATTAATCCCTTTAGAGTCTATTCCGTAAGCATTAAGTAACAAGTTTTCTAATTTGTAAATTTCTCCTGACGAGAAATTTTCTTTTCTAAACTGTTTTTTTGCCTCATTTATTCTTGATCTAGATATAGTTAATAAACGTTGTTCACTATTTATTAAAGTGCCATCTTTATCAAATAAAATTCCATTAATCCTTCCAATAGACTTACCTTGCAGAAGGATTTCTTGCATTTAACTTGATTTAATTAAACCTCCATTGAAGAGATTGGGTTTTCCCCTTCTTCTGCTTGCTCCAGAAGCATCTCTTTATATTTTGCTGCCATCTCTTCAGCTTTATCAAAAACTTTTTGTGGATCAGTAAGCATATCGCCAGGCTCTGGCTCTAAGGCTTTTGTTGAAAGAGATATGCGCCCTCTCTCAGCATCTAAATCAATTATCATAACTTTCATTTGATCATTAACGTTGAGCACTGAATGGGGAGTTTCAATATGCTCGTGACTAATTTCTGAGATATGAAGAAGTCCACTGACACCTCCTATATCTATGAAAGCACCATATGGTTTAATTCCTCTAACTGCTCCTACTACAACTTCTCCTACTTCAAGACGGTTCATCTTCCTTTCAACTAATGCTCTCCTGTGACTTAGAACTAATCTGTTTCTTTCCTCATCAACTTCTAGAAATTTTAAAGGTAAATATTCGGCAACAAGTTCTTCTTTCGCTTTTCTAGTGCTGATATGAGATCCAGGAATAAACCCTCTTAAACCTTCAACCCTTACTAAAGCTCCACCTCTATTGGTAGCAAATACTTCTGAATATATAGTTGCGTCTTCTTTTTGGAGTTGTCTAACTCTTTCCCATGCTCGTTGATATTCAATTCTGCGAATAGAAAGAGATAACTGGCCGTCTTCATTCTCTTCGCTCATTATAAAAAACTGTCTTATTTCTGATGGCTGAAGTACGTCGCTTAAACCTTCCACTCGGTTTATAGAAACCTCTTGCATCGGCATAAAAGCAGCTGTTTTAGCTCCTATGTCGATCATCGCACCTTTTGTTTCAAGAGCGAAAACAGTGCCGTTAACAATATCTCCTGGCTTGAAATTGTAATCATATTTTCCAAGTAATGAATCAAATTCTTCAAGGGAAAACCCAGCGCCATCAAAATCGTATTTTTTTACTCTGCTAGTTGGATCATCAGCAGATGGAATATCTTCTGCAGTAAATGATTCTTCATTAGATGTATCTGATTCTATTGAATTGGAATCAATTACTTCAGTTGATTGTTTATTGTCGTCTAATTCTGGAGCAGTTGGAGAAGTGGTTTCAGACATGATTTGAAGGCAGTATGCCTATTTAGGCAATGCGGAAAATTGTTTTTTAGGCCTACCAACCTAAAAGAACTTATGCCTTACTCTACACCTTTGCTATCACGCAATAGTTGCAAACTTATTGGATGGTTTAAAGCTTTCTAATGTGTCAATGAAATCATTAATTCCACTGAATTGCCTATATACCGACGCAAAGCGTATATAGGCAACTTCATTAATTTCTTTTAAATGAATAAGAATCATTTCGCCTAATTCTGAGCTTTTGATTTCTTTTGGGTTCCTTTGCTGAAGTTGCATTTCTATCTCATCAACAATCATCTCAATTTTTTGGTTATTAATAGAAGTTTTTTCACAGGCTCTTGTAAGACCATTTATGAGTTTGTTCTTACAGAAAGTTTCTTTTGCAGAACTTCGTTTTATTACTGTAATAGGAACAGTTTCTACCCTTTCATAGGTAGTAAAACGAAAATCACAGTTTAGACATTCTCTTCTTCTTCTCACACATTTGCCTGCATCAGCAGAACGTGATTCGAGAACTCTACTATCTGTGTTTTGGCAAGCGGGGCATTGCATACTGCCCTGGGAATAAGATTAGATTTACTATTAATGTAGACATTGAATTCGATAATGAGAAGGGCTTAGGGTAATTAAATCTTGAAAAGTTTTTATAATTTGTTTTTTTTAGAGTAAAAAACTTGTAAATTCTTAAATTTTTAAATTTAAAAAGAGTAAAAAAAAACCCCACTTAATTTTTAAGTGGGGTTTTTTTAGGCATTTATTTATCAAACTTCGGAGGATCGCGAAAAGCGACTGCGAAGAATAAGGTCACTACTGCCAAAGTGAGAATAAGAGTGTAGGAAAAGGCTTCCATGGGTATTTCAGATAGTGGCTAAAGTTTCCTTGCGATTAAGCACGCCCAGGGACGCGTCGCGTAGTTTCGTCTCCAAGTTTCTTGAAGAGACCAAACTCAACCTGATCACCAATGTCTGGATCAACACCAGTAAACGTATCTCGGTAGAGTGTCCTGGCAGCATGCCACCAATGACCAAATAAGTAGAGCAAGCCAAAGCAGAGGTGAGCATAAGTAAACCAAGCTCTTGGTGAACTTCTAAATACACCATCTGATTTGTAGCGATCTCTATCAAACTTAAATGACTCTCCAAGTTGAGCTTTTCGTGCTAAACGTTTTACTACAACTGGATCAGAGAACTTCTGGCCATTTAACTCTCCACCATAAATCGTTGCAGTAATACCAGTTTGCTCAAAAGAGTATTTGGCTTCTGCACGACGGAATGGAATGTCAGCTCTAACATTACCGTCTTTGTCTTCAAGAATTACAGGGAAGTTCTCGAAGAAGTTAGGCATTCTTCTAACCTGAAGTTCATTCCCTTCCTTGTCAGTGAAGGATACATGTCCTTGCCAGCCAGTTGGTACGCCATCACCATTGACTAATGCACCTGCTCTAAATAGACCTCCTTTTGCAGGGCTATTTCCTACGTAATCGTAAAAAGCAAGTTTTTCAGGAATAGCTGAATAAGCTTCTTCCTTAGTTGCACCGTCATTAATGGAAGCTTCAACTCTTCTATTAATTTCACTTTGGAAATAATTTGAGTCCCACTGATATCTAGTTGGTCCAAACAACTCAATAGGAGTTGTAGCTGAGCCATACCACATAGTTCCTGAGACTACAAAAGATACAAAGAGAACTGCTGCTAATGCACTAGCAAGAACCCCTTCAAGGCTTCCCATCCTGAGGTTTCTATAAAGTCTTTCGCCAGGTCTATTGGTGATATGAAAAACACCACCAATAATTCCTATAAGACCTGCCCCAATATGGTTGGCGACTATTCCGCCGGCACTAAAGGGATTAAATCCTGATGCTCCCCAAACTGGTGCCACTTTTTCGACATGTCCAGAAAGTCCATATGGGTCAGATACCCACATTCCTACTGAAGAAAGTGATACACCAAAACCGAAGCAAGCAAGCCCTGCAAGTAATAGGTGGATACCAAAAATCCTTGGAAGATCTAGAGCTGGTTCACCAGTTCGAGAATCTTCCCAGAGTTCAAGATCCCAGTAGGTCCAATGCCAGATAGCTGCCAGCATCAAAAGACCACTGAAGATGATATGAGCTGCTGCGACGCCTTCAAACGTTGAATACGGAAGAGCTTTTCCCCAGAACCCTAATGAATCAAAGTCGAATGAACCGACACCACCAGTCAGGTCCCAACCATTCCAACTACTTGTTACTCCTAGGCGGGCCATGAATGGCATGACATACATGCCTTGGCGCCACATAGGATTCAAGACTGGATCGCTAGGATCAAATATGGCCAATTCATATAGGGCCATGGAGCCGGCCCAGCCGGCTAGCAAAGCTGTGTGCATGAGGTGCACGGCCAAGAGTCGGCCGGGGTCGTTAATTACGACTGTGTGCACCCGATACCAGGGCAATCCCATGGGTTAAGGTTTCGAATAACGAAGCTGCTTTAATGCAGCTAGACCCGATGATCGTAAAGGTTCTTCCATCGAAGACGGGGCAGGTTGGGCTGAGCTGCAACGACTGTTGATATTCCAGTTAATTTTAAAATTGATTTTTGATAGCAGAAAAACCAGTCAAATTGTTCTATTTGCCAGTTATTTAGACACATTTCAAGGTGTTACCAGTCAAAATTGATATGCAGAGTTGTTACTTTTGGGTCTATGCCAACTATCCGTTTTGTTAGAGAAGCAAGAGATGTTAATTGCAGATCTGGTGAAAATCTTCGAGTAGTTGCACTCAGGGAAGGTTTGGAACTATATGGATTCAAAGGAAGTATTGGGAACTGTGGTGGATGTGGTCAATGCATTACTTGTTTCGTTTCTATTGAAGGAGGAAGTAAAGATGCATTATCGCCTTTAACAGCTGTTGAGAAGGTCAAATTAAAAAATCGCCCTTCAAATTGGAGACTTGCTTGCCAATGCGTGGTGCAATCCTCAGTAATAGTTTTTACTAAGCCTCAGTCACCTCCATCTAATACAAAGGAATTAATTAAGGATGCTTTGGTAAACGTTTTGCCGAGATAATTTAGTTAATGCTTGTTATCGATGATGAAGTTTTTCATGCTTTCTCGTTACAACATCTAATTCTTAAAGCTCTTTGCCGAGGTAGTTGGGTGATATCCCTTTATAGTATTAGTCAATCTAAGTTCTATTAGTAGCTTCTTGAGTTCATGGAAACCACAAATTTCGGTTTTATTATCAGCTTGCTCTTCGTTGGTGTTCCAACGATTTTCCTTGTAGGTCTATATATCTCCACAAGTGACGGAGAGAAATCAAGCTTTTTCTCAGATTCTAGTAAAGGAAAGTTAGGACCAAAAAGCTAACAAATTTTTTAAAATAGAATTTAGACAGGTTTCTCAAGTGATCTCTTGAAGAGATCTACTCATGTATGTCTTAGGTTGAATTTTTTTTCTTTTAATTTTTAAATAGCCAAGGACTTTTATTTCCTTTTGCTTATGACTAGCAATTTTGGAGTCTATCCATGGCTGTTAAAAAAGATTGTTTTACCTCAAAATACAGATCATGCTGGTGTTATGTGGCATGGTTCATATGTTTCTTGGCTTGAGGAGTCACGAATTAATGCTCTTTTAGATGTTGGATTGGCCTATAAAAAGCTATCGGATGAAGGCTTTGAAATGCCTGTGGTGCAATTGAAAATAAAATATTTTATTCCACTTATGCATGGAGATAATGTACTTCTTAAAACCTGTGTTTCCCCAGGGAAAGGACCTCGTTGGCATTGGGAAACAAAGTTTCAAACAGCTTCTGAAAAATGTGCTGCATTAGCAAATGTTGATTTGGTTTTAATAGAAAAAACAAATTCTGGTAATCGATTACTTCGAGAAGGACCAGCTTATATTTCTAAAGCACTTGAAGATTTAAAACAGGGTTGTCGTAAAAATTAGATGAATTTAGAAGAATCTTTTTCAGGTAAGGAAATATTAAATTGGAGGAAGGTCCAATTATCTAAGGGAGGAAGTCGCTTAGAGCTTGATTGGTTGTTAGATATAGGAGGAGGATTGGGTTCAAGTGAATTAGTAAAATTAAAACTTTTTCAAAATAGAAAATTTCAACTTGATTTATCTCTTAAAGCACTTTCAAAGCTTTGGGTGAGTCATTTGGATGATCAAATCCCTTTGCAATATCTTGTTGGGAAATGTCCTTGGAGAGACTTCCTGTTAGAAGTGAATAATTCGGCTTTAATTCCGCGCCCAGAGACTGAGCTGTTGATTGATATCGCTTTAAGTAAAATTGAATTAACTAGCAATGAATATGGAATATGGGTTGATTTAGGGACTGGGTCTGGTGCTTTAGCAGTTGCTCTTGCTAGAGCTCTCCCAAGATGGATTGGTCATGCTGTTGATTGCAATCAAGATGCATTGGCTCTTGCTCAAAAGAATTTAAAAAATTTAGCTTTAGGATCTAATGTTTCTTTGCATTTAGGGGACTGGTGGAAACCTTTAGATTCTTTGCCTGGAAAAGTTAATTTAGTTGTTGCTAATCCTCCTTACATCCCTAAGAAGCAATTGAGTGAGATTGATAGACTAGTTTTAAATCATGAGCCCCATTTAGCTCTTTGTGGGGGTGAGGATGGAATGGATTGTTGTCGGCAAATTATTAAAGGTGCAAAAAAATTTTTATCTTCTGGCGGCTGGTTAATGTTTGAGCATCATTATGACCAAAGCAACAGAGCTTTGGAAATGTTGATTCATGAAGGGTTCTTTGAAGTTGATTTTGCAAATGATCTTGAAGGTATTAGACGTTTTGCTTTAGGGCGCAATCCTTGAAGATTAAAAAAATGATACTTCCTATATACAAATCCGACGATTTATTGCTTTTGCTTAGAAAGAAGAATTCCGCATTGATTTTTCCAACGGACACACTTCCAGCTTTGGCTACATTGCCTGAAAATGCTGAAATTTTATGGAAAATAAAGAATAGACCTACAACTAAACCTTTTATTCTAATGGGTTCTTCAGCAGAACAATTACTCAAATTTGTTTTGCCTAAATCATTGCCAGATTCATTAAAGATATGTTCTTCTTATTGGCCAGGAGCTTTAACAATTATTTTGCCTGCTAGCGGAGAAATTTTGAAAAACTTGAATCCATTTGGAAATTCAATTGGCCTTAGGGTTCCTGCTTGTAAAAGGACAATAGAATTTCTTGAAAAAAGTGGACCTTTAGCAACAACAAGTGCCAATTTGTCCGGAGAAAAACCTGCAGTTCATCCCAATGAAATCCACAAATGCTTCCCCGAGATTCCTTTATTGGGTCCACTCCCATGGCCAAAAGCTTCAGGATTGGCTAGCACTTTGATTGAATGGAAAGGACCAGGAATGTGGCATTTAATAAGACAAGGTTCCCTTATTCCTTCGGAGATTTTTAAAAAATGATTTGGCTTTGTGGACTAATTGTTATTCTCCAGGCTGGATTTTTTTGGATTTTAAAACCTTTGACAATTTTTAGTACTAAATTCTTTGAGTTGAGAAGCCTTTGGATGATTTTCCTTTTTGTGATCTTTTGGATTTTTTCAACTAGTAATAGAAAGACTGATTTTGAAAATTGACTTTCTCTAATCAGATTGATGCCGGCTAACAGATTTGAACTGATGACCTTCGCTTTACAAAAGCGCTGCTCTACCGCTGAGCTAAGCCGGCATTTAATTTTTATAGACTACTGTATTAAGTTGGATCTTTTCAATCTTATTTAGAGGTAGTAAATCTATTGATCTTTGGTTGGTTCAAGATAATTGCTCAGAAATACTTTCTTCTATTTTTGGTGAATTTTGCTCCTTGACTTGAATCTCTCCAGACAATGTTCTCTTAATGGGTAGATTCGCAACTAATGCTGTCATTCTATCTTCTGTCTCTAAACTGACTGCACCACCTTCAAAGTCAATTTCTACGTATTTAGCAACTACTCCAAGTATTTCTTCTCTCATTTGATTTAAAAGATCTGGACTTAAGTCAGTCCTATCATGTGCTAAAACCAATTGAAGCCTTTCTCGGGCTTTTGCAGCACTTGCAGGTTGTCTGCCTAATAATTTGTTTAAAATGTCTCTTAAAGTCATAGTGTTTAGAAGATTTTTGTTTGCATTAAGCGACGGAATTTGTCTCGAAGACCATCTCCTTCTTTTGAAGGATCAATAAGAGGTATATCTTCACCTTGAAGACGACCTGCGATATTGGAATAACATCTTGCTGCAGGGGATTGGCTTCCAATAAGAGTAAGAGGCTCGCCTCTATTAGTACTGACTATGACTTGCTCATCTTCTAAAACTAGACCTAATAAAGGTAGAGCGAGGATATCTGTGACATCTTCAATTGATAACATTTCTTGGCTTTCCATCATTTTTGGACGAACTCGGTTAAGTACGAGTTGAACAGGTTTAATTCCATTTGTATTTAGAAGGCCAATTACTCTGTCTGCATCTCTTACTGCAGAAACCTCTGGGTTGGTAACAATAATGGCTTCTTTGGAAGCAGCAACTGCATTTCTAAATCCATCTTCAACTCCTGCAGGACAGTCAATTAGAACATAATCAAATTGCTTCGAAAGCATTTCTACTATTTTTTTCATATCTTCTGGCTTTAGCCAATCAAGCATTCTTGGATTACCTGCAGGTAAAAGCGATAAATTTGGTTCTTGCTTATGTTTCACTAAAGCTTGATCAAGTCGACAAGTTTCCTCAAGGACTTCTTGGGCGGTATAAACAATTCGATTTTCCAGACCTAGTAATAGGTCTAAATTACGTAAGCCGAAATCAGCATCTAGAACAGCTGTTTGGGAGCCCTTTCTGGCTAGAGAAATTCCTAAATTAGCGGTAAGGGTTGTCTTGCCAACACCCCCTTTACCAGAGCAAATAAGGATGACTCGAGTATCTGACGTCACGGACCTCTGCGAAGTTGAATAATTTTAATTGGATTCTCTCCAATAGCAATGTCAAAAATTAAAAAACAAAAAATGAGTATTTTTTATAAAAAGAAATTCTTGTTATTACTAGCTTCTGGAAGAATGGTTTGCATTTAGTTATTAAGTTCTTGCTGGTTTAATAACAATCAAACCTTCTTCAATGCGTGCTTCTTCTGCAAATCCCTCTTCTGGGTTTTCTTTTGGTCCACGTGCAACCTTGTTGGAAATTCTTAATTGAACTGGCTTTAATTGCATAGCAGTTATTTTGGCTGAATCGTTGCCGTTTTTTCCTGCATGGGCAATTCCAAGAAGTCGACCCCAAATCATTACATTCCCACCAGCTGAGACTATTGCTCCTGGATTAACATCTCCAAAAATAAAAATGTCATTTTTGGATTCAAGCCTTTCTCCTGCCCTAATCGTTCCTTGGTGAAATAAAATATGATCTTCCTTTTTATCATTTACTGTAATGTTGCGAGGGTTCAGATTTTTACCAATATTGTTATTACTTTTTAGGTTGAAAAATGAATTCAACCCAATTGCTGAAGCGCTTATAATAGTTTTAGATTGAGAGGATTTTACAGATAAAATTTCTATATTTCTTTGTGTGCATAGATTCTTTAAATAAGTAAAATCTTTACAAGTTAGTTCCCAATCACCACAATCTAACTCTATATCTATGTTTCTTATATTTAAAATATAGTCTTTTAAATGTCTTCGCCAATTACTTGTTAAAGACTTAGGGAAAATAATTTTATCACTTTGATATTTACTATTCATAATATAAATTATATTATCGAGATTCTCTCAAGTCAATTAGTTTTATTTTTAGTGCTTTACTGATTTCCTTGGGATGAATTAGCCATGTAGCTTTGGATGGACTGATTAATCTTTCTATTAACAATGATTCTTTTTCTAGAGCTTTTAGATTCTCTCCATCCCATAGCCTTAGCCCACTTTTATATGGATGATAACCAAAGAATTTATTATGACGAATACCAGTGCATAAATTAGGTTCTTTCCCAATTCCATTCGCAAGCTTCCTGGCTATTGCAAGAGCCTCCAATTGATATTCAACTTCTAGATCTTCAATATTAATTGCTTTTAAAAGTTTTCTATCTATAAAACTTTCGCATAGTATTTGCAATGGTTTAGGTGCATTTTCTTTCCATCTTAAAAGATGATACATAGTTCTTATATCATCATTAGCTAAGAAGATTCCTAGATTTACTTCTTTAGGGTGCCAAAGCCATTGTGATAAGCAGCTATCTGACCATATTTTTTTTGGTCCTAACTGCCGTGCAGTTTCAACAATCTTTTCAAGAATCCAGTTGCAAACTTCATTTAGCCTATGATTATAAATGCTTCTATACATTAAATTTCTTACCACTAAATAGTGTTCTACTGCTAGTAAACCTTTTGGATTGATTGCTAAATCCCCATCTGGTGAAAGTGTAAGTGCAGAGAGGATTCGTTCTAAATCAATATTGCCATAATTAGTTCCACTGCTTTGACTATCTCTTATTAAGTAGTCAAGTCGATCACAATCTAATTGGCTACTAACTAATGTTTTTATTAACTTACAACTAACTTTTTCACCTGCTATTAGATCCGCAACTTCAACATTTAGGGAATTATTTAATTGATTTAGGCATTGATAGATTTCAGGATGTTCTTTAATGATTCGTCTTGACCAGCTCTCATGATTAAGGCCAAACATTCCTTCACTAGTATGGCTTAAGGGGCCATGGCCAATGTCATGTAAAAGAGCAGATGCATATAAGAGGCCACGAAACTTTATTAAATTTGGGTTTATTTGCAATAGTTTTTTAAAAGCTCTTCTTGCGATATGAAATACGCCAAGGGAGTGACTAAATCGGCTGGACTCTGCACCATGAAACGTAAGTGAGGCTGGACCAAGTTGTTTGATTCTTCTAAGACGTTGAAATGGATGTGAATCAATTAAAGATATAATCATTTCTTCTTCCGGAATACTTTCATCAAGAGTTATTCCTTGATGAATAGGGTCGTAGTAGGTTCTTTTAACCATTAATTTCTCTGCTTAGGGCTCACTCGAGTCTTTTGAAGTATCAATATTTTCAGTATCTATTGGAGTGCTTAGATCTGCTAATTCATTAGTTGAAGGAGTGGGTTCTGTTTCCTCAATCTCTTTAAGATCAAGGCTTGCTTCCATAAATAATTCTGCATCAATTAGCCATCTATCTTCTGCTCCTCCAGGATTTAAAGGTTCAGGTAGTTCTAGTTCTCTGTCAGGTTGAATACCTAGGTTTTGAATATCTCTTCCAGATGGAGTCAGGTAACTGGCAACTGTGATAGCAAGTCCACTGCTATCACTTAAGTTTGTAAGGGTCTGTATTAGTCCTTTGCCAAAGGTACGTTTGCCTACTAAAAGTGATCTTTCATTGTCTTGAAGAGCTCCAGCGAGGATTTCACTTGCACTTGCAGTCCCTTCATTTACAAGAGTAATTAAAGGTCCGTCGTAAAGAGTTTCTTTACTGGAAGGTATAGGATCTTTGATCTCATTACGGGTTTTAGTTTCAACAATAGGTTTTTCGCTTAGGAAAGCATCAGCTACTGCAAGGCCGGAGCTTACGAGACCTCCAGAATTATTCCTTAAATCCAAAACAATCCCTTCAACTTCTTTTTCGGAAAGTTCTTTTAATGCTTCTTTGAACTGCTCAGGCACAACCTCGCTAAACTGAGTGATTCGAAGATATCCGAGGGTATGGTTTTCTGTCCTTATCCTTTTGGTTCTTACTGGTCTTAAATCAACACTTCTTCTCTCAAGAACAATTTCCTTAATTTCATGCTCTGGGGATTCAATTTCAATAGATACTTTGGAACCGATTTCTCCTCTTAATTTAGAAGCTGTTGCTTCTAAGCCAAGCTTTTTAGGAGAATAATTTTCGACTTTAAGAAGGATGGAGCCGCTTGCAATTTCTGCATCTGCTGCAGGTGATCCTTCGAGAGGTGCTATTACAATTACTTCATTATCATCACTTCTAGCACCTAATTGAAGACCTACTCCATTTATTTCGCTACCAATATTGCTTTCTTTTAAAGCTTTAAAATCATTTGGTCTCAATAGTCTTGTGTATGGATCTTCTAATGGAATGAGCATTGATTCAATAGCTTCATATGCTTCATCAGATGTAGTGATTTGCTTTTCAAGGGCTTGTTGTCTTAGTCGTTTCCATTGCACTTCATTAAATTTGTCAGGGTTTAGGAATCCTTCGTTTACCAGATTCCATGTTTCTAAAACCAGCTCTTGGCCATCATTTAATGCAACGGAAGGCTCAACAAATATTAGTAATACAAGGAAAAAGCTGATTAATCCAGCAAAAATTTGCCGGAGTTTTTTTGAACAGGTTTTTACAGTTGGAAGCATTGGATTAATCAATTGCACGAACCATGGGGCACATTCAGTACACTGTTGTTATTAATTATCAAGTTCATCTGATTCAATGGCGAACTCCTCACCTGTCTACGACTGGTTCCAGGAACGACTTGAAATACAAGACATCGCAGATGATGTCACTTCAAAATACGTACCTCCGCATGTAAACATCTTTTATTGTCTTGGAGGCATCACACTTGTGTGCTTCTTAATTCAATTTGCAACTGGGTTTGCAATGACGTTTTACTACAAACCCACTGTGACGGAAGCTTATAACTCTGTCAGTTATTTGATGACAGACGTTAGCTTTGGTTGGCTTATTAGATCAGTGCATCGTTGGAGTGCCTCAATGATGGTTCTAATGCTCATATTGCATGTTTTTAGAGTTTATTTAACTGGTGGCTTTAAAAGACCTAGAGAACTTACTTGGGTTACTGGGGTTATTATGGCTGTAATAACTGTTGCATTTGGTGTTACAGGTTATTCGTTGCCTTGGGATCAAGTTGGATATTGGGCTGTGAAAATTGTGTCTGGCGTTCCTGCAGCTATTCCTGTAGTGGGTGATTTTATGGTTGAGTTATTGCGAGGAGGAGAGAGTGTTGGACAAACAACACTTACCCGTTTTTATAGCCTTCACACTTTTGTTCTTCCTTGGACACTGGCAATATTTATGCTCATGCATTTTCTTATGATTAGGAAGCAAGGTATATCTGGACCATTGTGAAGAGCAGCCTCAAAAATTATCTATTTCATTTTTCCTGAAACTTTTATTTAGTTATGTCTACTCTTAAAAAACCTGATTTATCTGATCCAAAGCTAAGGGCAAAGCTCGCTAAAGGTATGGGGCATAACTATTATGGTGAACCAGCTTGGCCTAATGATCTTTTATATATTTTCCCAGTTGTAATTTTAGGAACCATTGCATGCGTAGTTGGACTTGCAGTATTAGATCCTGCTTTCCTTGGAGATAAAGCTAATCCTTTTGCAACTCCATTAGAAATTTTGCCTGAGTGGTATTTGTATCCAGTCTTTCAGATTCTTAGAGTAGTTCCTAATAAGCTTCTTGGAATTGCCTTGCAAACATTGATTCCTCTTGGTTTGATTTTGATTCCTTTTATTGAGAATGTAAATAAATTTTATAATCCATTTAGAAGGCCAGTGGCGATGAGCTTTTTCTTGTTTGGAACAATTCTTACTCTGTATTTGGGTATAGGTGCTTGTCTACCTATTGATAAGTCTCTAACTTTAGGACTCTTTTAAGAAATTATTGATTTAAATCCAACATTTCCACGTCAGCAGGACATACCTTTAAATAGTGATGCATAAGTAGAAATCCAACAATAGTCCATGTTTGATAAGTTCTTGATTGTTGTCCTACCCAGGTTCCAGTAGGACCATCAAAATATTCTGCCCACTTTTGTTTTGGGAGTTGATTTAGTTGACTCCAATAGCACTCTTCCAATAAGGACCTCATTTGACCCATTAGCAATACATCTGCTTTGGGATATCTTTGTTCATGAAGAAGAATTGA
>CACIYC010000027.1 GCA_902590775.1 uncultured Prochlorococcus sp.
TTCCCAACCTTTTCTTTTTCAGAACCTAAATAACAAAAATCAGCACCTGCATCTATAGCAAGTCTTTTTAGAGTGCTAATTCCACCAGGCTCAACCAAAAGCAACAAGCGGTGTTTACCTTTTGACTCACCACTCCAGTTAGGAAGCAAATTAACAATTTGTCTATCTAAAACACTACACAAAAACAAATTAACAGCAGATCTTGTAAAAAGATTCAAAAGATCTATTGCTTTCGACATGTCCTCGCAATCAATTGATACTTCTTGCCAATCAACTGCAGGACAAGTAGATAAAGTTAAAGCAGTAATAATTCCATTTGTACCATAAGCATGATTTAAAGCCTCAGAAGAACTTGCATCAAGATTAAGTTTTTTAGGTTTCTCCTCTGAAGTAATAACTTCAAGACCCATTAAGTGTCCAGGATCACGAAGGAAGCCCCATCTAACAGAGCCAATACCCCCAGAGCCTCCAGCCACAAAACCAGCAACAGAAGCAGTTCTCCAAGTACTAGGAAGAAGTCTTAATTGACGCCCCTTAGTAAGCAAATACTTATTCAAGTCTCCAAGCAAACATCCTGCTTCTACAGTTACTTCGCCAGTGAATGAATTGAAATTTCTAATGTTTTTTAACGATGTCATTAACATAACAACTCCTCCGTACAGAGGCACACATTGTCCATAATTTCCAGTTCCAGAACCTCTTAATGTCAAAGGTATTTCATACTTTTGACATATTCTTGCAACCGATAAGACTGCTTCTACAGATGATGGCCTTACAACAAAATCAGCACAACATTTAAACAGCTTTTCTTGCAAAACTGGTGAATATTCAAAAAAATCTCGAGAATATCTTTTCTTTTCTGAATTGCTCTGAAGGAGTTTCAAGTCATTGATCTCCTTTATCTCTTTCATGAATTCTTTAAATAGGTCTCTTTTAACCATTGAATTGCTCACGATTGAATTGATCATTAAATCCAATTACCATTGATCATTACCTTTCTTGATGGAGGTTTTGCCATAGCGGAAGACCAACTATCTGCTTCTAACAAAACAAAATCGGCACTACTGCCAATCTTAAAAGTTCCATCCCATTCAAGACCCATGACTCGTGCTGCTCCTGTTGTAAAAGTCGTTAAACCCATTCTGCTCCAAGGTGCAGAATGGGTTATCAACATTGAGGCAGCCATCACAGCAAGTGGATCAAAATTACCAGCAGGGAACCATGGATCCTGAACATTATCACCTCCAATAGCAACTGTTACCCCAGCCTTTTGAAGCTCATTTATAGGTGCTATTGGTCTCTTAATAGAAGTATTTTTTTTATTTCTACCAAGCAACCAAAAATTTGTTAAAGGAAGAGCTACAACATTCACTTCATAATGCGCTAATTTCTCAGCAAATACTCTTAAAGGATTTGGTGCAATTAAAGCCATGCTACTTAAGTGGCTACAAGTTAAAGGAATATCCAACTTCATGTGATCGAGCACACAAATTAACTGCCGCAAACCACCTCCAGGCTCAAGAGATGATTCATCTATATGAAGATCAACACCACATCCATAATCATTGGCCAAAGAAAAAAGTTTAAATAACTTTTCTCTCAAATTACTATTTTTATAAGGAGGTGAAATCACACCTCCGAGCAAACCATTTTCATTGGCAACTTTACGCGCTAAATGATTTCCATTTTGGGTATTCCAATACTCCAATGGAACCAAAGCAACAAGCTGCAAATCAATTAATGATTTCCACTCACTTTGTAGTTCCTCCAAAGCATGCCAACTATTGGAACCAATCAATCCAAAACTATCTATATGACTACGAATTGCTCTTATTCCATTTTTTAAAGCTACATTCAACCCTCTCTCAGCTCTTAAACGAACTTTTTGAATTGTGCGATCTTGATGCTCTTTCAAATTTGCATTCAATGCTCCTTCATAAGTTCCATCCAAATTTGGTGATTCCTTCCAAGTAAATGCCTTATCGAGATGAGAATGAGGCTCAACAAGCCTAGGCAATAACAAATCCAATGAAGATTGCCAAGGATCTTCAATTACCTCAAATTTAGTAATTACTCCTTGTCGAAAAAAAATTCTTAAAGGAGAAAGTCCCTCAGCAGTTATTTGAGCATGCAAAAGGTCCTTATTACTAGCTATTAAGCCTCGAGGAACCAAAGCCTCTATGCATTGAATATCAGGAGATGTCTTTTTTTGCGCAAACATTAATATGAATCAATAGAGAATTGGTAAATTTGTATATATACGGCGGGCGTCGCCAAGTGGTTAAGGCAGCGGCTTGTGGCGCCGCTATTCGGGGGTTCGAATCCCCTCGCTCGCCCTTTTTAATAGAATCTTATGAAATAAGACAAAAAAAAGTAGTTTGTGGTGGGAAAATTAAGAAACAATTTACTCAAACTTTAGATTTTCATTATCACTGTGATATCAACTCAATTGCAAAAAATAGATAGTGAATTAGATCCATCTGCAAAGAATAGAGGCAGTTACTGGATAAAAACTTTTGGTTGTCAAATGAATAAAGCTGACTCGGAAAGAATGGCTGGAATACTTAGGGATATGGGCTATCAAGAAGCCTCAACAGAACTTAGTGCCGATCTTGTTTTATATAACACTTGTACAATCAGAGATAATGCTGAGCAAAAAGTTTATAGCTATTTAGGAAGACAAGCAAAAAGGAAAAAGACTTCGCCCCATTTAAAGCTAGTGGTAGCAGGTTGCGTAGCTCAACAAGAAGGTGAGTCTCTTTTAAGACGTGTACCTGAATTAGACCTTGTAATGGGACCACAACATGCTAATAGACTGGAAACCCTTTTAAACCAAGTAGATAATGGGCAACAAGTTGTAGCTACTGATGAGCATCAAATACTTGAAGATCTCACTGCAGCAAGAAGAGATAGCAATGTTTGCGCCTGGGTAAATGTGATTTATGGATGCAATGAACGTTGCACTTATTGTGTAGTGCCTTCTGTAAGAGGAAAAGAACAGTCAAGAAAGCCGGAAGCAATAAAACTAGAAATAGAAGAGTTGGCCAAGGAAGGTTTTAAAGAAGTCACTTTATTAGGTCAAAATATTGATGCTTATGGAAGAGATTTACCAGGTATTAAAT
The DNA here is from genome assembly GCA_902590775.1 of uncultured Prochlorococcus sp. Lineage (GTDB taxonomy): Bacteria > Cyanobacteriota > Cyanobacteriia > PCC-6307 > Cyanobiaceae > Prochlorococcus_E. The sequence continues at coordinate 3,123 of CACIYC010000027.1, forward strand.
CAACAGGAAGACGTGCAAATACGTTAACTGATCTTCTTTATTTCATCCACGATGTTAAAGGGATCGAACGAATTAGATTTGCAACAAGTCATCCACGTTATTTCACAAAAAGGTTAATCCAAGCCTGTTCAGATTTGCCAAAGCTTTGTGAGCACTTTCATATTCCTTTTCAAAGTGGTGACAACCAAGTTCTAAAAAAGATGGCACGAGGTTACACAATAGAAAAATACAAGCGTATTGTTTACCAAATTAAAGACTTAATGCCTAACGCATCCATAAGTGCTGATGTAATAGTTGCTTTTCCAGGAGAAACTGAAAGTCAATTTCAAAATACTTTAAAAGTTATTAGAGAAATTGAGTTTGATCAGGTAAATACTGCTGCTTATTCTCCTAGACCTAATACTCCAGCTTCCTTATGGCCAGAACAACTTTCTGAAGAAGTTAAGGTAAATCGTTTGAAAGAGCTCAACTTGTTAGTTGAGAGAACTGCAAAAAATAGAAATAATCGGTATAAAGATCAGCTAGAAGAAGTTCTTGCAGAAAGTATAAATCCTAAGGATGATAAACAGTTAATGGGGAGAACAAGAACAAATAGACTAACATTCTTTCCCAAAAAAGGTCCTGAAGATTTTTCATATCTTCCAGGAGATCTTGTTAAAGTAAAAATTAAAGATATAAGGCCATTCTCCTTAAGTGGAATTCCCTTAAAGTAATAACAAAAACTAATATTATGAAAATAATATGAAAAATAAATTGACAACAGTAGGAATTGTTTTCGGAGGAATATCAGGAGAGCATGAAGTCTCTATAAAATCTGCTCAAACAATTGTAAGTGCTCTTAGAGATAAACATAATGCTAAAAAATTTGAAGTTGTAAGTTTCTATATTGACCGTAATGGAAGATGGTGGTCTGGAAATATTGCCGAAAAAATTCTCACAAATAATTCTATTCATGAACAGGATATTTTGAAAGAAGATAAAGCTATTAAAGGCTTGTTTCAACTACCTGATGAAACAAAAACAATACAAGTTTGGTTTCCAGTACTTCATGGGCCTAATGGTGAAGATGGAACCATTCAAGGTCTTTTTAAACTGACTAGGAAACCTTTCATAGGGAGTGATTTATTAGGCTCAGCGTTAGGAATGGATAAGATTGCAATGAAAGCTGCATTTTATGCAGCAGGATTACCTCAAATTGACTATTGCCAAATCCTTAGCTCAGATCTTTTTTGTTCAAATAAAATAAATTCATTAATACAAGCTATTGAGTCTAAGTTGGGATACCCATGTTTTGTGAAACCTGCAAACCTAGGCTCATCAGTAGGAATCAACAAGGCATACAACAAGAAAGAGCTTTTCAAAGGATTGGAGATTGCGAGTAAATTAGACAACCGAATGGTGGTTGAAAAACATGTAGCCGCAAGGGAACTTGAGTGTGCTGTTCTTGGCAAAGAAAAGATTGCTACCTCTTGTGTTGGTGAAGTTCGTTACACATCAGATTGGTATGACTATGACGCAAAGTATTCTGAAGGCTCTAGTCAAATAATAATTCCAGCTCCAATATCTGAAAAAATTTCAAATGAGGTTCGTGAATTATCTCTTTTAGCCTGCCAAGCAATTGGAGTAGAAGGTATGGCAAGGGTGGATTTTTTCTACGAAGAAGAAAAAAATAATTTATGGGTTAATGAAATCAATACTCTGCCTGGATTCACTTCAAAAAGTATGTATCCGATGCTTTGGGAGGCTTCAGGAATAAATCTTTCAGAACTAGTGTCAAGGTTGATAGAAAGCGCTAAAGAATAAGCTAGTGCCATTTGAATTGTCTTTACAATCACTTTTTTAATATGGTCCATGGCCTGCTGTGGTTTCCTTTGCTTCTAGTTTTTGTGCTTTTAACAGCACTAGGCTGGCTGGAGAGAAGAAGGCAAAACCTTTATCGAACTTGGGCAAAAGGGTCTGAACTAGCAAAACTTGATGGTTCTGGAGCCGCACGACTCAAGAATGGAATCATTACTTGGAGTACTTTTGAAGCAGGTAACTTTCTAGAAAAAGATTCTTTTGAAATCAAACAACTTGAATTAGTAGAGCTCATGGCCCTAAGTTCTGGTGAAGCACCTCTTACAAATGAAGCCCAAGGTCAATGTCGCCTGCGTCTAATTGGATGTGGGAAAGAAATTGATGTTCCTTTTGCAGATGCTGAACGAGCTCGACAATGGATGAACCAACTAATGGGGAAAGCACGTTGCGATCTATGAGGAAATCAAGTAGAAAAAGATTTTCAAACAATTCAATTAATCTACATTTAAGTTTTAAAAGTTTTTGTAAATTTATTTTTTATTCTTCAATAACTATATGCCTTGGATCCCTATTTATTAAAAAAGGAGTTGAGCCTATTCATATTTCAAATATAAATATTGATGGACAAATAATTACGAGGAGAGAACAAATAATTCAGGCTATGAATCTTAAATTTCCTACTACTATTTTGAATCTTAATCCAAAACAAATTGAAAGTAGTTTACTCAAAGAATTACCAATTAAAGCAGTTGCAATTAATCGCAGGATTCTTCCCTTAGGGCTTGATATTAAAGTACTCGAAAGAGTTCCTATAGCTTTAGCTTTAAGGCAAGGAAAAAGCGGCAAAGAGAGAGGGATGGTTGACAAGGACGGTTATTGGATTCCCATATTGCATGAAGATCAAGGTAAATCACAAATAAACCCATTAGTTGTTGATGGTTGGACCGAAAGTAATAAAAAGTGGATTAAATTAATTTTTAAATATCAAAAAAAGCTTTCTATAAACCTCAAAAGAATAATTTTCAACCCAAATGGAAATATTACGCTTCAGACTAAGGACTTTTTATTTGTGCATCTTGGAAATGAACCAAAACTCTTAGGTCAGCAGATAGAAGCAATTGATCATCTGTCAAAGTCCCTACCTAAAGAATTAATGAAAGGATCGAGCCTTACTCTGGACTTAAAAAACCCTGCCAAACCTAAGCTATTTTTAGATGATGAAAGGGATTAGACCTAAAATTTCCAATTAGATCCTTAGAGAGGTTAAAGAAGAAAGGTTAGACAAAAGTCAGTGAATTCTGATTTTTCTTCATAAAGAAAAAAGAGACTTTGTTGAAAAAAGCAACAGAACCCTCTAGTCAGTTCATAATGCACAAAAAGCAATTATTCAATCTTGAATATGGTGATGGGTATGGGCAACAATTCTGGTTCTTCCTATAAGAACGAAAGCATTCAACCAAGTCAAACCGCACGAATTGAAGTAATTGGCGTTGGAGGTGGTGGTAGCAACGCTGTCAATCGAATGATCCTTAGCGATTTAAAAGGGGTCTCTTATAGAGTTCTAAACACCGACGCCCAAGCTTTAATTCAATCATCTGCAGAAAACAGAGTCCAACTTGGCCAGACCTTAACAAGGGGCCTAGGCGCTGGGGGGAACCCAACTATAGGAGAAAAGGCTGCAGAAGAGTCTAGAGCGGATTTACAACAAACACTAGAAGGTTCTGACTTGGTATTTATAGCCGCTGGCATGGGTGGTGGTACTGGAACTGGAGCAGCCCCAGTAGTTGCTGAAGTAGCAAAACAAAGTGGTGCTTTAACTATAGGAATAGTGACAAAACCTTTTAGCTTTGAAGGCAGAAGACGAATGCGACAAGCAGACGAAGGTATAGCAAAGCTTTCAGAGAATGTAGACACACTGATTGTCATTCCTAATGATCGATTAAAAGAGTCAATTTCAGGAGCACCTCTTCAAGAAGCATTTAAAAATGCTGATGATATTTTACGAATGGGGGTTAAAGGTATAACTGACATAATCACTTGTCCTGGTCTTGTTAATGTTGATTTTGCTGATGTTCGCTCTGTAATGACAGAAGCAGGTACATCATTACTTGGAATTGGGATTGGGTCTGGTCGATCAAGAGCTGCAGAAGCAGCACAAGCAGCAATTAACAGTCCTTTACTTGAAGCGGGTCGTATAGATGGTGCAAAAGGTTGCGTAGTCAATATCACTGGAGGTAATGATATGACGCTAGAAGATATGACTTCAGCAGCTGAAGTTATTTACGAAGTAGTCGATTCTGAAGCAAATATTATAGTAGGAGCAGTGGTAGACGAAGCCTTAGAAGGGGAAGTTCAAGTAACCGTTATTGCTACTGGATTCAGCGACAATCAACCATACCGGATCAATGCAGGAGGGGCAAAGTTAGCAAATGAATCTCTTTATCGACCACAAATGAATAAAGGCGGTGGAGCAAATATTCCTGAATTCCTAAGACTTAGACAACTTAGGAAAGATTAAAATAACTAAATCTCTTAAATTAGGTGACCCGGATTCCACGCCAGCTGCAAGCATCCCTTTTGGCTGCTACCTTCCGGTCCTGACCAGATTTAGGCGTCGCTGCCGCATGGGCCCGAGTCTCCTAAAGTTTAGCAATCTAAACTCTTAGCAACATCGCTAAATGCTTCCTAAGGAATTAATACGATTTAAAGAGCTGGGAAAACAAATAACAATTCTCACTGCTTGGGACAGCCTTTCATCAGCAATTGTTGAAGCTGCTGGGGTGGATGTTGTGCTTGTAGGAGATTCTTTAGCGATGTTTGTTCATGGCCATTCAACAACATTACCTGTAACTATTGAACAAATGCTGCATCACACACAAGCAGTTGAACGCGGATTTCAAAGTAAAAAGAGTCATCATCCCTTAGTAATTTGTGATCTACCTTTTCTTAGCTATCAATGTGGAGAAGATAAAGCTGTTGAAGCAGCAGGGACCTTACTCAAAAATTCTTGCGCAGCTGCTGTGAAAATTGAAGGTGCTGAACCCGAAGTAATAGCAGTTATTCAAAGACTTATTCGTATGGGAATACCTGTTATGGGACACCTTGGTCTTACACCACAATCTGTTCATAACATTGGATATCGTAGACAAGCTGAGAGCAAGCTTGAACAAGAAAAATTAATCCAACATGCTATTGAATTAGAAAATATTGGTTGTTTTTCATTGGTCCTTGAACATGTACCTGGTATTTTCTCAAGCAAATTAAGAAACATGCTTAAAATTCCAGTCATAGGTATTGGTGCTGGAGAAGACTGCGATGGACAGGTAAGAGTAACCGCTGATTTGTTAGGCCTCACTGAAAAGCAGCCTCCTTTTGCGAAGCCATTAATTAATACAAGAAAGTTATCAATAGAAGCTCTTAAAGCCTGGATTCAAGACAAGAATAATCATTTACAGAATCCCACCAAAGCAACATCTCAACAAGAATCTGATTACTAATTTCCATTCCGCATGGATCGCTTAAATAGAACCTAGAACCTCTTTGTTTAATCCAACCCATTTCAATTTGATAGTTCCACCTTTTTTTTAAATTAGCTATGTTTTGCTGAAAAAGATCCTCATTCCACCCCATTCTTTGCAATAAATCTCTTAAGTCTATTCCCTCTCTTCTCCGCAAGCCAACAATAAACAAATCATCCAAAGGAATCAATTGGTCTTGATCACTTACTTCGAAAAACTGATCTTCTCTTTCAAATTCTTTAGAATTCAACCATTTTTCATATCCTTCTCTTGTTCTAGGACGAGAAAATCTTTTTCCTGAAAGACAACTAGTAGCTCCTTGCCCAAATCCCCACCAACTTGCCCCACTCCAATAAACTCTATTGTGACGAGAGGCATGCCCAGGAAAAGCATAATTCGAGATTTCATAACGAGAGTATCCAAATTCTTTTAAAACCTCACTAGTAAGCCTTGATATATCAAAAGCAAGTTCTTCTGTGGGCAAAATCAAATCACCTTTCTTTTGCCGCAAGGCAAAAACCGTTCCTTTCTCAATAGAAAGATCATAAACAGAAAGATGTGGGGGCGAAAAATCTAGGGCTTCTAAAAGTTCTTCCTTCCATGAAAGCAAATCTTGACCAGGTAAATTTTGAATTAAATCAAGGCTCCAACTAAACAATTTCCCATTTAAAAAGCTTTCATTAACTAAAGTGCACGCCTCATGCAAATCTTTAGAAGTATGTCTTCTTCCTAATTCAAATAAAACTTTGTCATTAAAACTTTGAGCTCCCAAACTCAACCTATTAACACCAGCATTTAAGAAGCCATCTAAAGAAAATTTATCAAAGCTAGCTGGATCTAACTCAAGGGTAATCTCAGCACCAGATTGAAATCCGAAACGAGTTCTCAATAAATCTAATAAATCAAATATTTGAGAAGAACTCAAAAGAGAGGGAGTTCCACCGCCTATATAAACAGTTGACAAAGGACCTCCAACACAAACTCTTGAGATCTCTCTATTCAGAAGTTTTAAGTATGACTTTATAGATGAACTTCCTGGCCCATTCTCACCGCTAGCTTTATCCCCTAAAGGAACTACTGGAAAATCACAATAGAAGCAGCGTCTATGACAAAAAGGAATATGTAAATAAGCGCTTCTTGGATAATTCAAATTGACTTATAAATCAATACATAAAGGTATGCGTTTTGCCTTAAAGCAATAGATTAAAGAAGAATAATGCTCCATATATCAAAAAAAAGGTCCCAACATTAATTCCATGGTGGAGCTCCTATTCCTGATTTTATTTTTTGTTACTGGAGTTGCTAGTGGTTTTCTAGCGGTTGATTTCTTTTCTCTACAGATTACAGAAAAGTTCTCAAACCCCAATGTGGCAAAGATTTTGCTAGCAGGGCTTTCTGGCATTTTAGCTTTAATAATAGGCATACTTTTTCAAAGATTAAGAGAAAAGCTTACTCAACAAATCAATACCACTCCAACTGATCTTCTCGTTAGTCGTGCAGTTGGATTAATTCTAGGACTTCTCGTCGCGAATCTTCTTGTTGCACCAATACTTCTATTCCCTTTGCCCAAAGGTTTTTTTCTTGTAAAACCTATTTCTGCAGCATTTAGCAACATTTTTTTTGGGCTTCTTGGCTATAACCTAGCCGAAATTCATGGAAGAACATTCCTTCGTCTATTTAATCCAAACAGCACAGAAGCTTTGCTTGTAGCAGAGGGAATACTTACTCCAGCAAGTGGGAAGATCCTTGATACAAGTGTAATAATTGATGGTCGTATAAAAGGTCTTATTGTTTTCGGACTAATTGAAGGCAAGCTTATAGTCGCTCAAACAGTTATCGATGAATTACAACAACTAGCAGATTCTGCTAATCAAGAAAAAAGAGCAAAAGGTAGAAGAGGGCTTAAAATATTAACTGAATTGCGTGAACATTTTGGGAAAAGACTTGTTATAAACAGTACAAAATATGGAGGCAATGGAACTGATGAGCGTCTTTTGAAATTAACGGAGGATACAGGAGGAACTCTAATCACTGCTGACTATAATCTTTCCCAAGTTGCCAAAGTCAAAGAACTAAATGTTTTAAATCTTAGTGACTTAGTTTTAGCTCTTAGAACAGAGGTTCAACCTGGAGAAAAGTTAATATTAAAAATAGTTCGAGAGGGCAAAGAAAATAGCCAAGGAGTTGGATATTTAGAAGATGGCACAATGGTTGTCGTTGAGGAAGCAAAAAGTTTTTTAGGTCAAAAACTTGATGTGATTGTCACAGGTGCCCTTCAGACTTCCACAGGCAGGATGGTATTTGGGAAACTTGAGAAAAGTCCTCCTACCAACAAAACAAAAGCCTCTTCAAGCTAGATGTAGCTAGGCTCTATTTCTGGACAATTTGCTCCAAATGACGGTATCTGCTCCTTATTACGGCGATTCAGCCGTAATGCGAACCCCTCCACCTGATTTACCATCTCTTTTATTAAAAGAAAGGATTGTCTATCTTGGGCTCCCCTTGTTTTCGGATGATGAGGCTAAAAGACAACTTGGTATGGATGTCACCGAGTTAATCATTGCTCAATTATTATTTTTGGAATTTGACAACCCTGAGAAACCAATTTATTTCTACATCAATTCAACTGGCACTAGTTGGCACACTGGAGATGCAATTGGATTTGAAACAGAAGCTTTTGCTATTTGCGACACAATTAACTATATAAAACCTCCTATTCATACAATTTGTATTGGGCAAGCAATGGGGACAGCAGCTGTTATTCTATCTGCTGGGACAAAGGGCCAAAGAGCTGCTCTACCTCATGCTTCAATAGTCCTTCACCAGCCAAGAAGTGGAGCTAGTGGTCAAGCTACTGATATTCAAATCCGTGCAAAAGAAGTAATTCATAATAAGCACGCAATGCTTCAAATCCTCTCAAAAAATACTGGTAAATCAATTGAACAATTATCAAAAGATTCAGACAGAATGAGTTATTTGAATCCTCAAGAGGCAGTTGAATATGGATTAATCGATAGAGTCTTAACAAGTAGAAAAGATATAGGACATTCTAAAACTGAATCATAATTACATCCTCAAACATTTTTATTTTCCACCTCTTTTTTAATCATGCCAATTGGTACACCCAGCGTTCCTTACAGACTTCCAGGAAGCCAACTTGAAAGATGGGTAGATATTTATACAAGACTAGGCGCAGAAAGAATACTTTTCCTTGGACAAGAAGTAAATGATGGTGTCGCAAACAGCTTAGTAGCTCAAATGCTATATCTAGATTCCGAGGACAGTACTAAGCCCATTTATTTATACATCAATAGTCCTGGAGGTTCAGTGACTGCCGGGCTAGCGATATTTGACACAATTAAATATGTAAAAAGTGATGTTGTAACAATATGCATAGGACTTGCTGCTTCAATGGGAGCTTTTCTTTTATCAGCAGGTACTAAAAACAAGCGTCTTGCTTTGCCTCATAGTCGAATAATGATTCATCAACCTCTTGGGGGGACATCGCAAAGACAAGCAAGCGATATTGAGATTGAAGCAAAGGAAATTCTTCGTATCAAAGAAATGCTAAATCGTTCAATGGCAGAGATGACAGGACAAACATATGAAAAGATTGAGAAAGATACAGATAGAGACTATTTTCTTAGTGCAAAAGAAGCCAAAGATTACGGCTTAATTGATAAAGTAATTTCTCATCCTAATGAAGCTTGATCATTTCAAAAACTCTTTCGTCAAAATGCTCAGAAAATAATTCATTAATATCAACACACAAAACCTACCTAATTTTAATAAATTATTTTTAGAAATACTTTCTTATCTATAATTTACCTCTCCTAAGCTAGGCCCTAAGAAAGGCCTTAAAACATCTCCAGAATGGCTAAACTTTTTTACGATTCAGATGCAGATCTTACTCTTCTTAAAGATAAGACGGTTGCCATTATTGGCTATGGCTCTCAGGGCCATGCTCATGCCCTCAATCTAAAAGACAGTGGCATAGATGTTGTAGTTGGGCTTTACGAAGGCAGCAGGTCAGCAAGCAAAGCAAGTGCCGATGGGCTTGAAGTTCTTAGCGTTGCAGATGCTTCTGCAAAAGCAGATTGGATAATGATTCTTGTGCCAGATGAATTTCAAAAAGAGATTTACAAGAAAGAAATAGCTCCGTATCTTGAGCCTGGCAAAATACTAAGTTTTGCACATGGATTCAATATTCGTTTTGACTTAATTGAACCACCATCTTTTGTTGATGTTGTAATGATTGCTCCAAAAGGGCCTGGACATACTGTTCGCTGGGAGTTTCAGAATGGCCAGGGAGTACCAGCTCTATTTGCAATAGAACAAGATGCTTCTGGAAAAGCCCGTTCACTTGCCATGGCTTATGCAAAGGGAATAGGTGGAACAAGAGCAGGAATACTAGAAACTAACTTTAAAGAAGAAACTGAAACCGACCTTTTTGGTGAGCAAGCAGTACTTTGTGGAGGTCTTTCAGCACTTGTAAAAGCAGGTTTTCAGACTCTTGTAGATGCTGGTTATCAGCCAGAATTAGCATATTTTGAATGCCTGCATGAAGTAAAACTAATAGTCGATCTAATGGTTAAAGGTGGGCTTACAGCCATGCGAGATTCAATTTCAAACACTGCAGAATATGGAGATTACGTAAGCGGCCCAAGGCTAATCACATCAGATACCAAAAAAGAAATGCAAAAAATCTTGGCTGACATACAAAGTGGCGCCTTTGCAAAAAACTTTGTAGATGAATGTGAAGCAGGAAAACCAGAAATGAAAAGGATTAGAGAACAAGATGCATCTTTACCCATAGAAACGGTTGGGAAAGATCTAAGGGCAATGTTTAGTTGGCTTAAATCAGACTAAAAATTTATATCTATATAATTATTTGTGCGGTTTTAATAGATCTATTGGTTGGGGATCCTCCATACTTCCTTCATCCAGTAGAGATAATTGGTTGGCTAATAAATTTTTTAAGATTAAAAACTGAATATTATGCAAATTCAAAAATTTCAAAACTTAAAATTGGAGGATTCTTTCTAACTTTTTCTGTTATTACATTGACTGCTCTAATTGCTTGGTTTATTGAGCAATTGTATTTTGCAAGTGAAACAGAGATAACAAAATTTATAACATTTTTCATATTAATTTTAGGATTAGCTAGTTCTTTGGCATTAAGAAGTCTAAGGCAACGTTCTCACGAAGTACTACATGCTTTGGGCAAAGACAACTCTAGCGAAAATCTGCAATTAGCAAGGTCTAATTTAAGTAAAATTGTAGGTCGAGACGTAAACAACTTGCAAAGAGAAGGAATCTTACGTGCAACTGCAGAATCTGTAAGTGAGAATGCTGTAGATGGAATATTTGCACCATTATTTTGGATCATAATTGGAACATTATCCTGGAAACTCTCAAAATCATTTCCAGGACCCTTGGCTTTTGTATGGGTCTTTAAAGCAACAAGCACTATCGATTCAATGATTGGATATAAAAACAAAAAGTTAAGGTGGATAGGGGAGTCTGGGGCAAGGCTAGACGACATCCTTACATTTATTCCATGCAGAATAGTAGTTTTTACTCTTCCACTAATAAGCAATAATTGGATCAAAATACCCTATTTAATTAAAGCTGCTTTCAGAGAAGGGGCAAAAGATAGCTCTCCAAACTCTGGTCTTTC
>CACIYC010000028.1 GCA_902590775.1 uncultured Prochlorococcus sp.
CTTCCTGCTCAGCGCGGAAGGGCAAGTTGCCAACAAAAATACTCACTTGAAAAATGGACTAAAAATAAATGGACCTAAAAGGCTAAGAAGCCAAAATTAATAATTTTAAAATCATTAACAAAAAGATTTTAATACCTAATAGCCTCTACAAACGAAATGATTATTAATTTGGTGAAATAAGCTGTTTTCTCCATTTTTCCAACTCTTCCCGTACACGAACAAAACCAGTACCTCCTTGACTAATTCTAGAAGCCACAATTTTCTCTGGAAGTAATTTTTCAAAAATATCTTGATTTATTAAAGGGTGAATCTCTTGCCATTCATCAAGAGTTAAATCCTTCAACAAAATCTTCCTATTAATGCAAAGTTTTACTACACGGCCAACTATTTGATATGCCTCTCTAAAAGGAATATTTTTAGAAACCAAATAATCAGCAACATCGGTAGCATTAGAAAAATCTGATCTAACAGCTTCTGATAAATTATCAAGAGAAAATTCCAATCCTTCTTCTAAAAGAATTGACATTGCTTTTAAAGAGTTATTAACAGTTTTAAATGTGTCAAAAATAGCTTCTTTATCTTCTTGAAAATCTTTATTATAGGCTAAAGGAAGTCCCTTAATCATTGTTAAAAGACTTTGTAAATGACCAAAGACTCTTCCTGTCTTTCCTCTAACCAATTCAGGAACATCAGGATTCTTTTTTTGTGGCATTAAGCTGCTACCTGTTGCACACCTATCCGTTAAACGAAGAAACGAAAACTCTTCCGATGCCCACAAAATAATTTCATCTGCTAAACGACTTAAATGAACCATTATTAAAGAACTAGCAGCAGTAAATTCGACTGCAAAATCTCTATCACTTACAGCATCTAAACTATTTGAATAAATACTTGAAAAATTTAATTGATCTGCAGTAAAGGATCGATCAATAGGCAAAGATGTTCCTGCTAATGCTGCTGAACCCAATGGACAAATATCCACTCTTTTCCTTACATCAATTAATCTATTCCTATCTCTTTCAATCATCTCAATATAAGCCAACAAATGATGCGCTAAAGAAAGTGGTTGCGCTCTTTGCAAATGTGTATATCCAGGAATCAAAGTAAATAAATTGGACTCTGCTTTGATCAATAAAGCTATTTGTAATCGCTTTAAATGAATATCTAACTCATCTATTCGACGACGCAACCATAACCTTAAGTCAGTACCTACCTGATCATTTCGACTTCTACCTGTATGAAGTTTTTTCCCAAGAGATCCAAGAATAACTGTTAAACGCTTTTCTACAGCCATATGAATATCTTCATCTGACAATTCCGGCTTAAAAGTACCTTGAGAAGCTTCTAAACGAATCTGTTCTAATCCTTCTTCAAGTTGATGAGCTTCCTCTGAAGTAAGAATGCCTGTTTTACCAAGCATTCTTGCGTGAGCAATTGAGCCATCTAAATCCTCTTCCAACAGCAAAATGTCGAAATCGATCGAAGCATTAAAACTCTCAATAAAAGGATTTAATCCTTCTTCAAATCTATCGCTCCAAGTTTTCACCAATCGATTAATCCAATACTCTTTTATCTAATAAAGCAGTTCGTCCTCATATTGTCAGGCAGTTGAATTATTTAGACTTGGCAGCCTTAACTCATCATGAACCTTCAAAACGACCATTGAAGCATCATCTTCCAAATGATGACTATCACCAACAAATACATCTAAACGTTTAAAAAGATTATCTAATATTTCTTTTGCAGTTGAAACTTGAGCATTCAATTCCTGAAAATAAGCAATCAAACGTTTTTCATTAAAACGTTCTCGATTTAATCCTAAGGCTTCAGTAACACCATCTGTGTAGTACAAAAGCACATCACCAGGTTTAAGAGTAACTTCGCCACAGAGATATTCAGCATCCGATTGCAAACCAATTAATAAGCCAAGCGAATCTAATCTTGAAACAGTTTTTTCCTCAGATCTCCACAATAAAGGAGGATTATGTGCAGCATTTGCAAAACGAAGTCTCCTAGAAATTGGATCATAATCTGAGTAAAATAAAGTGATGAATCTGTGAGACTGAGCTAAGTCTTGGAGAGCTAACTGATTTAAATCATGTAAAATTCGATCAGGCGGCAAACCACTTAAAACTTCTGCTCTCAACATTCCACGAAGCATTGTCATCAGCAAACCAGCAGGTATTCCTTTACCCATCACATCACCTATAACAAAAGCCCAGCGACCTTGCTGTCGTCTTTTACCTATTAACTCAGGCCTAGTAGGCATAAAATCAAAGTAATCTCCTCCAACTTGAAATGCAGGCCGACAACATGCTGCAAGATCAATACCCTGAACAACTGGACACTGTGCAGGCAATAATTGTGACTGAATTTCCCCTCCGATACTCATCTGTCGATCAACACTTTCATGATTACGAGTTTGTTGCAGTAACAAATGATTCTCTATTGCAACCCCTGTTAAATCTGCTATCAACTGAAGGTTTCGACAATGAATGTCACTAAATGAAAAAGGTGCCTCTAAGTTAAATACATAAAGTCTGCCTAATTGCTTTCCCCTAGAAACTACTGAGGTAGTAAAAATAGAAGGATGAATTACAAATGCTTGCACCAACTGATCTAAAACCCTTATTTGTATTTCATTATTAGAAAAATCATTTATTTGACCATTCTTAAAATTAATGATTTTCCGAATTAATGCATCTGTATTAATCGAAGGGGTTATTTGTAGCTGGTCTATTGAAATCCTTCCATCACAATGAAAAGGAACTAATAAGCAAGAATCAACACCTATCAACCGAGAGGCAACTAAAGGTATAATCTCTAAGAAACGATCTATATTAGTAAAACTTCTTAAAATAAAAGCTATTGATGTAAGTAATTCCTGATTCTTATTTTGTTCTTTTGAAAGACTACCTAATAAAGTTCTAACAGATTTATAAGCAGCTGAGGAATTAAGGCTCACTGAATTATTTATTCATGAGTAAAGCATAGAAAAAAATTATATACTAAAAGAATCATGAATTTGACAACAAGGCTTCTACAAACTCAAAACTTTTAAATGGTCTTAAATCTTTTATACCTTCACCAGCCCCAATAAATCTAATCGGTAATTTTGCTTGAGAAGCAACAGCAAAAGCAACACCACCTTTTGATGAACCATCAAGCTTAGTAATTACAACTCCTGTAAGCTGCGCAGACTTTGCAAATGCCATTGCTTGCCGCAAACCATTTTGTCCTTGAGTTGAATCAAGAACTAACAAAGATTCAACATTAGCTTCTGGAGCTAGACGATCAATGATTTTTCTAACCTTAGACAACTCTTCCATTAAATTACTTTTTGTTTGAAGACGTCCAGCTGTATCAACTAATAATAATTCAATATTTTTCGACTTAGCAGCTCCAATAGCATCAAACACTATTGCAGCAGGATCAGCATTGGGAGTTTCATTGGCAATAACAGATACACCACTTCTAGCACCCCAAATCTTGACTTGTTCAACAGCAGCTGCTCGAAAAGTATCTGCAGCGGCTATCAACGCAGAAAATTTATTAGTTAATGCCAAGTTTGCTAATTTACCTAATGTAGTAGTCTTACCAACTCCATTAACACCAACTAATAGCCAAATATTTAACTTTTTTTGTTCTGGAATCAATAAGTCTTTTCTGCTTAATTTAATTGGTTTATCAACAATCTTACAAAGTTGTTCTTTTAAAAATCGTAATCCTGCTTTGGAATCTAATACCTCTTCATTTAAACGAGTTCTTAAAGCACTAATAATTTGATCTGTAGCATCTACTCCTACATCTGCACTCAAAAGTAATGTCTCTAATTCATCTAATGTCTCTGGAGTCAGAGGATCATCACCAAAACGATCTAATAAATCAGTAACAAAACCTTTTCGAGTCTTTTCTAAACCTCGTTGTAATTTAGTTAACCAATTTATTTCTTCTATAGAAACATCTTCACTTTTTTTACCTTGAGCTTCTAAAACTTTTGCTGACCATGCAAAAGTCTTATCAAAATCTCCGAGAGAATTATCATTATTTTCAAGAATACTTTTAGTATCAGAAATATTATCAATTAGTGGTGAATTATTATTATGATTTACCTTTAAAGATTCCTCTTTTTGCTGTTGAATAATTTGCTGCTGTTTTTTTTCTTCCTGTTCCTTTTTTAATTTTTCATAAGCCTGTTTAGCCCAATCTAAATTATCATCACTTTCAAGACTAGTGTTTTCCAATTCTGTTTTATCTACTTGATTTTCCATCGCAAACAAAAAGAAAATTAATTATCAATTGTTATTGTAATAAGAGATTAAAAAAGAACTTTGAAAAGAATTAATTTTGCAATCTTCTCAAAACACCATTAATCATTTTACGACCTTGCTCATCACTATAGCGATGAGCAAGATTTACTGCTTCATTACAAGTTACTGGTATAGGAGTTTTCAGATAATATAAATCAACATAGGCCAATCTTAAAATATCCTGATCAATTCGAGGCAAACGCTTTAAACGCCAACCTTCCATAACTGAATCTAAAGAAGAGTTGATTAGATTTATTTTCTTTATAACCAAATCTATTCTATGAATAGCTTCTATTCTAATCTTCTCTTGATCACTCAAAGACAAAATTTTTGAAAGTTCAAAAGTATCAGATAATATATTTAAAATATTTTCCGATTTTTTTAAACCATTAGTTAAATAACTTCGAGCAGTAATTATATTAGATTTTTCCAAAGAATCATAATCAGATTTAAGAAGCTCATCTTGTGCTAATTCTATCTGAAGTGCACATTCATCTAATTGCTCTCTCCAATGACTAAGAAGAGTATCTAAACCAAGATCAAGCATCTTTTCAATAGATAATGATTGATACTTATCAATATTATCTTCTGAAACTTGGCCTAAAACTAAAAGTGCAACTTCTCTTGCAAGAGATCTAGATTCCATTAACTAACTTTTTATGATGAACTACGTTTATTAATTAAAGAAGATTGAGATGATCTTGCTTTGAACTGCTGAAATAGACTTGAAAAAGTAGCATTAGAAGAAGTATTTCTTTCATCTGGATTAACAATTCCAGCAGATATAATTGTCCTAAAAGCATCCTCAACTGAAATATTTAAATCCTTAACAGAAGTTTCTGGGACCAAGGTATACCACCCAGTTGTAGGATTTGGAGCAGTTGGAATAAAAACACTTAATAAAGTTTGATCCAACTCAGGCTGTAAAGATGGTCCAACTAAACCAGTAACAAAGCCAACACTAAACAAACCTTCTCGTGGGTATTCAACCAAAACAACTCTTCTAAATCTTGTTGAATTATCTCCAAGAAAAGTTTCCAAAAGTTGCTTAAGAGTTTTATAAACAGAACCTGCTAATGGAATTCTAGAAAGTGTTCCCTCTCCAAATTCAAGCAACCAACGCCCAACAAAATTCCTAGCCATTAATCCAATCAATAGAATACCCAACAAAGGAACTGTTAAGCCCAATGCAAGATTGATAAGATCCTGTAGAAGAGGATTAAGAGTAATAAATGGATTTAACTGTTTTGGTATAGAAGTTAAAAATGCCAAAACAAAGCGACTCACAATGGTTGACAACCAAATTGTTGTGGCCAATGGAATAACTACCAGCAAACCAGCAATAAGGTCGTTCTTAAGATCTTGCTGCAGCCTTGAAGGGAGAGAAAGATCTTGTCTAGGAGAAGATTGGACCAAGAAGGATCAAATGCCTTTATTTTATGTGATTAAACTAAAATACAATATTTAGATAAATAAATAATTTTTTTAATAGAAATAAAAGACCAACGTTATTTTTCATCATTTTATTAATCATGCTCAAAACACCAAAAGAATTAAGTGATGCATTAAAAAAAGAAGCAAAAAAGCAAGGGTTTAACCCTGTTGGTATTGCTAAAATTCCTGGAAGCACAAGGCTGAACATGAGAACAGCTTCTTTAGAAAGATGGATAAATGGAGGAAATCATGCCGATATGGAATGGATGAAATCACCTGCAAGGATTGATACAACAAACCTCTTAAAAGATGCGAAAAGCGTACTTGTAGTCGGCCTAAATTATTTCACAATTCCAAAAGAAACTAAAAAAGACAGGTTATTAATTGGACGATATGCATGGGGCAATGATTACCACAAAGTTATAGAAAAACGACTTAAACATCTAGGACAATGGCTTCATCATCACAGACCTAAGTCTAAATGGAAGATATGCGTAGATTCAAAGCCAATGCTAGAAAAAGCTTGGGCAGAAGAAGCAGGCCTTGGATGGATTGGAAAAAACAGTAATTTAATTAACGCAAAACAAGGCTCATGGATGGTACTTGGAAATTTATTAATAACAGAAGAACTAGCGCCTGACAAACCCGCAAAACCCCTATGTGGAAAATGCAAAATATGCATTGAATCATGCCCTACAGAAGCAATTACAGAACCTTTTGTAGTTGACTCAAGAAAATGCATTGCTTATCACAATATTGAAAATAGAAGCAAAGAACTTCCTAAAGAAATTCAAACCGCAATGGGCCAATGGGTAGCGGGATGCGATATATGTCAAGAAGTCTGTCCTTGGAACCAACAAGATATTCCAATTAGCAAAGACCCAGACACACAAGCAAAAAAATGGATAATAGATATAACGATTGAAAAAGCTATTAAGTTTAACGATGAAAAATGGAAAGAAATACTAAAGGGTTCTTCATTAAAAAGAATTAAGCCTTGGATGTGGCGTAGAAATACGAATTATATTTTAAAAAACAAAAATACAAATGAAATTATAAGATGAAGCAGAATAAGAATAGAAATAAAATAGGCTTACTATTTTATATTTTTTTAAATATAATATTAACAAATTTTTTCTATCCCGTTAAAGCATTTGTTCCTTATATATATACAGCAAATGAAAAAATACTTGTAGAAACTAGCTTAAATATAGCCTTAACTGCATCTCAATATATAAGATATGGACAACCAAAAGAAGGAATTAGTCTTGCAAAAATAGCAATTAGCTTAAACCCAAAGGAAGCTGAACTTTGGATTATTCTTGCGAAAGCTCAATTAAATAATAATTTAGCTGAAGAAGCTCTTACCTCTATTAAAAAGGCTCAAGAAATAAATCCAGAATTAGCTCTTATATGGTTTACCAAGGCATCAATAGAAATGCAAATGAATAAAATAGAGTCAGCAGTTAAATCAATTATAAAATATATAAGTCTTGACAATAAAAATGCAAATGCATATTTTCTTTTAGGAAATGCAAGATTAATGCAAAACAAATATGAAATTGCCCTCAAAGCATTTTCCAATGCTGAAAAAATCAATCCAAAACTTTGGCAAGCAACTAATAATAAAGGTCTTATTTATTATGAATTAGGAGAAAAAGCAACAGCAATACATACTTGGAGAAAAGTTTTAAAAATCAAAGCAGATCCAGAACCAAAGCTTGCGTTAGCAATAGCTTTAAATTCTTTACAACCAAATAACAAAGAATCTATTCGACTAGCAAAAGAAGCTTTAGAAGAAAACCCAAACTATTTTTCCGTTCAGCATCAAAAAGAACAATTATGGGGAGAACAGCTTCGAAAATCAGGTGTTGCGCTATTCACTAATCCAAAATTAAAAGATATTTTAAACACAGCTGCTGCAAACTCAAACGTTACAAATGAAAAAAATGAAAAAACCTGGTAAAAATAGAAAACATTTGTACACTAAATCTTCTCTAAATTTCCAAGATTTCTAAATTGGATGACTAAAGAAAGGCTACAACCTATTTCACTGCATCACGAAATGCAGCGTTCTTATCTCGAATACGCAATGAGCGTAATCGTAGGACGTGCATTACCAGATGCCAGAGATGGCCTAAAACCAGTACAAAGAAGAATATTATATGCAATGTATGAACTGGGACTAACTCCAGATAGGCCTTTCAGAAAATGCGCGCGTGTTGTTGGGGACGTTCTTGGAAAATATCACCCTCATGGTGATCAAGCAGTATATGACGCTTTAGTTAGACTTGTTCAAATATTTTCAAGTAGATACCCAATACTTCATGGTCATGGAAATTTTGGATCAATAGATGACGATCCACCAGCTGCTATGCGTTATACAGAAACTCGATTAGCTCCTATTGCTAATGAAACTTTATTAAAAGAACTAGAAAATCAAGTTGTATCTTTTAGTCCAAACTTTGATGGATCTCAACAAGAGCCAGATGTTTTACCTGCTCAATTACCATTTTTAATATTAAACGGATGCTCAGGAATAGCAGTTGGAATGGCAACAAATATACCTCCACACAATATCAATGAAGTCATTAATGGATTAATTGAATTAATAAAAAAACCTGATTTAACAGACAATAAATTACTGAATATAATTCCAGGTCCTGACTTTCCAACTGGAGGAGAAATTCTTCTTTGTAATGGCATAAAAGATACATATATCAAAGGTAAAGGAAGCATTCCAATGAGAGGAGTAACTCACATAGAAGAAATAAATCCAGGAAAAGGAAAACATAGAAAAAAAGCAATAATAATAACTGAATTGCCTTACCAAGTAAACAAAGCCGGATGGATTGAAAAATTAGCTGATCTAGTAAATAATGGAAAAATAGAAGGAATTGCTGATATAAGAGATGAGAGTGATAGAGAAGGGATGAGAATAGTTGTTGAACTTAGGAGAGATATAGAATGTGAAAAGATAAGAGATCTACTTTATCAAAAAACAAATCTACAAAATAACTTTAGTGCAACAATTCTTGCATTAGTAAATGCTCAACCAAAACAATTATCATTAAAGGAATTATTACTAATATTCATTGAATATAGAGAATTAACTATAACAAAAAGAACTAAGAATGAATTACAAAAAACAGTAGATAGATTAGAAATAGTTGAAGGACTAATTAAAGCTTTAAAAAATTTAAGATTAGTAATAAATTTAATAGAAAATGCAAAAGACTCAAGAGAAGCAAAGAAAAGAATTATAGAGAAATTAAATTTGAATGAAAAGCAAGCAGAAGGGATATTAGCAATGCCATTAAGAAAATTAACCGGCTTAGAAACACAAAATTTATTTAAAGAATTGGAAAGTCTAAATACAAAAAAATCTTTTCTTAGAAATTTATTAAATAATAGAAATAAGTTATTAGAATTAATGATCAATGAATTAAAAAGTATTAAAAAAGAATTTGGAAATAAAAGAAAAAGCAAATTAATAGAAGGTGGAGATATATTAGTAGCAGAAAGAAATGCAAATTTAAGACCTAATGCAGAATTACAAAAACAAAATGCCTTTAATGCGTTGCCAAAAGATGGAAGATTATTAATTCAAAGTGACAATCAAGTAAAGATATTAAGTCCTAAAATATTAAACAAGCTGAATTTAACTGAAAGTTCATTGCTTGGTGATGAGCCAGTGCCAGCAAGATTAATTTGGTCAATTGAAAAACAGCCTACCATTCTCGCTATTTCCAGTAATGGTAAAATAGGGATATTAAAATGGGAATTTGCAGGAGAAAATCCAGGCTTAATAGATAAATTCCTGCCTGCTGGTTTAGAAGGAGAAGAGATAACAACTTTATTGCCTATTTCAAAACAAAAAGAGTTAACCCTTGGCTTGTTAAGCTCTGATGGTCGATTTAAAAGAATAAGTCTTGACGAAATACTAGATATGTCTGGAAGAGCTACAACAATCTTAAAATTAAAAGAAAATATACATCTCAAAACTGCTGTTCTATGTCCTTCTAATGGATATTTAATTATTGCAAGTGATATAGGAAGAATTTTAAAGTTAAAAATTTCAGAAAATGATATTCCAGTTATGGGTAAATTAGCTCAAGGTCAAACAACCATGAAATTATTACCTGGTGAAAACATACTTGGAGCTTTAACTGCTAGTGAAAAAGAAGATTACGATATTATTTTAATATCAAAAAATGGAACATTTATAAAAAAAGCACTTAAAAGTATAAGATTATGTAAAAAAGGAGCCTTAGGAATAATGGGAATTAATTTCAATGATACTAGAAACTTACAAGATAGGTTAGTGCAGTTTTATAATGGAAAACAATTAATAGGAGTTACAACAAATCTTGGTAAAAATGGAAGGGTAGGTTCTAATTTAATTGAAAATATTAAATCTAATGAGGTACAAAAAAATTCTTTTAACTTAATAAAAAATGAAAAAATAGAAAAGATCACACCTTTAATCGAAGAAAACATATTTAATTATTAAAGCTAAATCAAGAAGAATATTTAGATTCAACCCAATTCAAATATTCCTCGCTAATATTACCTGTAATATAATCACCGTTAAAACAGGACATCTCCAAATGATTCACAGAAGAACCAGATAATATAGAATCTTCTAATGCAGAAATACTCTGATAAATCAACTTATCGGCACATAATATTTGTTCAATTTCTGTAATAGTTTTATTATAAGCAATCAATTCTTTCTTAGATGGCATATTAATTCCATAAACGTGCGGAAATCTTATTGGAGGAGCTGCAGAAGTAAAAGAAACTTTATTTGCTCCGGCTAATCTTGCCATTTGAACTATTTCTCTTGAAGTAGTCCCTCGAACTATAGAGTCATCAACCAACAAAACATTTTTTCCTTTAAATTCACTACTCATAGCATTTAACTTCTGTCGTACTGATCTTTTTCTATGTTCCTGACCTGGCATAATAAATGTTCTTCCAACATAACGATTTTTAAAAAAACCTTCTCTATATTCAAGTCCCAATTTTCTAGCAACTTGCATTGCAGAGGGTCTAGAAGAATCAGGTATGGGCATCACCACATCTATATCACCAGAAGTAATTTGTTTCTTTATTTCTTTTGCTAAATTATCTCCCATTTTTAATCTCGCTTCATAAACAGAAATACCATTCATTACAGAGTCTGGCCTTGCTAAATAGACGTATTCAAAAGAACATGGAAATAACTTTGATGTAATAGAACACTGTTTTGAAAAAAATTCGCCTTCTTTAGAAATGAATACAGCTTCACCAGGTAAAATATCTCGGACTACTTCAAAATCATTATTTTCTAATACTAAAGATTCACTAGCTACAATCCATTCTTCTTTGTTATTTTTTTCTAATTTTCGCTTTCCTAAAATAAGAGGTCTGATCCCAAAAGGATCTCTAAAAGCTAGTAAACCATAACCAGAAATTAAAGCAATTGCTGAATAAGAACCCTCAACTCTTTTATGTAATGATTCAATAGCAGAAAAAATATTTTCTGGAGATAAAGAACGTCCAAATTCTTGTGATTGAATTTCTGTAGCAAGAATATTAAGCAACATTTCTGTATCACTTGAGGAATTAGTATGTCTTCTATCAATACTAAAAAGTTGTTTCTCTAATTCTCTTGTATTGGTAAGGTTGCCATTATGGACCAAAATAATTCCATAAGGAGCATTCACATAAAAAGGTTGGGCTTCATCTTCTCTACTTGCAGCTCCAGATGTAGCATAACGAACATGTCCTATTCCAAGACCTCCTTTTAAAGATCTCATATCTCTAGTTCTATAAGCTTCTTTAACTTGACCTTTAGATTTATGCATATGAAAAACACTTCCATCCATAGTTGCTATCCCAGTGGAGTCTTGTCCACGATGCTGAAGCAATAGCAAACTGTCATAAATCAATTGATTAATTTGATTATCAGAAACAATACCTACTATTCCACACATAATCTTTTTTAATATAAACTTTGAATAAAAAGTTGATTCATTATTTGAAAGTACTTACTTCCATTCTATTAGGAATAGATTGCTCATAAATATTAGTTATTTCATCTATTGACAAATTAACTAATGTTTGATCATTTAGCATAATCTTTAAAAACTTGTCAGAGGAAACTATTCCCAAGAGATTAGCAGAAATTGAAGATGAAATCTTTTTATTAAAATTATTCAAAGCAAACTTAAAATCTTCAACTTTGCTTGGTGCAATACTTATTAAAACCCTAGAACCTCCTTCAGCAAACAAAAGTTTATCCAATCTATTTTCAGAGCTAGGTAAATGGCAGTTTACTCCTAAACCTGATGATATACATGATTCAGCAATAGCAATCGCTAAACCACCTTCACTTAAATCATGAGCTGAATTTATAAAGCCACTTGAAATAGAATCTCTTAGAAAAGATTGAACATTTTTTTCTAATTCTAAATCAATTAAAGGTGGTCTACCCGTATTTTTTTTAAAAATATTTTGTAAATAAGAACTTCCTGCTAATGAAACTGTTTGGGAATCTAAATCAATATTATTTAATGGACTTCCTAATAACCAAATTTCATCATTTTTTTCTACCCATGATTGAGAAATTATTTTACTAATATCTTTTATTAAACCAACCATGCCAATTACAGGAGTTGGTTGAATAGGTCTTTTCTTTCCATCAGAAAAAACAGTTTCATTATAAAGAGAAACATTACCACCAGTAACAGGTGTTCCAAGGTATTCACAAGCATGTGAAATACCTTTACATGCCATCGATAATTGCCAATATCCAACTGGATCATCAGGGGATGCGAAATTCAAATTATCTGTTACAGCTAAAGGTTCCGCACCTACACATGAAAGATTTCTTGCTGCTTCAGCAACCGAAGCTATTGCTCCTCTTTCAGGATCTAAAGCAACCCATCGATTAGGACAATCAACAACCGCAGCAATAGCTCGGATAGACTTAGATTTACTATTTATTTCTCTTAAACGTACAACGGCTGCATCAGCAACACCAGGAAAAAGAATAGTATTATTTTGAACCTGATAATCATATTGATTATAAATCCATCTTTTTGATGCAATAGTAGGATCATCTAATAATTTTAAAACGATAGAATTCCAACTTAAATGTTTGTTTTCTTTCTGCAAAAATATTCCTTTATAAGAAGATAATGGTAATTGAGATTCATTCCAAGACCAATGATTTTCTATTTCTTTAGGTAAATGATCGATTAATTCATGTTTATTAATAGGAGTATCATCTGCTAAAGCATTGGCTGGAAGATCAACAACAATTTTATTTTGAAATAAAACACGAACTTTTTTCTCTTTTAAAACTTTCCCTACAACAACAGCTTGTAAACCCCATTTCTTAAAAGTTTTCATTAAATCATCTTCACTTCCAGGTTTCACAACAAAAAGCATTCTTTCTTGTGATTCTGAAAGCAAAAAATCATAAGGTGTCATGTTTTGCTCTCTTGCTGGTACTAAATCAAGATTAAGTTCAATTCCTACACCTCCATTAGCAGCCATTTCCGAACAACTACAAGTAAGACCTGCAGCGCCCATATCTTGAGCTGCAATTACATTTCCAGTTTTAAAAGCTTCTAAACAACCTTCTATAAGACCCTTTTCTAAAAAAGGATCACCTACTTGAACAGCTGGACGATCATCTAAAGAAGATGCAGTAAGTTCAGAACTTGCAAAACTTGCGCCTCCCATTCCATCTCTACCTGTAGTACTACCAACATATAAAACAGGAAAAGATTCTCCACTTGCTCCAGAACAAACTATATTTTCTGTTTCCATTAAGCCTAAAGCCATCGCATTAACTAAAGGATTGCC
>CACIYC010000029.1 GCA_902590775.1 uncultured Prochlorococcus sp.
TCTAGGTAAACTCAAGTTAGTACCTTGACGCATTAAGTACATACCTACCTGCCTTGCCTGGCTAACTGGACGACGTCTACTTGAACTTCTCATTTCCTCCATAGTAACCTTAAAGACCTCGGAGACCTTGTCCATAACCTGCTTAGGGGAAACTTCAACACCTTGACCATTTGGATCAAGCATAGGTGCAATGGAATCCACTGTCATAGGGAGTCCAGTAATTGAAGCAAACGCAATTGCCCTAGTCAGGGCTCCCTCTAACTCGCGAATATTAGAAGTAAAACGTCCTGCAATAAAATGAATAAGATCTCTAGGCAATCCAACTTTCTCTTGCTCAGCTTTCTTCTGCAAAATTGCCATCCTGGTTTCCAAATCAGGTGCTTGTACATCAGCAATCAAACCCATAGAGAATCTAGACATCAATCTTTCTTGTAACCGTGGAATCTGACTAGGAGGCCTATCACTTGCAAGAACAATTTGACTTCCTGCATCATGCAAAGCATTAAAAGTATGGAAGAACTCTTCTTGTGTATACTCCTTCCCTTCAATAAACTGAATATCATCAACAAGTATCAAATCTGCTGCTCTATATCTATCCCGAAACGATTGCATTCGATCTTGTCTAATGGCAAGAATTAAATCATTAGTAAAAGTTTCTGTTGATACATAAGAAACTTTTGCTCCTGGATCGATTTCCAAACGATAATGACCAATTGCTTGCATTAAGTGTGTTTTACCTAATCCAACACCACCGCATATAAACAAAGGATTAAATTCACGTCCAGGAGCCTCAGCAACTGCCATGGCTGCAGCATGAGCCATACGACTATTAGGTCCTACAACAAATCGATTGAAAACATATCTTAAATTTAAAAGCGGTATTGATTTATTAGATAACCGTACTGATTCTGCTAATGAATCAATTGCCACAGAAGAAGCAGTGGGGGATGAAGGGAGTGGAGCAGACGAAACTTTTCCAAAATCCCCTCTATCCTCAAATTTTGTATTTCTAACTTTTAAATTTACCCTTACAGGCTCTCCAAAAACTTGCTCTGCCGTCTCTTGAATTGTTTGGGAATAATTTTTTTTCAACCATGCACTAGAAAAGCTATTAGGGGCTATTAATGTCAATTCTCCATTCTCAAAGCAACTGAACTCTGTCGGACGAATCCAAGTTTCATATGAAGGCTTGCTTAGATTTTCCTTTAGCGAACTCTGTACCTTTGCCCAAGACTCTTCACTCATTAGCACAGTCTTATTTTGTATCGAGATTGAATCTAAACGTGGTTGTCTAATACGGCATTCTTAAATTAGAAAATCAGGTTTTTCTTTAAGCCATATTTCCTCCCATTCTCCAAGTCAAGCGAAGGTTTTCCAGCAAAATAACTAGAATGCAAATGGTAAAAAAGCTTATTAAAGCTATACAGGATGCAACGAAAAATGAGCTTCTCAGGACCTTCTGTCCATCAACATGAATTCCAAACGTTCCAACACAATTATATCCACAAAAAAAGCCCCAACAAAAGGACAATTACTAAGCCACTTCTTGTTTTAATGACTAGATGGCCAGCCGCAAATCGATGCAAATCAAGACTTGCAAAAGAAATTGGTGGATTTCGAGCAGCCCAAATACAAAAGAAGCTCACTCAGCACACCATTGAAGTAGCAAAAGCAATCAAATCCACAGGCTTAATAGAAATAAAATTAGCTATTGATGGAATTGGCAAGAAGAAAATTGCAAAATGGTCTAAAGAACAAGGAATCATTAATGCTTGCTCACAAGGGAAAGGAAATCTAGGACTGAAAATGAAAAGGCAAATTTTCTTGGCTCAGGGCAAGCGAGTAAAGAATTTTAAAAACCCACGAACTACAATACTTATAGGTACAGATGTCCCAAATATTTGTCCATCAGATATTTTCTCAGCCCTAAACTGTTTAAACAAAAATGAATTAGTAATAGGGCCTTCAAAAGATGGTGGATATTGGTTAATTGGTTTTTCAAATGATATTCTTAACTATGAAATATCATGGACATTTTCTGGCATTGAATGGGGAGAGAATTCTGTTTTAGAAGAAACGCTTAAGAGAGTTAGACTAAAAGGCATAAAATACGAACTCATTGAGGAAAAAAAAGACATTGATAATATTTCAGATCTTATAGAATGGCAAAAGTAAAAACTTCAAAACAACTAAGTATCATAATTCCAACAATCAATGAAGGGAAGACACTTCCTCTGTTATTAGCAGATTTAAATCTCTACGATTCTGAGTTTGAGGTAATCGTTTGCGATGGAGGTAGCTCCGATTTAACTACTTTAATAGCAACAATTAGTGGTGCAAAAGTAATAAAATTGAGTAATGCAAATCGAGGAAATCAGCTTTATCATGGGTCTTTGGTTGCGAAAGGAGAATGGCTACTTTTTGTTCATGCAGACTGTAGATTGAGAAAGAAGTGGGTCTCAAAAGTCAACAAAGTCTCTAGAGATTCATCGTTTAAGAATTATGCTTGGTTCTTCGAGTTTAAAATAAAGGAAAAAGGTATACCCTGGTTTTTATTACAACTTACTGTCTTCCTAAGAAGTCATCTTTTAAAAAGGCCATATGGTGATCAAGGTCTATTAATCAGTAGAGAACTCTATTTCAAGATAGGAGGATATAAAAGAATTCCCATAATGGAAGACCTTGAAATAATCCTAAGACTTTGCAAAAAAAATCTCTTAAAATGTTTAGGTGTAGGTATAGAAACAAGTATTCGCAAATACAATAATCAAAATTTTATTCAGGTTGCTATTAAGAATGCAGCTCTAAGAAAGCAATGGAGAGAGGGTGCGGATATCAAAAAGTTGGCCAAAAATTATTATTTAAAACATTAATTGGCATACCAAAAGGCACAGCGACTACCTTTGGGCTCAAGCTGCCAGCCTTGGCTCTTATAAAAAGCAACAACTCCTGGATCAGCGAAAAGGACAACCTTTTCAATCCTTTTTTCTTTAAGACTATGTAAAACATATTTCATAAGTTCTTTGCCTAGGCCAAATCCCTGATAAACGGGGTGAATAGCTACATCCCATACAGTTGCATAAAGGACACCATCACCGGTACATCTTGCAAAACCAATTAATCTAGGGAATTTCGGATCGTGTTGCCATAGACCAACTTTCAACAAACTATTATCCAATGCTTTCTTGACTCTTCTTATTGGTCTTCGACTCCATCCAACAGATTGCAGCAACTGTTCTAATTCAATCAGATCAAGAGGACGCGATTGACTAAACATAAAATGAAATTCAGTATTAGTAGAAATACATTCAGAAGCATCAAATCCATACATTTCTTGCAAATTGTTTTTTTTACTTTGACGATTACTTGCCCAATTAGAAAAGTTTATTTTTTTTTGTCCAAGTTTCTTAATCATTGCCTGAGATAAATTAAAATTTTGCTAATCCTTGTTCTTGCAATTTTGCCAATTGAGAGTAAAGCCCATTTTGAGAGACAAGCTGATGATGTGTACCTTGTTCAATAAGCTTTCCTTTTTTCATAACTAAAATTCGATCTGAGGATTCAATAGTTGCAAGTCTATGAGCAATAACCAAAGCGGTTCTTTTCTCAAGCAACCTATCTAAATCTCTTTGTAAAGTCGCCTCAGTAGATGGGTCCATAAAAGCTGTGGCTTCATCCATTATTAGAATGTTCGGATTTCGAATTGCAACCCGAGCCACTGAAAGCAACTGTCTTTCTCCAGAAGAAATATTTGCGCCTCTCTCTCGTAATAAAGTCTTCAAACCATTGGGGAATCTTTTTAATAGTGAAGTCAAACCTAATTCTCTACATATCTCAAGAAGAGATTCATCACTAATAGATGAATCTAATCTTAGGTTGTCTGCAATGTTCCCACTAAATAAAAATGTATCTTGAAGAACTACTCCTATTTGTCTTCTTAATAATTCCAAAGGAATTTCTCTTATATCAACTCCATCTATAAATATCTTTCCTTCTTGAGGTTCATATAATCTACATAATAATCTAATTAAAGTTGTTTTCCCAGATCCAGTAGGTCCGACAAGGGCTACATGCTCGCCAGGCGAGATTCTAAAGCTTAAATTATTGATAATTTGTTCATCAGGTCTATAGGCAAAGCTAACATTCTGGAAAGTAACTTCACCTAATGAGAATTTTCCTAATTGATTATTTTTTTCATTGCAATTATTTGTATTAGCGACATCTAATATCTCAACTTTTTTATCTAATAATTCACTAATTCTCTCAACAGCAGTTAGACCTCCTTGTATCTGTGTAAACCTTTCAGCAAGTTGTCTTAAAGGTTCAAAAAGTCTTTGAGAATAAAGTATAAAAGATGTAAGAGTACCAAGTCCCATTGAACCTTGCGTAACAAACCAACCTCCCAAGGCAATCACCAATGCAACTACTGCCAAGGAGACCCACTCAATAAAAGCGGAGATACTACTATCATAAAAAATTATACTATTTACTGCATTTTGATAAGCCATACCAGTTTTATTAAAACTTCTTGCATTTGCAGTTTCCCTTCTAAACATTTGAACAACTTCTATTCCTTGCAAATTTTCTTGAAAGTCTGCATTTAGTTCTGACAATTCTTCTCTAACACGATAATTTGCCCGCCTATATCTCTTTTGCAACCAAAGAATTAATAGTGTTACTGGTATCTGTGTGGACAAAAGGAGGAGCCCTAACTTTGCATCAATCAAAACCATTGTTATAGAGATAACAACCAAAGTTACTGCGTCAGCTAAAACACCAACAGCACCGCTACCAAATACTTCTGACAAGGCATCGACATCACTTGTTAATCTAGTTAACAACTTTCCTACTGGCATAGAATCATGAAACTTCAATGAAAGATTCATTGCATGAGTAAATAAATCCTTTCTGATTCTTGCTGTTAAGCTTTGCCCAACTGATTGAATGCTATATGACTGAAAACCTTGAAGAGCAAGTCGTACAAGTACAGAAAAAAGCAGCCCTAATATCAATATCCTCATTGCATCTTTTAAGGAAAAATCACTCAGCCAAAGGAAAGTTGGCTCACCTTTTAAAACACTAATAGCTTGCCCTACCAATAAAGGTTGAATAGCCCCTGCAACAGAAAGCGGAAGAAGTAAAAAAAGAATTCCTAAAAGGCGCTTTTTATCCTTTTGAAGATAACTACCAAGACGTTTAATCCTATGAAAATCTTTAATCGCCATTTATCTATATATGAGCAGAATTATTCTGAGATTGCATAGTCTCAATAATTTTTTGGAGCATTCCATTATCTAATCTCAAAGAAAGAGGGTGCCCTACTAAACGAGCTGTTGAATAGAATAATTCGTCAATTTCCACCAAACCATTCTCACGGAGTGTTTGCCCAGTTGCAACCAAATCAACAATAGCTTCAGCAATACCAGTCAAGGGTCCAAGTTCGACAGAACCAGTTAAGTGAACTAATTCCACAGGCAAATCAATATCCTCAAAAAAGCGTCTTGCACAATTTGTGAATTTACTAGCAACTCTACAATGATGAGGTAAGTCAACTGCACTTTTATAGCCACTGGATTCTTTTACTGCTACTGCCATACGACAACCCCCAAAGCCAAGATCTAATAAATTGGCCACAGGCATTTTTTTCTCACTTAGGACATCAAAACCTACCACTCCCAACTGAGCCTGGCCATAAGCGACATAGACAGGTACATCTCCATTCCTCACAAGAAGTGCTTTCGCCCGCCCACATACGGAAGGGACCATTAAAAGGCGATTCTTAGGGTCAAGGATTGCTGAAAAATCCAATCCCGCTTTAGTAAATCTTGCGACAGAGTCCTTAAGCAAGGCCCCTTTAGCTAATGCAACAGTAATCATAAGTTAATTAATCAACCTGAACTTTAACTATTGGAGTTAGTTTTAAAGTTATGGGACAAGAAAATAAAAACTTCATAATTCATCCTATTCCAGTATTGATGGACAACATCATATGGATTTGGGTAAAAAACAATCAAGCAGTGGTTGTGGATCCTGCAATCTCTGAACCAGTTATAAACTGGTTAAACGATCACAAACTCACACTTAATTCGATATTACAGACTCATCATCATGAAGATCATATTGGCGGGACAAAAGATTTACTAAGCTCCTGGCCATCAGCTGAAGTTATTGCAGCGAAAAGAGATATAGAAAGGATCCCATTACAAACTTACTCTGTCACAGATAATGAAACAGTGACTCTTTTAGATGAAAAAATCACTGTTCTAGAAGTCCCTGGCCATACATCAAACCATATTTGTTTTTTTGTTCATGGTTCGAAAAAAACAAAAATTGATCCTGTTCTTTTTTGTGGCGATACATTATTTGGTGCTGGCTGTGGTCGATTATTCGAAGGGACTCCTAATCAAATGTTTGAATCTTTGCAACGAATAAACACACTTCCTAAAAACACATGGATCTATTGTGCACATGAATATACAAAAGCAAATCTTCAATGGGCACAATCAATTTACCCAGAAGATTCATACATAAAAAAAAGACTAGAAGACGTAATACATAAAAGAGAAAAAGGCTTACAAAGCCTTCCAAGTAAATTATCTGAAGAACAAAAAACTAACTTGTTTCTTCGAGCCAAGACTTCCAAAGAATTTTCAGAATTAAGATTCCATAAAGACAACTGGCAAAGTTAAGGCTTTAAAAGGTATAGATTCCTAAAATGTATTCTCTTGGAAATCTTATAGTAATTTTTCATGCCTTCATCATCAAAAAAAGCAATTAAAACTGATTCAGCACCCTATCCAGTGGGCCCTTACAATCAAGCAATTCTTGCAGGAGACTGGCTTTACTGCTCTGGACAAATAGCCTTAAACCCTTCTACTGGTGAGATGGTTGGCAATGGTGATGTATCAAAAGAGACCCTCCAAGTACTCAATAATCTTTCTAGTGTTCTTAATGCTGCAGGAGCAACCCCTTCAAACGTTGTTAAAACCACTATTTACCTAACGAATTTAAAAGACTTTGAAAAAGTGAACAAAATTTATTCTGATTTTTTCTCAAAAGTAATTAGCCCAGCAAGAGCTTGTGTTGAGGTGTCAGCACTACCAAAAAAGGCCCTTGTAGAGATTGATTGTGTCGCTTTGCTTAGCTGAAAATCAAGAAAATCAAAAATTTTCTAACTTTCCATTTGCATGCCGGCCACCAAATTGTCTAGATTAAGACTTGACCTGGGACAAATTATGTCCACAGCTAAGCTGACAATTGGAGAGTTAGAGGCAGGGTACCCCCTCTATTGCAAAGCCTTAAGGCGTCTTCTTGAACAAGGTAGTTCTCCCCAAAAGATACAAAGAACTGTCTGCTGGGGGCATCTAGAGACACTGAATCGGTGCTTACCTGGAAGATACAAAGCACCAGCCTATTTAATGGCATTGATTAAGAGAGACATAGCGGAAGGGAAGTAATCAAAACTTTCAATCGAATAAATCATCTATTCTAGATACAAATTTTTTGTCTTTATCTGTTAATTTTGCATCATTATCATCACTATCTGGTCTCAAAGTTAAATTTACATAAGTTTTACCAAAACTAATATCAGGGAATCGTTTATGTTCCTCACAAAGTTTTCCTAATCTATCAAGAAAGTCTCTTGTTATTTCATATGTAGGAAATTCAAATCTTTTTTCTAGCCTTACAGGTCTAGATCTCTCATTCCAATTATTCATAGTCAAAACAATCTTTATTAAACAACCTTAAACGAGAAAAAACTTATCCACAAGTCAAGGCTTAAAGGCGGCGCTTGCCACGATTTTGCTTAAGCACAGGTTCAACCTCAGAATGAGGCCTTGCAATAATGTGAGCAGCAACCAATCCATCACCAACTCGTTCACAAGCATCTGCTCCAGCGCGAACAGAAGCATTTACTGCTCCTGTCTCTCCTCGAACTAAAACACTTACATAACCACCACCCACAAATTCTCTAACAACCAACTTAACCTCGGCTGCTTTAGTCATGGCATCCGCAGCTTCTATAGCCGGAACCAAACCCCGAGTTTCTATCATCCCTAAAGCAATTCCCGAAATCTCACCAAAGTTTTCCTTAGAAGATGAAGTTGAAGCTTTTTTAGTGGGATCTCCACCTCCTCCTATGGCAGATGAACTCTTAGACTTTTTTTCATTAAATACAACTTTTTTAGAAGTAGTAGATTCAGGCACTACATCAACTATTTGATTTGAAGGATCAGCTGATTTAGAGATTTGCTTTCCCTTAGAGCTGCGAGAAGAAGAAGTCATTTAGATTAAGTAAAGATTGAGAAACGTTTCCTAATGTCCAGAGTTAACCATCAGGACTCCAAAAATCAATAATTCCACCAATAGTTAAATCTGTTTGAGTTGAAGGGTTTGGACAAGCAAACCTTGCCGCCGAACCACTTGAGGTGAAAACCCAATTACCTTCTCGAGCCCCTACCGGATCAACTGCAACAAGTTGTTTTCCTTTGTTATTTCGAAGAATGCGCAAATGCATATGTCCCAAACCTTCTACTCTTTGGGTGCAAACCAAACGTCCCATGACCTGCATGATTTCCATTATTTTGAACCACCAGGGATAGAAGCTGGTAACTCTGGCTCCCAATGATCAATAATGCCAACTATTGTCAAATCACTTGGATAAGACTTGCTCCCTGCAGCTTCTCTTGCTGCAGAACTTCCTACACAAATCACCCAATCATCTGGCTTGCAGCCAACAGCATCTACAGCAACTTTTTTAGAGCTACCATCCAACACAACCTGAAGATGTCTATGTTCAAAACCAGGTATCCGATTTGTAGAGACAAGCGGCTTAACAACTTTGCAAATTAACATGTCAATGTTCCTCCTGAAGGGCAGGATCGAGAGAAGACCCTACAACTTCGGCAGGGGCTTTTGCATCTCGATCTCGAATAGTAAGACAGGTATGTAACAGGCCATCATCTACTAGTTTTCGATAACGAAAAGAAATAGCATTATCAACTCTCTTACAGTCGGCAATAGCTCTATCTTTAGCTCCAGGAACTCTTCCGGAATAATCAAACCTAATAACCACTGGTATAGGTAAATCTCGAGAAACATTTAATCCTTTAAAAATTTTTATACCTACATCTAGATCTGGAGCACCCTCCTCAACAGTATCAAGATGAGCAAAATATGTAAGATTCCTTAAATGAACCTCCTTAAAGCCAATTCCTACCCCAATAAAACGTTCTGCATGCCCTTCATCCGGATAAGGGCCGTCATGAAGTTGTCTTACATAATCAATTTGAGAGAGATTGTTCACTATTAGCTTCGTAACAAAGTCAACCATTCCTTTATCTGTTGTTCCAGACGTACTTGAGCGAACTATTTCAGTAATCCTTTTAATACCTTCATCAACAGAAAGTGACTTTGTTTCATTATAAATGTCTATTGCTGAAACCCATTTATCAAGAAGAATATGGCTCGCAGAATTAGGCACATGTACTCGAATTGCATCAGTATCAGTATCAAGACCGATCAATAAAAGATCTACTGAAGCACCACAGCAAAAACTATTCTCTACTGATTGTTTAAAATCAAGTAATCTCTGAAGCCCTTGAGCTGCTGCGACAGTATCATCACTCCCATGTGCAGCACATCCCTGAGATGAAGGATTTATAGAGCTAAAATGATAAATAACTACTTTTAAATATCTAGTCGCTTCATTTGGAGAATTAGGAATATTTTCTCTATATCTCCTGTGTTCAGTTTTGACCCAACGATTAACAGTATTTTCAACATCAAATAACGCACCAGCATGGGATCTTCTTCGTACTGCACTAAATGGAATTCGAAGTGCATATGCTATCGAATGAGCCAAGCGGCCATCTGCACAAGGAGTTACATCCAATAAATGAAACCCACATTCAGAAAGAAAAGATTCGAAGATCCCAGAATCATTACTACTCTCTGAACCACTCAATGGATCAGAATTAAAAAACTGATTACTTGAGATCTGATGAGCTTGAAACACACATGAAGCAAATAAAGCTCTCATATCTAAAGGACAAACCCATGCTTTCTCTAATATGTTTGAAGGGAGTTCAAATCCTAGTTTAGATATAGCTAACTTTTGTGCCGTAGCTACAAAGTCTTGATTGTGCTGAAGAGTGGAGACATCCTTCAGCAACGGCACAATTTTGTCAAATCTTCCTTTTACTTCTTGCTCATATACTTGAAGCTTGTTATTAGAAGCTAAATCTGTTAAGGGGTGTGTTCCCGTTAAAGGAAGAGAAGAATCCTTTAAATGAGAATTTAATTGTTGAGCAGAAAAGTAACTTTTCCTAGGTGCAGTAGGGCCTAGGAAACGATCTTTCCTTCTGGCCAAATTCCTATAGGCCATCAATCAACTAACCCCTTGCTCCGCCTGAGAAAGTAACAAGCTGGCCTTGGCCGGTATTACCACTTGAACCTGTTATCAAGAGATCTGGTTTAGCAAGCTCATCATTCCTTTTAGGCTCAAAAGCAGGCATGGCACTCATCCCACCAGGGCGAGAAGGGTTCCTACGAGTAGAAGATATTCCTTCTGTGCCTGTAATATTCTCACCTCTAGCCCAATCGTCTCCAGTTATATTTAGTCCAGAAGATTGCCCTTCTCCAGTAATCCTAGACATAGGTCTAGCGCCTTTTTCTAAGGTAGAAACTTCATCTACTAAGGGGGCTTGCGACTGAACTGGTTTTGCTCCAAAACGAAATTGTTCTGTACCAGTAATCTTGTCAGGGGCCATATCAAAAGGTCCTGTAATCCTTGAACCATTCTCATAACTAGTTCCTGTAACTCCAGATATCTCTCGATTCTTTTGGGCTAATCTTGCTGGTGAGTGAACAGTAAATTGAGATCCCGGGCCATCTGAAGAGACTTCAACATTCTGATCACTATCTAATTGAGATGAAGTGCTACAAGTCTGTCTTATCTGGTCTCCACCAACATAAGGAGTTCCTGTCAAAGGCTCACAAGCTCCTCTATCAGCTCCTGTCATTACACCTCCAATTCCAGGCTGAAGGCCAGTTAGAGAAGCTCCTGGTGTCCCTATTCTATTGGGGGTGCGCTGTTGAATCTCTTTGACTGAGTTAGCCTCACATAGCTGACTCGCTTGTTCCAATCCTGCATATGGTGTCCCTGTTACTGCCTTACATGTACCTGGTTCATCTCCGGTTACAATTTGAGAACGACCCGTTTGTGTACCACTTACTATTTGTGACTTGTTAGTAAGACTTAAACCTACTTTAGGAGCCTCAGCTTTGGGATTGCCTCCACAAAATGATTGATATTGCTGCAGTCCTACATATTCATCTCCAGTTACACGTTTACATGTTCCAGCCTCGTTCCCTGTAACAGTTTCTGCGCGAGAAACATTTGTTCCGGTTACACCTGATCCACGTAAAGTATTAAAAGAACTGACTTTCTCAGCTGGTCTTCCTTCAGGCAAGGGATCAGAACCAAGGTATTGATCTCCTGTAAGCCCTATTTGAGAACCTGCTTCGTCTCCAGTAACACTAGAAGAACGACCAACCATAACTCCGCTTACCTTCCTTCCATCTTGAGTAAGACTTTGCCCTACTTTCCTAGGAGAAGGATTTATCCCACCACAATATTCAGTAGATTGATTAGATGAAATATATTCAGTCCCAGTTAGAACCTTACAAGTACCAGGCTCATTTCCTGTAACTTTTTCAGATCTACCGGATCAACTGCAACAAGTTGTTTTCCTTTGTTATTTCGAAGAATGCGCAAATGCATATGTCCCAAACCTTCTACTCTTTGGGTGCAAACCAAACGTCCCATGACCTGCATGATTTCCATTATTTTGAACCACCAGGGATAGAAGCTGGTAACTCTGGCTCCCAATGATCAATAATGCCAACTATTGTCAAATCACTTGGATAAGACTTGCTCCCTGCAGCTTCTCTTGCTGCAGAACTTCCTACACAAATCACCCAATCATCTGGCTTGCAGCCAACAGCATCTACAGCAACTTTTTTAGAGCTACCATCCAACGCACCCTGAAGATGTCTATGTTCAAAACCAGGTATCCGATTTGTAGAGACAAGCGGCTTAACAACTTTGCAAATTAACATGTCAATGTTCCTCCTGAAGGGCACGTCGTGAGGCACTCTCTCGGAGAGGTAAGACAGCTGATACAAGCAAAGATCGAACTAGAGCAGATGTAAGTGGAAAATCTAGTTCAACAGCATTAACACCTTCTGTTATAACAAAGTACTGTTGTGATGAATGCAAAGAGAATGATCTTAAGATT
>CACIYC010000030.1 GCA_902590775.1 uncultured Prochlorococcus sp.
CTCCTGCAAAGGAAGATCTTATTTTAAATCTAATTGCAGGTTTAACTTTAATTGGCCTACCTTTTACTGTTGGAGCTATTGTCCGAGCCTTATGGGTTCGTTTTAAAATTACAAATAAAAGGATATCTGTGGTTGGTGGATGGTTAGGTAAAGACAAATCTCAAATATCCTATAGTCAAATCAAAGAAATTCGTTCAATTCCT
This sequence comes from uncultured Prochlorococcus sp., assembly GCA_902590775.1. Classification (GTDB taxonomy): domain Bacteria; phylum Cyanobacteriota; class Cyanobacteriia; order PCC-6307; family Cyanobiaceae; genus Prochlorococcus_E. The sequence goes on from CACIYC010000030.1 coordinate 204, forward strand.
AGAGGACTTGGTTCATATGGGGATATGGTTTTAGTCTTAAAAGATAATTCAAGGTTAGAAATGCGTTCTATGCCAAATTTCAGAAAGATAGAGGATTTTATTAATGAACAAATTAATCAAACAACTTCAAGAAATTCTTCTATAGAGGCCGAAGGGTTCTGAACTTCAATTAAATTCAACAAATGCTTGATTAACTTATTATCTTTAGCTAATAGCGGCATGAGCCTTCTGTCCTTTTTTTCTTGAAACATCGTGATCGGGTACATCTCTGACAATCTTCTAATACCTATCTTAGATCTTTTCTATAGCTTGTTTCATAGCTATGGAATAGCGATAGTTGCACTGACAATCGTCATTAGACTCGCTCTATTTCCTTTAAGCGCTGGATCAATTAGAAGTGCTCGTCGAATGCGAATAGCTCAACCTGTTATGCAAAAGCGTCAAGCTGACATAAAAAGTCGATACGCCAATAACCCTCAAAAACAACAAGAAGAGCTTTCGAAACTCATGGGTGAGTTTGGCAGCCCTTTAGCTGGATGCCTCCCACTCTTGGTGCAAATGCCAATCCTATTTGCATTATTTGCAACATTAAGAGGATCCCCTTTTGCCGATGTTCCCTACTTAGTAAACCTAAAGATTCTTCCACCTGAACAAGTTGCGACAATAGAACCTAAGCCATTTACTAGCCCTAGACATTCTATTTTTATTACAGATAAAGATCACTTCCCAGTAGTGGCATCTTTGCCTGGTGGGACAAAAATTGGTGCTGGGGATTCTGTAAACATAAAACTCGAAACTCTTTCAGGTGAGAAATATGCAAACCTACTAAGCAAATACAAAAATGGTTCCAAATTTGCTCCGACTTGGAAGCTCACAAAAGGATCAGAGTTTGCAAGCATTTCTTCTGATGGAACAGTTACTGCTAAATACCCTGGTGATGCAACAGTTGAGGGAAGGATTCCAGGCCTTGCTGCTAAGAGTGGTTTCCTTTTCATAAAAGCTCTTGGACAAGTTGGTTTTTATGTAGATGGATCAATTAACTGGGATATCGCAATTCTTGTTGGTGGCTTTGGACTAACACTTGTTATTTCACAAATACTTTCAGGTCAAGGTATGCCGCCAAATCCTCAGCAAGCTACAGCGCAAAAAGTTACTCCCATTATGATTACAGGAATGTTTTTATTTTTCCCTCTCCCAGCAGGAGTTCTTTTATATATGGTGATTGCAAATATTTTTCAAGCTTTTCAAACCTTCCTATTGAGTAAAGAAGAATTACCTGAAAACCTACAAAAAATACTTAAAGACCAACTCAATAATCAAACAAAAACTAACTTAGCAACAGCTCCATCAATAGATTCAGATAGGTTGCCATTTGAGCCGAAAAGCAATAAGCAAAGCTAGAAACTCATAAGTATTGAAAGGTATTAAGCACTTAATCTTTACTGTTTAACTTACTACTAATAATTCAAATTATTTAATCTCATTATGAAAAAATGGAATGATCAATTTGATCTACTTGTTAAATCACGAACACCACTCATTCTTATTAGAAGTAGAGAGGAAGAAAGAGTTGAGACATTAATAAGAGAGGCATCAAAAAGACTTTCGCCTATTCGCCTAGCAACATGGGATTATGTAGAAGGATTGAAAGGAATTCTTAACTCAGAAGGTTTAGGTGCTAGACAGCCAATGGCAGTTTTGCAATGGCTTCAAAAGGTTGATCCATCTTTACCAACGATACTTCTAGCAAAAGACTTTCATCAATTTACTGAAGATGCAGGAATTGCAAGAATGTTAAGGATTTTATCCTCAGAGTTTAGAAAAACGCCTCATACAATAATTCTTTGTGCTTTTAATTGGACTCCATCAAATGATCTATATGATTCACTTACTATTCTTGATCTTCCTTTGCCTCAAGAAAATGAATTAAAAGTATTACTTAGTAATATTGCAAATGCGAGCAATTCTAATCTAAGCAAAAACACCCTGGAAGAATTAACACATGCTTGTAGTGGTCTAAGTGAAATAAGAGTTCGCCAAGTTGCTGCAAAGGCTCTCGCGCAAAGAGGGCAATTAAGCAAGGAAGATCTTTCAGAAGTACTTGAAGAGAAACGCCAAGCCGTGGCTCGCAGTGAAGTATTGGAATATTTCGCAACTGAAGCCTCCCCCTCAGATATAGGAGGTTTAGATGCTCTGAAATTGTGGCTAAATCAACGTCATGAAGCTTTTACAGATGAAGCACGTGAGTTTGGATTACCTTTGCCAAGAGGTGTTTTACTAATAGGCCCTCAGGGGACAGGGAAATCATTAACTGCAAAAGCCATAGCCCATAGTTGGTCAATGCCTCTTTTAAGACTTGATGTAGGGCGCCTCTTTGCAGGATTAGTAGGAGCTAGCGAAGCTAAAACAAGAGAGACCATTCAATATGCAGAATCCATGGCTCCATGTGTCTTATGGATTGATGAAATTGATAAAGGGTTTGGAGGAGATGCAAGAAGTGATGGGGGAACTAGTCAACGTGTCCTTGCAAATCTTTTGACATGGATGGCCGAGAAAAAAAGCGCTGTTTTTGTTGTAGCAACTGCTAATGGAATTGAAAGGATGCCAGGCGAACTTCTAAGAAAAGGACGTTTTGATGAAATTTTCTTGCTTGATCTTCCAAGCCATCAAGAGCGATTCAAGATTCTTGAACTTCATATAAATCAAAGGCGACCAAACCTAAATATTCCTATTGAAACCGTTGTTGATAGAACCGAAGGGTTCTCGGGTGCAGAACTTGAGCAAACAGTTATAGAAGGAATGCACCATGCTTTTTCTGAAAAGAGAGAATTACAAGAAACTGACTTAATTCTTGCAGCGACTCAACTAATTCCCTTGTCAAAAACAGCAAAAGAACAACTTGATTTCCTAAAAGATTGGGCATCCTCAGGAAGAGCAAGGCCCGCATCAATTAGTATTTATTAGAAAAACTAGTGTTAGACCCTCGACGAATTAGAGAAAATCCTACTCTTATTGAAGAGGGACTAAAACTTCGTGGTCTAAAAGTTGATTTAAGTGCTCTAAAAGTTGATAGCGAAAGGTTAAAAGAACTTGAACAAAAAAGGAGTGGATTACAAGCAGAAGGGAACTTAATTGGGAAAGAAGTTGCAAATAAAATTAAATCAGGTTCTTTGCCTAACTCTGATGAAATCGCTCTTTTAAAGAAACAAGGTAATGAAATAAAGAAAATAGTAAATCTACTAGAAGAAGAAGAAAAAGCTTTATCAAAATCAATTAGAGAAAAAATCCTAAATTATCCCAACATTCCCAGTAAAGAAGTTCCTATAGGAAAAGATGAAAATGATAACCGAGAAATTCGCGTATGGGGAAAACCTTTAAAAGGTAAAGAATATAAAGAGCATTGGCAAATAGCTGAAGAACTTTCACTTCTTGATACAGAAAGATCAGTTCGCATTGCAAAAAGTAGATTTGTTACTCTTTTTAGTCAGGGTGCACGTTTAGAAAGATCTTTAATTAACTTCATGCTTGATTTACATGTAGCCAATGGATATTTAGAGGTGCTCCCTCCTGTTCTTGTTAATACTGCAAGTCTTGAAGGCTCTGGACAACTGCCGAAGTTTGCCGATGAAAGTTTTCGTTGTGCAGAAGACGATTTATGGTTAACACCCACTGCAGAAGTACCTTTAACTTCCCTGCATAGAAATGAAGTTATTTCTTTTGAAAAATTACCTATTAAATATGTTGCTTTTAGCCCTTGCTTTAGAAGAGAAGCTGGCAGTTATGGAAGAGATACTAGAGGCCTTATTAGACTTCATCAATTTAACAAAGTAGAACTTTATTGGTTTGTTCAGAAAGACAAATCAAAAGAAGCGCATCAACAAATAACAGCAGACGCAGAGGCTATTCTCCAGGCTTTAGAACTGCCTTATAGGGTTGTAGAGCTTTGCACAGGTGACCTTGGTTTTTCAGCTTCTTCTACATTTGACCTAGAAGTTTGGCTTCCAGGAGCAAATACCTTTAGAGAAATTTCTAGCTGCAGTATATGCGATGATTTTCAAGCTAGAAGGTCATCAATTCGGACGAAAAAAGGGAATCAAACTCAACTTGTTCATACCCTTAATGCAAGTGGTTTAGCAATTGGAAGAACCATGGCTGCAATACTAGAGAATGGCCAACAACCAGATGGGACTGTAAAAATTCCTCAAGCTTTGATCCCATACTTCGGGGATCAACTACTAAAACCACAAAAAATATAAAAATATGCATTTACTTGCCTCAATATCTGTTCTTGCACTATTAATTTTTTTCCATGAAACTGGGCATTTTCTTGCTGCAACATTACAAGGAATTCGAGTAAGTGGATTTTCAATAGGGTTTGGTCCAGCCTTAATTAAAAAAGAAATTCAAGGAGTTACTTACTCAATAAGAGCTTTGCCTTTAGGTGGATTTGTTTCGTTCCCTGATGATGACAATGAAAGCGATATTGCTAAAGATGATCCAGATCTTCTTTCTAATAGGCCAATATCTCAACGATTACTTGTTATTTCTGCTGGTGTACTTGCAAATCTTCTCATTGCATGGCTAGCTCTATGCAGCCAAGCTACTTTCATTGGTCTTCCTAGCCAACCAAATCCAGGAGTCTTAGTAATAGATGTTCAAAGAGATCTGCCTGCTGCTATTTCAGGACTTCAACCTGGCGATCAAATTGTAAGTATTGAGGGCAAAGATCTAGGTTCTGGTCAAGAAGCCGTTGAGAATTTAGTCAATCAAATACAAAAATCACCAGGTAAAACAATTTCCATACAAAAGCTACATAACGGAGTTAAAGAAATAATAAAAATAACTCCTGAAGAATATTTAGGGAATGGGAAAGTAGGTGCTCAGTTACAGCCTAATTTTGATGGAAATATTAGATCTGCTAAAGGGGTAAAAGAAATTTTTAATTACACAAATTCTAAGTTTTCAAATCTCTTTATAAAAACAGTTCAAGGTTATAAGAGCTTGTTAACAAATTTCAAATCAACATCAAAGCAATTAAGTGGTCCTGTAAAAATTGTAGAGCTTGGAGCGCAACTATCTGTCCAAGGTGCATCTGGATTAATTCTTTTTACCGCATTAATATCTATTAATCTTGCAGTATTAAATGCATTACCTTTCCCTTTACTTGATGGAGGGCAATTCACATTAATTATTATTGAAGCTCTTAGAGGAAAACCGATTCCAGAGAAAATCCAACTTTGGTTTATGCAGTCAGGTTTCATTTTATTGATAGGCCTAAGCATTTTATTGATCATTCGTGATACCAGTCAATTGGAAATATTTCAGCAATTGTCCAAAAGATAAAGAAAATCTTCTATATAAGGGAGTAATATCTTAGGAATTTCAAAGAAAGGCTTTCATGGCCAAAAAATCAATGATTGCGCGAGATGTTAAGCGCAAAAAGCTAGTAGAGCGTTTTGCGTCTAAGCGCAAAAAATTAGTAGATCAATTTAAATCTGCTAAGGATCCAATGGAGCGATTGGAAATTCATAGAAAAATTCAGGCCTTGCCAAGAAATAGCGCTCCATCAAGAGTTAGAAATCGCTGCTGGGCAACAGGTAAGCCAAGAGGTGTTTATCGTGATTTCGGGCTGTGTCGTAATCAATTAAGGCAAAGAGCTCATAAAGGAGAGCTCCCTGGAGTAGTAAAAGCAAGTTGGTAAATAAGAAAACAAAAATTTCCCAAAAGATTAAATTTCATATTATTTAGGTAAAAAGTTAGTATTAGCAAAGGGTTTGAAATAATAGCCAGCTATTCAAAGATATTAGGAATAGCAAGTAATTACATATGTAACATTCAAGAAGTGCATAAAAAGTGTAAGAATGTTAAAAGATAAAAAGACATAAGCAAACGTGCAAGGTCAGACAACTTCGGTATCTTTCGATGGTCGGGAAATACGGCTAACCACAGGGAGATATGCACCACAGGCTGGTGGTTCAGTAATGATTGAATGCGGGGATACCGCAGTTCTAGTAACAGCGACTCAAGGTCAAAGTAGAGAGGGAGCTGATTTCCTTCCCCTCAGTTGTGATTACGAAGAAAGGCTTTACGCAGCTGGGAGAATTCCTGGAAGTTTTATGCGACGCGAAGGGCGCCCTCCAGAGAGAGCTACATTGATTTCAAGGTTAATTGATAGACCTCTTAGACCTCTTTTCCCAAGTTGGATGAGAGAAGAAATTCAAGTTGTTGCTTCATGCTTGTCTTTAGACGAGAGAGTCCCAGCAGATGTTCTTGCTGTTACAGGAGCATCAATGGCAACTCTTTCTGCAGGCATACCTTTCCATGGCCCTATGGCTGCAGTAAGAGTTGGTTTACTAGGAGATGACTTTGTATTAAATCCAAGTTTCAGAGAAATTGAAAGAGGAGATCTTGATCTAGTTGTAGCAGGAACACCTGATGGTGTTGTCATGGTTGAAGCAGGAGCCAATCAGCTATCTGAACAGGATGTTATCGAAGCAATAGATTTTGGATATGAAGCAGTAAATGAACTGATTAAAGCTCAATTATCAATTTTAAAAGATTCTGGCTTAAGTCAAGTCAAGCCTGAAACCCAGGAAATTGATGCAACTCTTCCCAATTACTTAGAAAAAAATTGCACAAAACCAATTAGTGCACTTCTAAAACAATTTGAACTTTCTAAAGAAGAACGTGATCTAAAACTTGAAGAAATCAAATCAAGTTGTGCGGAGAAAATTGATTCTCTTAAAGAAGATAATGCTGTCAAAAAGGTAATCACAGCAAATTCCAAGTTGCTTGGCAATAGTTTCAAATCTCTAACAAAGAAATTAATGAGAGATCAAATTATAAAAGACGAGAAAAGGGTTGATGGTAGAGCCTTAGATGAAGTAAGAGAAATTTCTGCAGAAGCTGGTGTTCTTCCAAAGAGAGTTCATGGATCAGGTCTTTTCCAAAGAGGTTTGACTCAGGTTTTGTCTACAGCAACATTAGGAACTCCTAGTGATGCGCAGGAGATGGATGACTTGAATCCAAGTCCAGATAAAACATATATACATCACTACAATTTCCCTCCATATTCTGTTGGTGAAACAAGACCAATGAGAACTCCAGGCAGACGCGAAGTTGGTCATGGAGCTTTAGCTGAAAGGGCAATAATTCCTGTTTTACCTCCAAAAGAATCATTCCCTTATGTTTTAAGAGTTGTAAGTGAAGTTCTTAGCTCAAATGGTTCCACCTCAATGGGATCCGTTTGTGGAAGCACTATTGCTTTACTGGATGCAGGTGTACCGTTAAAAGCCCCTGTCAGCGGAGCAGCTATGGGACTTATTAAAGAAGGAGATAAAGTAAAAATCCTTACTGATATTCAGGGTATAGAAGACTTCTTAGGTGATATGGATTTCAAAGTTGCAGGAACTGAAAAAGGCATAACAGCCCTTCAAATGGATATGAAAATCACAGGATTATCTATAAAAACTATTGGTGATGCAATAAATCAAGCAAAACCTGCAAGAACTCATATTCTCGAGAAAATGGTTGAAGCAATTGATCAACCAAGAGATACCCTGTCCCCTCATGCACCAAGGCTTCTAAGTTTCAGAATCGATCCAGAACTAATTGGCACAGTCATTGGTCCAGGTGGGCGAACAATCAAAGGTATTACAGAAAGAACAAATACAAAAATAGATATTGAAGATGGAGGAATAGTAACTATTGCCTCACATGATGGTGTTGCAGCAGAAGAAGCACAAAAAATAATAGAGGGTCTAACAAGGAAAGTTCATGAAGGAGAAGTCTTTACAGGATCAATAACTAGAATTATTCCAATTGGTGCTTTCGTTGAAATTCTTCCTGGTAAAGAAGGAATGATTCATATTTCTCAGCTATCTGAAGCCAGAGTAGAAAAAGTTGAGGACGTTGTAAAAGTGGGGGATGAAGTAACTGTAAGAGTTAGGGAGATAGATAATCGTGGAAGAATAAATCTCACATTAAGAGGGATTCCTCAAAATGGAGATATGCAATATTTCCCTCAGCCAACACCAACACCAGTGGCTCCTTTAATGTGATTAATATTAATCAATGTCTGTTAGACCAAAAAAGAAGGGTCGATAATTAATAGTTCAGATTTTATTTTCTTGCAAAGGTATTCATGTTGCTTCCCATGACTGGCAATTAAGCATCCCCATTGGTTTAAATCCCCAGTGTTATATCTAAGCTTTTCTTTATTTGCATGAGTAAAAAACCCACCTGCCGATTGAATGAGAGCATCTGGAGCAGCCATATCCCAATCTTTAGGAGCTGTCTTCCCAGATAAAGATATATAAAAGTCTGCTTCTCCCTTGAGAATTTTTGTAACCTTACAACCAACACTTCCTATTATTTTTTTTTCAGCAAAAGGAAGGGTTGCTATCAATTTTTCAAGCCGCTGATCTCTATGACTTCTACTAGCTACTAAAACCATTGTAGAGATCTCCTCACGAGCACTAAACATAATTGGCTTTTGATTTCCCAGTCGATCCTCATACCATGCTCCAGAACCTACTATCCCAAACCAAAGTTCTTCTAATTCTGGAATCAATACTATACCCAGTAATGGTTTATTTCCCTTAACCAAAGCTAAATGGACTGCATACTCACCCGTACCAAGAAGAAAATCTTTTGTTCCATCTAGAGGATCTAAAATCCATAACCAGTCTGCATCAATTGGCACATCTTTCAGAAGTTTGTCTTTAGCAGTTTCTTCACTTATTAAGCTCCATTTTGCCAAAGGAAAACTTTTTCTAATGCCATCCAGCAACCAACTATTCACGGCAAGGTCAGCTGCAGTTACGGGACCTTCTCCTTCATCATCAATACTCAAAACTTGAGGAAATCCAAATGGAGGTTTTTCTCCTTTCGAATATGCTTTCAATATATCTGCAGCACCCCAGCAAAGTTCTCGAAGCTTTTCCAACAACTCGTCCAAATTCAATGCATCAGGAAGTTCAACTTCTTTTTTCATAATGGAACCAGAAACAAACAAAATTTCACAAAAGCAAAGTGAGCCAGAACCAGGCGTACTTTACGTAGTGGCTACTCCCATAGGGAACCTTGGAGATCTATCTCCAAGAGCAAAGAATATACTTTCTAGCGTATCTGTTATAGCTTGTGAAGACACTAGACACAGCAGCAAACTACTTAAGGCAATTAAGGTAAAAGCAAAACTTATTAGTTTTCACAAACACAACACTAAGGCGAGAGTGCCAAAACTAATTTCATTTTTAACCAATGGTGCCAGTATTGCATTGATAAGTGATTCTGGACTCCCTGGAATTAGTGATCCAGGTGAAGAACTCATCTTGACTGCGAAGGAAATTGGTCATGAAGTGATATGTATTCCTGGCGCATGCGCTGCAATAACAGCACTTGTAAGTAGCGGTCTTCCTTCTCAAAGATTTTGTTTTGAAGGTTTTCTGCCTTCAAAAAGTAAGGATAGAGAATCAATTCTTAATATTATTTCTCAAGAGAAAAGAACCACAATCATTTATGAATCCCCTCATAAATTATTAAAGTTACTTCAAGATCTATCTAATGTATGTGAAAAGAATAGGCCGTTACAAGTTGCAAGAGAACTTACTAAAATACATGAAGAACATATTGGCAAGACAATTGATGATGTTATTAAATATTTTTCCAAGAATCAACCTAAAGGAGAGTTTACTCTTATCCTAGGAGGCGCACCTCCTTCAACACTCAAAGAATTTAGAGAAAAAGAAATACTAGAATCTATGGATAAATTACGAGCAAAAGGTTTAAGCACAAAAAATGCAGCTTATGAGCTATCAATAAAAACTGGTTTTTCAAAAAACCTTATTTATTCATTATTCCACCAGAAAACTGGTTATTCTCAAAAGAAGGATGCAAAATAAAAATCATTAAAGTTTTTCAGATTACAGATGATTCGCAAACTTCTAATATTAGGAATTAATTGTATAAATGCTGCTTTATTAGTTTTTATGATTTCTCTAGGATCTCAAAACTTAAGTACAAGGCATAGAATAAATCTAGGGCTTACTTCAACAGATCAATTTCCATCAGGATTCTTAATAGGCATGTCAATCGTACTAGGATCTCTCAGTGGGACTTTCTCATCCACAGTTTTAACTAAAACTGAAGATAAAAACTTCCCAAGAACTGATCATTAATCATTTTTATCAATAGCTATTAGCAAATCATCCAAAATCAGTCTTGTAATACCTTTTGAAAGTAAATAAGAAGAAGAAATAGAAAAAACCTTGGAGTCTGGTACTTTTAAAACTCTTTGGTTTTTATTACAGCTTCTCTTGGCCGCTCTTTGATTAGAAAAAAGTGGAATTGCTAGTCTCTCTTGATCTTGTTCTGAAAGGAAGCTCCAATCAGGGAATTCCTTTAATGCTTTTGATTCTAGCTCAACTTTTTTATCAACCAACATGTAAACAACTTGAGGTAATTCAGAAGATTTCAAGGCTATACATGTAACTTCCCTTTGCTTATCCCAAGTGATTTCAGAATTTAATGGTGCAATTTCTACAAAATTCTCAGAATGATTTTTTTCTCCTAAAACAAAAGTTTCTTCTTTCTTAGCAGTTGATTCGTTTTCGTCTTGAGAATGACTATCTTCGCTAATTATCTCTTCTGGCTGAGAGCTTGAGGAGCTTTCTTCTGGAATATTAAGAATATATTTTTCATCTTTTGTTTTTAATCTAGTTCTTCCACGCTTACCTTTTAATTGATCATATTCAACATCAGTAAGAAAAGCTTTAACAGTTCTTGTAATTGTGCTTGGAGTAAATCCATGTTTTTTTGCAAGACTAGTTAGAGATTGGCCAGTCTGAAAACCTTCTAAAATTTCTCTTTTTTGCATTTCTGTAAGTTTCTTAGCCACAAAAATCATTCAATCTATTCTCTAAACCTACTTTGGCAAAGTCCTAATTAGGAAAATATGAATAATGATCTTCTTGTTTAAATAAAAAGATTAAAAGTCGTATAAATTTTTTTTATTTTACCGATACTATCGTAAGAAGCCAAATCATTAAGAAAGAATGCTTGAGCTTTCTCATTATTCTTAGAAGCTCCAAAAGACCAATTCAATAAGGAAAATACTTCATGCATCTAACAAAGCAATCAAAACCGTTGGGGAGTAGAAATTAGCACTTGTTGCACAAATTGAAGAACCTTAATTGCTTTAAGGCTTATAGTTTTGTTTTTCCATCAAATCTAATTTTTGCTCTTCTGTTTTTTTTAAAGGTTCTATCCTAATCTCTTCTTCCTCTTCCTTAAGAGAAGAATCAAAACCTTCCGATTCAATTTGTTTTATTTCAGCAAGAGTTCGCTTCTCCCCCATAGATAGTCCTGTGACTAACAAAAGTTCCTGTGTCAACCTTTCTATGTCTGGCTTTTTAAACAAATCAATTTGAACAGTAGCTTGTTTCCCATCAGCATCAAAACCTCTAATAATAAAGCTATAGCGATGTTTCTTTGACAAAAACCCTAAGGCGCCAAGAGGTCCAAAGAGAATTGTTGTAGTAACACCAGTATTAATTCTCCGGTTTGAATACCCACTTTTAATCCATGAAGTAACCCTGCTAACAGGGATTGAAACTTCTGGCGAAGAGACTAATTCACCAGTAATTGATATTGGAACACGACACTTCTTCGCTGCTCTTCTAATTTTTCGCTCAACAGTTACTTTTGGTCCCTTTTGATTGCTAACCCTAGATTCTTTAAAGTTATCCCTAATTTCAGCTTCAATCTTCAACAATTTGTCCGCTGGACATGTTGATTGATATGTCCCTGCAAGGGCAAATGGCATCGGCATAAAACTACCAATGACAAGAAAAGAAAAAATAGATTTAGTACGAGATTTCATTAATCAAAAGACGGAATAAAAATATTAAAAGAGAATAATCCAA
>CACIYC010000031.1 GCA_902590775.1 uncultured Prochlorococcus sp.
GTTAAGTCAGCTCCTGTTTCACGATGATGATTTATAAATAAGCTGTAATCCATTCGATAAAGCTGATCTCCCGACAAAATGAGATACTCATCTACATCCCACTCCTGGAACAATGACTGATATTTGCGCACAGCATCTGCAGTTCCTTCAAACCATGAAGGACTTTCTGGAGTTTGTTGAGCAGCCAATACTTCCACGAACCCTTGAGCGAAAGGTGAACTTAGGTTGTAAGTCTGTGCCAGGTGCCTGTTAAGAGATGCACTATTAAACTGAGTTAAAACGTACATCTTATTGATGCTCGAGTTTATACAGTTACTTATAGGAATATCAATTAAGCGATATTTACCAGCCAAAGGAACGGCAGGCTTAGCCCTCATTTTAGTCAAGGGATAAAGGCGGGAACCTTTACCTCCACCAAGAATGATGGCTAAAACTCTCTTCATTACCTATCAGAAAAAATAGACTTTGCAAACCTACTTGAAGATGGTCAAATAAAACTAAATTGATAGACAGTTAGATCAAGAGTTCCACCAAAACGAATAACAAATTAAAAGAAATCAAATTAATCCTCCTCTGAAACACCCAAATCAAAAAGGGCTTCAACAATCTTTAGAGAATCCTTCCTTTGGGCACTTGGTTGAGGAGCTCTTAAATTTGTTACAGGAGTATGAAGGATTTTATTAATAATTCCTTTACTTAGTGCTTCTACTACTTTCCTTTCTCGAGCAGAAAAATCTGGTCCCATTCTACTTAGTGCTTTCTGAAGCTCTTCCTTGCGAATTGCCTCCAAGCCTGAGCGTAATCGATTTATTGTAGGGACTGCTTCTAAACTCGCCCACCATTCCAGAAAATTCTTAGCTTCCTCTTCAATCAAAGACTCTGCTTCTAGAGCAATCTGTTGACGTGCATCCTGATTACGTGTAACGACCTCTTGAAGATCATCTACGTCATGAGACTCATAGCCTGGAACTTTCGAAACGTCAGCTGCAATATTCCTCGGCACGCCAATATCAATCAAACGTAAAACATTGGTTCTTTGAAATTTACTTAATCTATCCGCATCAATAATTGGAGTCTCTGATGCTGTACTAGTGAAAATTAATGATGAAAGTTGAAGGCAATCATCCAAACTATCTAACAATTTACATTTAACATTTAATCCAGGGAAATCTGCTGCAAGAGTTTCAGCTCTATTTAAGGTACGGTTTAAAAGAGTTAGGGTTGAACACCCTTTTGATTGCAAATGCTGAAGAAGCAATCTACTCATTCTTCCAGCACCAACAACAGCAACATCCTCTGACTCAAGGCTCATCAATTCATCCTTTCCCTGAGATTGCCCTAGCTTTAGTTGAGCAAGCTCAACAGCCGCTGAACTTATAGAAACTGCCCCAGTTCCCAAATTTGTCTCAGATCGAACTCTTTTACCTGTACTAACAGCTTGTGTAAGCAATCTATTAAATATGGGACCAATAGACTGATGATCTTGTCCAAGCCTAACCATTTTTTTTACTTGAGAAAGAATCTGACCCTCTCCTAAAACCAAACTATCTAGGCCTCCAGCAACCCTCATTAAATGATTAACTGCTTCAGTTTGGTTGAAAGTAAAAAGATGCGGGAACAAATCATCATTATTTAAACCAGAATGATTAATTAAAAATTCTTTAATTGCAGAAACGCCTGATTCCTGTTCTTTAACCAAAGCATAAATCTCAAGGCGATTACAGGTACTAAGAATTGATACTTCTAGTACCTGGTCATTGGCCTTTAATGCATTAAAAGAATCTTCAATATGCTCATCTGAAATGCTTAACTTTTCACGGACCTCAACTGGTGCCGTCCGATGACTAAGACCGACGACAGCTATGTTCATAGTTCAGTTTTGTAATTAATAGTACGTCCTAGTCAGCTCAAAGCTATGCTCTTTGCACCATCCTTAATGTGAACTGTATTAGTGAATCGTGCAGTGCTATCTAGGGTGCTTATTACAAGACTACTTGTACGAGTACAATCCCTTTCAAATTTAACGCCATTAAACAAAAGCCCATCAGTAATACCACTACCTGCAAAAACTACATTCTCTCCTGAAGCAAGTTCCTCTGCCTCATAAATCTTATCGCCATCTGTTATGCCCATTTCATTAAGGCGAGCAACATTACCTTCTTTAGTGTAATCAGCCCATTCCTGAGTCATAGCAATAGCAGGATCATAAACCAATTGCCCCTGGAAATGACCGCCAAGTGCCCTCATTGCTGCCGCAGAAATAACCCCTTCAGGAGCTGCACCAATTCCCATTAGACAATGAGTGCCAGTTCCAGCGAAACCACAAGCAATTGCAGCCTGAACATCCCCATCAGAAATAGGTTGAACTCTTGCACCCGTAGAACGAATTTCAGAAACCAAATCCTTATGTCTAGCTCTATCCATAACAACAATGGTTAAATCACTAACTGAAATTCCAAGACAATCACTCAAGATGTTGATATTTTCCGTGGCAGATTTTCTTATGTCAACCTTCCCTTTAGCAGCAGGAGGTGCTGCTAATTTCTTCATATAAAAATCTGGAGCATTAAATAATCCTCCTCGATCTGAGGCAGCAAGTACAGCCATAGACCCACGCTGATTATTGGCACACAAATTAGTCCCTTCACAAGGGTCAACCGCAAAGTCAACCCCAGGACCAGAACCACTTCCAACTTCTTCACCGATATAAAGCATTGGCGCCTCATCTCTTTCTCCCTCTCCTATAACAATTCTTCCTTTCATCTGAATTGAACCCATTCTTTTGCGCATGGCTTCTACTGCAGCTGCATCAGCTTCATCTTTCTTACCCAAACCTGTAAGTTCAGCAGATGCTATAGCTGCCTGTTCGACAACCTCGAGAATTTCTTGAATAAGAGTGCGGTCCACGTTTAAATAAATCTTTTAGGGAAGAAAAAGGGCTAAACAAAATAACCCATAATGGCAGGACTATAAATGATCGAAGAAAATCTCTGATCAAAAATATGCCGAATTAATGAATGTCTGCCGAATTAATAACTTTATCAGTGGATGGAATTACCTTTATCGTTGTATCTTCAATTAATAGAATCCATGACAATTAACCAAAAGTGATGAGCTCAACAAATCAAGCCTCTCATAGACCAATACAAATCATTCCATCTGTTTTACCGGCAGACTGGGCAAATATGGGCAAATGTGTCAAAGAGCTTGAGGAAGCAGGAGTAGATCGAATTCAATTTGATGTTATGGATGGGAATTTTGTTCCAAATCTAACTTTTGGTCCAGAGATGATTGCAGCCTGCAGAAAATACTGCAATGTTCCTTTTGAGACTCAACTTATGGTTAGTCAGTACAACTGTGAAACAATGCTAGAGGCATACGTAGAAGCAAGCAAAGGTCCTAATGGTGAGCCTGGTGTAGTTATTGCCCATGTAGAAGCAAATGTTCACTTACATCGGATCCTTGGGAGGATTAGACAATTAGGCGGATCTCCATCTGTAGCATTAAATCCTCATACGCCAATAGAAATGATCAAGAATGTATTAGATATGGTTGATCATGTTCTAGTAATGACTGTAAACCCAGGCTTTGGCGGACAAGCTTATATTCCTACAATGTTAGATAAAATTAAAACTCTAAGGCAAACAATTTTAGAAAAAGATTATGACATTGATATTGAAGTTGATGGAGGAGTCAAAGCAGATTGGACAATCTCTCAATGTTGCGCTGCTGGTGCAAATTGCTTTATTGCTGGAAGTGGCATGTTCGCCTATCCAACATTAAAAGAAGGATGTGATGCTCTTAGAAAAGTTGCAAAAGAAGCCCAAGATGGAAAGGTCTTAGATAAAAATAAATAGATACTTTTTCTACAAAAACCAGCCATAACTATGTAAACCAATACCCAAAAGATTAACGCCTATATAACAAATTAAGATTACAAATAAACCAAGTATTGCAATAATTGCTGGTCTTCTTCCTTGCCATCCTCTACTCAACCTTGTATGAAGGTAAGCAGCATAAATCAACCAAGAAATAAAAGCCCATGTCTCTTTGGGATCCCAACTCCACCAACTTCCCCAAGCTTCATTAGCCCAAACAGCTCCACTAATCAATCCAAAAGTTAAAAGAAGAAATCCAAAAGAAATAGTTCTATAACTTAAATTATCTATCTGTTCTGAATTAGAGAAAACAACTGGCCTTATATTATTGTCAAAACTTTGAGTTACATTTTCCCTAAATACACCTATACCAATTGAATTACTTCTAATGCTTAGATCCCCACTATTGTTAGTAATTAATACAGCCAAAGACAACAGCGAACCTAATATTAATGCGGCATAACTACACATTATTACACTAACGTGCATTACCAACCAACTTGACTTTAACGCTGGAACCAGAGGAGAAGCTGCCTTAAGTTCATCTGGCAAAGCAAAACTTGCAAAGGCTATAGATATTAAAGAAATTGGAGTAAGGGTTGCCTGAACAATTGGAGATGACAATACCCTTTCAATTAACAATTGAGTCAAAGTAAATCCCCATGTTAAGAAACACAGGGACTCATAAAGATTACTGATTGGGAAATGTCCAGATTGCCACCACCGAAAAACCAACAAAGCTGCAAGGGAAATGTTTGCCAAAGCCAAAAAGAATCTTACAAAAGAAGAACTTTTTATGCCTCCTACGTTCCAGAAAGCAATAGGAAGAGAGATTAAAATCAAACTAAATGAAATCAGGCCCATTGCTAAAACTGGGTCTGATAAATATGTTTCCAAAACAACAAAAGACATAATAACTTTAATGATATTTAGTAAACATAAAAAGAATTAAACATCGGCCTTATTAAGCAAATAAATACCTGCAGAAAATGAAATAAAGACTGGTACCCATGCAGCAGCAAAAGGACTTATAGAGCCTGCAAGACCTAAAGAACTAAAGAAAAAACTTAACAAATAATAAGCGAGTATAAGAATAATACTTAAAGCAAATCCAATTCCTTGACTTACTCTTGTGTTCTCTCTACATGCTAGAGAACTACCAATTAAGCTAAAAATAATGCATGACATTGGAAGTGTATATTTTTCTTGTATTCGCAATTTCATTCTACGAGCATCTTTAACTTTGCCTGATAGCTTATAGAATTCCTCTACTTTATAGGCATCTGATAAAGACATATACTTTGCATCATCGGGCATTTGAGCAATCTCCTGAGGGCCAGAATCTAATGGGTAAATGTATTTATCAAATCTTATAAAAGTCGAGCCACCCTGTGGGCCAATCGTAAGTAATTGACCATTTTCAAATTCCCAATCTGCATCTAAATCATTCCAATAAGCCTTTTCAGCACTTAACATTTGTTTATAGCCTTTTCTAGAAAAATCTAAAACAGTAATATCATTCATTATTTTATTTTGAAGTTCCTTAGCAAAGAATATATGAGTTATTCCACGCACAGAGTTATTATTGGAAGTTAAATCAATTATCTTGCCCTTGCGACTATACATAATATTTTTTACGTAATTAGAATTCATCGATAAACCTAGGCCCTTTCTAAGTGTTGCCTTTGCATGCGTATTTGCAGAAGGTACTATTACATCATTAAAAACAAAAGTCACACATGTCATCAAAACACCCAAGAATAATGCTGAGGTAATTATTCTTCTTGTAGATATACCTATACTTTTTAATGCCTTTATCTCACTATTAGATGATAGTTTGCTGTAGGTTAATAAAGTAGACATAAGTATAGCCATTGGGAAAGATATGACTAAAAAACTAGGAAGTTTTAGAAAAAATACTTGAAGTGCAAAACCTAGCGATAGACCAGATCCAACAATCTTTCTTACCAACTCAAACATTACGCCAACCGAAAGAGATACTAGTGTTAAGGCGGAGACTGAAAAACAAAATGAAGGGAATAATTCCCTAATTAGCCACCTATCAAGAAGAGGTATTCTTTGAAAAGTTCTATAAATAATTCTAATTAAATAGGTGAAAAATGAATTTCTAATAAATAACTTTTCAAAGGGAAATTTAATCAAAGTACAAAGTCCTCTCCCAAATAATGAGTCTTAACCAAAGTATCTTTAGAAATATCAGCAGAAGATCCTGAAGCAAGAATCTTTCCATTGCTAAGGATATATGAACGATCTGTTATAGCTAAAGTTTCTCTAACATTATGGTCTGTTATAAGAACTCCCATTCCGCTCTTGCGTAATTGTTTGATTAATTTTTGAAGGTCTAGTACAGCCATTGGATCTACGCCAGCAAATGGCTCATCTAAAAGCAAATACTTTGGGCCTGAAATTCCCAAAGCCAAGGCTCTTGCAACTTCACATCTTCGTCTTTCGCCTCCTGATAACTTATATCCTGTACGATCTGAGAAAGAATTTAAATTAAATTCATTGATCAATTGTTCTCTTCTAATTCTACGTCGACCTGGATTTGAAAAGCTTTGAGAGAGAGCTATGTCTAGGTTTTCCTTTACTGTCAAATTTCTAAACACACTGGCTTCTTGAGGTAAATATGCAACACCCAAACGAGCTCTATAAGTCATAGATAGATGGGTTACTGATTTTTCATTTAACAAAATCGAACCAGCATTAGGAGACAACTGTCCTATTAAAAGATTAAAAGATGTCGTTTTACCAGCACCATTAGGCCCTAACAAACCAACAATTTCACCAGGTTTTACATTTAACGAAATATCACTAACAAGGGTCTTCCCTTGCAATTCCAAAGAAACATGATCAAGAGCTAGGCTCATAATTAAAAACTAAAAAACAAATGACTTGAAACTTAAAGATCTTATTCATAACATCTCGATAAGCATAACAAAGAAAAAAGAGAATCAGATTGATAAAGTCATAAAATCAAATTCAGATAAGGAAAGAATAATTTATTATTATTTTATAGCAATAAAGGGTTTAGAAAAAGAAAATAAATTAAAGCAATTCTAAGATCTTAGAATTAGGCTCTCTCAATTGCGAAAATTTTTAAAGCAATTAATATCATTTCCTTTATGCTTCAATCTTTAAAAGCTGTGGAACGGAAAGTTCTAGTATGCATCCACCATGTTGTAAAACTTTTAATCTTTTTTCAACAATTTTTCGAAGAGCGTCTAGGTCTAAGCCCAAAGAGGGCAAATTGTTTTGCTTTAGTCGTCCCAGACCTTCTCCGTAAAGAATAGTTGCGCCAACTTTATTATCATTAGACAAATGAACTTGTGCAACTGCTATTTGAAGAATAGCCTGAACAGTTATCCTCTCAGCACCATTTATGTTGTGCCAAATATCTTCAAATACATCATGAGCTTCATACCACTCTTGATTATTAAACAACTTAATTCCTTTCTCAAATTCAGTCTTTTTTCCATTTGGCAATTGACAACACATACTTATATTTTAACGCTTATTTTTTTTCCTCATAGAAATCTTTCTCAATCTTATTGATTCAGGAGTAACTTCTAGCATCTCTCCTGGCCCAATATATTCTAGTGCTCTTTCTAATGTTATATCTACCGGAGATTGTAAAGTATCAAGTTCTTCTGCTCCAGAAGATCTCATATTAGTTAACTGCTTTGATTTACAAATATTAATTTCTAAGTCTTGAGGTCTATTATGTTCTCCAATAATCATTCCTTTATAAACTTTAGTACCTGGAGATATGAAAAACTGTCCTCTATCTTCAGCATTTTTCAAAGCATAAAAAGTAGATACTCCTTCTTCAAAGGATATTAGTACGCCATTTCTTCGTGACTCAAACTCACCTAAAGCTGGTTTATATTCAAAAAAAGAGTGGCTCATTATCCCCTCACCTCGCGTCGCTCTAATAAATTCACCCCTAAAGCCAATTAATCCTCTTGAAGGTATAAGGAACTCTACTTGAGTTCTTCCATCATTTGTATTAATCATATTTTGCATCTCACCTCTTCTAGGGCCAAGCTTTTCGATACATATTCCCACTGACTGGGCTGGAACATCTAGAACAAGCGTCTCTAGCGGTTCACAAAGAATCTCTTCTATTGTTCGAAAAATTACTTGCGGTTGCGATACCTGAAACTCATAACCTTCTCTACGCATAGTTTCAATCAATATCCCCAAATGAAGTTCACCACGACCACAGACAGCAAACCTATCTGGAGAATCTGTTTCTTCTACACGCAAAGCAACATTAGTAAGAAGTTCTTTAAATAGTCGTTCCCTTAATTGCCTGCTAGTTACAAACTTACCCTCCTTCCCTGCAAAAGGAGAATCATTTACCACAAAGGTCATCTGAAGAGTAGGCTCATCTACCTTGATTAGGGGCAGAGCCTTAGGCTCATCTGGACAAGCTATAGTTTCGCCAATATTGACATCATCAAAGCCTGAAACAGCAATAATATTTCCAGCAAAAGCTTCTTCTATTTCTATTCTTTCTAATCCTTCAAAACCCATCAACTTGCTAATTCTTCCTTGCTTTAACTTTCCATCTTCTTTTATTAATAAAGCCCTTTGACCACTCCTGATAATTCCATTATGTACTCTTCCAATAATTATTCTGCCAAGAAAATCTGAATAATCTAAAGATGTAATTTGCAATTGCAATGGTTTTTCTTTATCACCAATAGGAGGTGGTACGTGTCTAATGATGGCATCAAAAAGGGGCTGCATATTTTCACTTTTTGTTTTCATATCAGGTTTTGCGAATCCCCCTAAGCCACTACCAAACAAGTATGGAAAATCACATTGATCATCATCAGCTCCTAACTCAATAAAAAGATCTAATACTTTATCTACAGCAGTTTCAGGATCAACTCTTGCCCTATCAATCTTATTAACAAATACAATAGGTCTAAGGCCCTTTTCAAGAGCCTTTTTAAGAACAAATCTTGTTTGAGGCATTGGACCTTCATTTGCATCAACTATCAATAAACAGCCATCTACCATTCCCAAGACTCTTTCAACTTCTCCGCCAAAATCTGCATGACCAGGAGTATCAACGATATTTATCCTTGTTTCGTTGTATGTAACTGCAGTATTTTTTGAAAGTATTGTTATCCCACGCTCACGTTCTAAATCATTAGAATCCATTACACATGTAGGAACTGACTCGTTTTCTCGAAATATTCCAGATTGATTAAGCAATGCATCCACAAGCGTTGTTTTTCCATGATCAACATGAGCAACGATTGCAATATTGCGAAGAGCTTGCTGATTAGAAATCATGAAAAATCAAAGCTCTCTTGAGAAATTTAAGAGCAAAAAAGCATGAATTAAAAGAATATCTCAATATGAATACCATTTTTAAAAATGGACTAATTCCTTTTATTTAAGCCTTTTCTTTATCTGCAGCTTATTAGCAGGCTCAAACTGCCTTAACGCCTCTACGGTGCCCTCAAACCTCCAATGCCAAGGTTCATAACTAATGCCCTGTGGATTCCCCTTTGGAAAAGAAAGCACAAAATGATATTTTGCTGCATTCCTTTGAAGCCATAAGAATGCAGGTGTTTTTTCAAAAGAAACCTCAAAGTCAGTATCTCTCATAGTTCCATCTCCAAAGTCAACAGCATATCCAGTGCTATGTTCTGAATAACCTGGAGGAGCCGAAACCTTTGCTCTTTCAATTGCAATTTGATTTCGAAAAGATTTATTTGAATAAAAAATTTCTTTTTGAAGGTTTATAGATCTATACCCACTTAAAACAATCAACTTAATACCTTCAGAAGCGGCAACAGATCTCATTTTTGCCAAGGCATTGAATGTATTTTTGTGTACTTTTAGTCCAGGGTAAACCGTCTTTAGATTCTTAGTTGAGGCCTCTGGATAAGGGAAATGTCCAAGTAAACGTCCATCTTTTGATATCTTTCCAATGTTTTTACGTCCTTTAGTCAAAATATTTATACTCTGGTTGGGAGCCAAATTAATTGAAATAAAAACTGTAAATAAGGTTAAGAAAACTGTTCCAAATAAAACATATCTAAATTTTGAAGATGAGATCCTTCCTGAAGGACTAAGCCTTCTTGCTAGAGGGATCTCACTAAAATTATTGCTTTCTGAATGTTCACCCTTACTCACAAAATTAAAGATAAAAAGTTATTTCGATCGTAACGGTCTTAGCTAAGTACTTCATAGAGTAATTCTTATTGTTGTAGGTTTTAAAATAAGAATATAAAAATTTGATCTCAAGATGTTGCGTGTCGCAGTAATCGGAGGGGGCCCAAGTGGTTCCTGTGCAGCTGAAATCCTTGCAAAGGCTGGTATTAAAACTTGGATTTTTGAACGAAAACTTGATAATGCAAAACCATGTGGAGGAGCAATACCTCTATGTATGGTTTCAGAATTTGATCTTCCTGACTCAATAATTGATAGGAAAGTCAGAAATATGCGAATGATATCCCCTTCAAACAGAGAAGTGGATATTAGTTTAGACAAGGTTTACGGGAAAACAGATAACGAATACAT
>CACIYC010000032.1 GCA_902590775.1 uncultured Prochlorococcus sp.
GAATATGTTAAAGGTCATAGTGGAGACCCAGATAACGATCGTGTCGATGAGATTGCTGTGAGCTTCTCCAAAAAAAATTCATTGCAACTTACATCTGATTACCACAAAAAAAATAATGGGTAAAACTTCAGGGAAAAATTTACTTTCAAGTGAATTGCTATACAAGCAAATATTTAGACCAATACTCGCTAAAGATGACGGAATTGACGCTGAGCAACTAACTCAAATTGCACTTAATAGCCTCAAACAAGCATCTCTTTATAAAAAATGGCCAGGGATATCTCATGCGTTAAATAATCTTGCCAAAGAACTTGCATTGGAAGATAAAAGATTAGAGCAAAAATTATTCGGGTGTCACTTTAAAAATCCAGTAGGGCTAGCAGCAGGATTTGATAAAAATGGAATCGCTGCTTCTATATGGAACAACTTTGGATTTGGTTTCGCAGAAATAGGAACAGTAACTTGGCATGCACAAGAAGGCAATCCAAAACCTAGACTTTTTAGACTTTCCAAAGAAAAAGCTGCTTTAAACCGAATGGGTTTCAATAATGATGGCGCAACAACAATGAAAAAAACCCTTGAAAGGCAACAACTTCAACCACCTGGTAATAGACCATGCATCATTGGACTCAATTTAGGTAAGTCAAAAGTGACTCCTCTTAACCAAGCGGCTGATGATTATGCTGCTTCTCTTGAAACACTTGCTCACTTCGCTGATTATGTGGTCATAAACGTAAGTTCTCCTAATACACCAGGGTTGCGAAAACTGCAAGACTCAAAACAATTACGTCAATTAATTCAAAGGCTAAGACGGGACCCTGGTTGTCCACCTTTATTAGTAAAAATTGCTCCTGATCTAAATAATTTAGAAATTGATGGACTAGCAAAGGTAGCCTTTGAAGAAGGGTTAGCGGGAATCATTGCTGTTAATACAAGTTTGAACAAATTTGGTCTAGATAAACGGGTAATAAAACAAACAGGAAGATCATTGGATCAAGAAGAAGGTGGCCTCAGTGGGAGACCATTGCGCACTAGAGCAACAGATATAATTAAACGACTACGGAAGAATACAGGAGAAGAATTAACATTAATTGGTGTTGGAGGCATTGACTCTCCTCAAAGCGCTTGGGAGCGCATCACAGCTGGTGCATCACTTGTACAGATATATACTGGCTGGATTTTTGAAGGGCCTAAATTAGTTCCAAACATTATTGATGGCTTAAGGTATCAACTTGATTACCATGGATTTAAAGATATTTCAGAAGCTATAGGTAGTGAAGTCCCGTGGATATAGAAAAAAATAGCTTCGAAAATTCTTTATTACTACAACATGGAGGTAATATAGAAAAAGAAGCAAAAAGATTAGGCATAAAAATAAACTCGTTAATTGATGCAAGCGCATCTCTTGTACCATTCTCATTACCTTTATCTTTAAAATATTGTCTTTTAAAAGCATTATATGGAATAGAGACAAAGCATTATCCAACTCGAAACCATTCATTTCTAAAAGAAGCAATCGCTGCTTATCATAAAGTAAAGCCAGCGATGGTCCTGCCTGGAAATGGAGCTTCAGAACTAATCACTTGGGCAGCACGAGATGCAGCTGCAAGTGGCACTAGCATACTGCCATCACCAGGCTTCTCAGACTATAAACGAGCGCTGAGATGTTGGAATGGTCAATACCTACAGTCACCTCTCCCAATGACATGGAGTTCAACATTTCCTCAAGTATTTCCTTTGGAACCAAGCTCAAATGTTATATGGATTACAAACCCACATAATCCTACTGGGCAATGTTGGAGTAGAGATTCTCTAGAGAAATTAGTTAAAACTCAATGCCTAGTAATATGCGATGAAGCATTTCTTCCTTTAGTTCCCAATGGTGATCAAGAATCACTTATTCCTTTAGTAGAACATTATCCAAACATCATTGTTCTTAGAAGTTTAACAAAGCTTTTCTCTATAGCAGGCCTTCGACTTGGATATGCTATTAGCTCACAAAAAAGATTACAACAATGGCAAGAATGGAGAGATCCATGGCCTCTTAATGGATTAGCAATAGTACTAGGAACAAAAATCATGACTAAGCAAAAGATATTAAACAAGCGAATTAAGAAAGTACAGGATTGGGTCAGGCAAGAAGGAAGTTGGCTTCAATCAAACCTGACAAATCTTACAGGCATTATTGCTCATCCATCAGCTACAAATTTTCAACTAATAGAAAGTAAAAGATCCCTAAGACACTTTCGAGAAAAGCTTGCATTCAACGGTATTTTATTACGAGATTGTAGATCCTTTCAAGGACTGGGAGAAAACTGGTTACGTATTAGTCTTCAAAGTAAAGAAAATAATCGTCGAATATTGCATACAATGCACCAATTTAGTAGGTATATCTCTTAAGAAGATTTGCCACTCTAAGATGAGCATCTCTAACTCCAAGTTTTTGCATACCTTCTTGCATTTTTTTTAATAAATTATCTGAATTTTCTAGAGTAGAAAAATAACTGTCTAAGAATCGCTTGATTGACCTTCTTAATGTTGGGACTCCAGAGCTACCTTGATGAATAATCAATGCTGCCCCAAATTGTGCTGCATATGCAGCATTGAAATCTTGATGCTCATCTGCAGCAGCTGGATAAGGAATCAAAATGGCGGGTGTATTACATACTGCTAATTCACTTAAAGAACCTGCTCCTGCTCTGCTAATAGCCAAATCAGCATGCTGTAGCAAACCTGGCATATCCTCAACAAACACTCGCTCTACAAATTTAGAATTATCAACAGTTGATGACGTCTCGTTTTTGCCAATAATATGAACTACTCGACATCCGTGTTCTAACAACCAAGGAATAATTTCTCGAACCATACAATTTAAACCAATTGCTCCCTGACTACCTCCTATAACAACAATTAATGGGCCAAATCCATTTGGGACCCAATCTGGTAAAGATTTCGCTTCCAGAAAAGTTCGTCTTACTGGGGTACCCGTAAATATCAATTGACAACCCTTCAACTTTTCAGCTGCGATTGGAACACCTAATGCAACCTGATTACAAAATCTGCCTAAAAAACGAGTTACTTTTCCTGGAAAAGCATTGGACTCATGTAAAACGACTTTAATGCCACATAATTTAGAACCGATAATTGCTGGAGCAGCTATATAGCCTCCTGTTGTAAAAACTATTTGAATCTTTTTTTTTCTTATTAAGCGAATTACTGAAATAGTCGAAAACAATAATTTACAACCATCAAAAAACTTTCGAATCCCTTGAGATTGCAAACCATTAACAGAAATTGTTGTCAGATGAAATTTTCCTGGCACGATTTGCGACTCAAGCCGATTTGGAACGCCAAGCCAACTAATCTCCCAAGACTGAGGTAAAGACTCTGCTACTGAAAGAGCAGGGAAAATATGCCCACCTGTACCACTAGCCGCAATCAGAAGACGAAACATACTCTTTTAGTCATGGCTACGATTAAGTTATAGGTAATCAAGAAACTTCAAAGTGCAAAAATTACTGAAATCTACTTTTTCTTCAGGATTATTCATCCTATTAATTTTTCACCCTAGTTCCTTTTCTCAAACCATAGACGTCAGGTCTATTTCTAACAGATTAGAAAATACGCTAAATAACAAAAATAAACCTCAATTCTCCAATCTTTTTGAAGCTGAAATTGCTAAGGCTATTGATAAGCAATACAAAGAATTTATCAATGCTTTTCCAAATGCAAAATGGAAAGTAAAGCCATCAAAACAGTTAAAAGACAAAAGACAATCAATCGATGTTGAAGTAATTGGTAATGAAGAAAAAAGTGGTCACAAATACTCCTTATTTTCAAAGCAAAGGTTGGCAATTATAACTAAGAAGGAAAAAATTATACATAGAGAGTTACTTAGCGATTTTACTATCCTAAAAAGCGGAGGAAGAAACATAACTATAAATATTGGAATCCCAGATTCAGTTCTTACAGGCAGCAATTATGACATCGATATTATAGTAAAAGAACCACTTGAAGATTCAGTAATTGCAGGTGGTTTAATACCTTTAAGAAACAGTTCTTTGAGTAACATTACAAATCAATCTATTGAACTAAAGCCAATGGGATCAGGAGGTATCTTTAAATCTGTTCGTGCACCTTTAGAACCTGGAATTCAGCGATGGGCTGCATTAATTGCTCATTCCAATGGCCTTATATCTGTGACGAAAATGGTCAGGATTGTATCTGAGTCGAGAGATTTAATCCCTTGACTATTACTTAATAGTAAAAACAAATATTTTAATGAATCTAGATACAACCTTTTCTTACTCTTTACTAATTATCATCTAATGCTGCAACACCTGGTAGAACCTTGCCCTCAAGAAGTTCAAGACTAGCTCCTCCACCTGTGGAAATATGAGACATCTTTGATGCTAGTCCTGCCTTCTCAACAGCTGCAACAGAATCACCACCTCCAATAATTGTGCAACATCCTTTATCACTTATGTCAGCCAATGTTTTTGAAATTGAATTTGTTCCATTAGCAAATTTGTCAAATTCAAAAACACCCATAGGGCCATTCCATATAACGGTTTTACAGTCAGACAAAGCATTTTGAAACAATCTCACTGAGTCTGGTCCAATATCCAATCCCATCCAACCATCAGGGATAGAATCAATTTTTGCAATTTGACTATCCGCATCTGCAGAAAAACTATTAGCGAGAACAACATCATTTGGCAACAACAACTGAACTCCTTTTTCCTTAGCCTTAGCCTCTAAAGTTTTTGCCAATTCAAGCTTGTCATCTTCAACCAAACTTTTACCTACAGAAAGTCCTCTCGCTTTATAAAAAGTGAAAATCATACCGCCACCAATTAATACCTTGTCACACTTATCAAGCAATGATTCAAGAACACCAATTTTACTACTCACCTTTGAGCCTCCAACAATTGCTGCTAAAGGACGCTTAGGCGAATCAATAGCCCCTTGTAAATATTTCAACTCTTTTTCCATCAAATAGCCTGCAACACTTGGGCTTAAATAATTTGTTACTCCTTCAGTAGAAGCATGGGCTCTATGTGCAGCTCCAAAAGCATCATTTACATAGACTTCTGCCAAAGAAGATAATTTTTGAGAAAATTCTGAATCATTTTTTTCTTCTTCTGCAATAAAACGAACATTCTCCAGAAGAACAACATCCCCACTAGACATTGCATTTACCTTTGTCTCAGCATCAACACCAATGCAACTATCTGTTTTAATAACAGATTTGTTCAATAATTCACTTAATCTCTGTGCTACAGGGGTAAGCCGCATAGCCTCATTAACTTGTCCTTTAGGTCTACCAAAATGAGCCGCAAGTATAACTTTCGCACCTTTTTGAATTAAATCCTTAATAGTTGGGAGAGCTGCTCGAATCCTAGTGTCATCTGTAATAGCACCATCATCATTCAAGGGAACATTAAAATCAACCCTCACTAAAACTCTCTTTCCAGAAAGGTCCTCTACGCCGAGATTTGAAAGAGAACGCTTTGCCATTGATTCCTTAAAATATTAAAACCCGGTGAGACTAACCCGAGAAAAGTACAAATAGATTACGAATCAGCCAGAGAAAAGATCTAACCATTGCCATGATTTAGCAAAAACCATTGGTATGAAAAGAGTAATATGAAAAGAAAAATTTCTTTAAAATATTAGAAATTTCCTTTAATGAACCAAATATCAAGTGAAACTAGCAAATATGGTTTTTAAGAGCTATGAAATAGAAAATAGCCTTTTGCAGATCTGTAATTTGAAAAATTACTACTTTTTAATAACTGAATCATGAGCACAAAGAAAAGACTATTACACAAAAGCACTAAAAGGCATCTTTCTTTAATGGCACATATCTCTTATCAAAGAAGCATAGTGCCGTGAGCACTCAAATTATCCAGTGGTATCCGGGCCATATAGCAAAAGCCGAAAAACAACTTACTGAGAATCTTGAAAAAGTTGATCTTGTAATCGAAGTAAGAGATGCTCGCATTCCACTTGCAACTTCTCACCCATGTCTCCAAAAATGGATTAAAAGCAAAAAGCACTTACTCATTATTAATCGCAAGGATATGATTTCCTCGCAAGCTTTAGAATCTTGGAGTCAATGGTTCAAACAAAAAGGGCAAGCACCTTTATGGTGTAATGCAAAAGATGGGTCTGGTACAAAACAAATTAAGAAAGCAGCTATAGCACTTTGCAGTGAATTAAATATTCGGCGTATTTCAAGGGGTATGAGGAATAGAGCTGTACGAGCTCTCATTCTCGGATTCCCAAATGTTGGAAAATCAGCATTAATTAATCGACTTGTAAATAAAAAAGTTGTTCAAAGCTCTAGAAGAGCTGGAGTCACAAGATCTTTAAGATGGGTAAAAATTGATGGAAAGCTAGACTTGCTTGATGCACCTGGAGTTTTGCCTCCCCGATTTGAAGATCAAGCATCAGCACTTAAACTTGCTCTCTGTGATGATATTGGTCAAGCTGCTTACGATGTTGAATTAGTAGCAATAGAATTCTTAAAAATCCTAAATCAACTAAATAAGAATTCCACCCCTGGATTAAACCCCAAAATTTTAGAAAGTAGATATGGTATTACTCCAGTTGATAATCAAGTCAATCCCAATCTCTGGCTAGAGATTGCAGCCAAGCATCATACATCAGGTGATGTTCCACGGATGGCACAAAGACTATTAGATGATTTCCGTAAACAACTAATTGGACCTATTTCTCTTGAGTTACCAACATAATGTCTAACAATCCAAAATTATCCTTTGGGGAAGGAGAAGGAGAGCTAGTAAAACTATATTACCCAAAACCGTTGCCAATGCGTTTAGATCGTTGGCTCGTCAGTCAAAGATCAGAACAAAGCAGAAGCAGTATTCAGAAATTTATTGAAAACGGGTTAGTACTTGTTAATGGAATTGAGGGAAAGGCTAAAACCCCACTTCGAAAAGGAGATGAAATTCAATTATGGCTACCACCGCCTGAGCCACTTCCATATCTAAAACCACAAAGAATGGACCTAGATATCTTATTCGAAGATCAACACCTCATTATTATTAACAAACCTGCAGGTTTAACTGTTCATCCAGCACCTGGGAACAAAGATGGAACATTAGTAAACGGTTTATTGCAACACTGTTCAGATCTTCCTGGGATTAATGGAAAACTTAGACCCGGAATAGTACATCGACTTGATAAGGATACTACAGGTTGCATAGTCGTTGCTAAAAGCCAAGAAGCATTGGTAAGTCTACAAATTCAAATACAAAAAAGAATTGCCTCACGAGAGTATGTAGCTTTAGTACATGGAGTCCCAAAAAAAAGACAAGGTGAAATAGTAGGAGCGATAGGTCGTCATCCAGCGGATAGAAAAAAATATGCCGTAGTTGATGAAGAATCAGGTCGCTATGCATGCACACATTGGGAACTAAAAGAAAGGCTTGGTGACTACTCTCTTGTAGGCTTTAAATTAGATACAGGGCGTACACACCAAATCCGTGTTCATTCAGCCCACATAGGCCATCCAATCCTTGGTGACCAAACCTATAGTCGTTGTAAAAAGATGCCAACCAAGCTTACAGGACAACTCTTGCATGCAATCAATCTGGGGGTACAACATCCAATATCAAATGAAAGAATGTATTTTGAAGCACCATTGCCAGATACATTTCTAAGAGTTCTTTCTATTTTACGCCAAAAACTTAAAGATTAAGTTGTCGAAGATATTCGTGGGGAAACATTAACTAATTCTCTTGTTAAAGATGCTTGTGGATGACACATAATTTGATCAGAGGTACCTTCTTCTACAATTTTTCCTTGATCTAAAACAATGACTCTATGACAAAACGAACCTGCAACAGATAAATCATGAGTAATAAAAAGAATTGCTAATCCTAAAGTTTCTTGTAACGAAGAAAGTAACTCCAGTATATCTGCCTGTATTTCTACATCTAACATACTGATACTTTCATCACAAATAAGTACTTTAGGATTCAATGTAAGAACGCGAGCTATAGCAACCCTTTGTTGCTGACCTCCCGAAAGTTGATTTGGAAAACGTTTCTGAAAATTTTCTACTGGTGTTAACCCTACTTTCTCTAAGAAATACCTTGCTTTTTCTTTTGCAATACCTTTACTAGTTAAACCATGAATCAAGAGAGGATCAGAAACTATTTCTATAACTGTCATTTTCGGATTCAGCGAAGCAAAAGGATCCTGAAAAACCATTTGCATTGATTGCCTGGAAATTTTCAAAGCCTTCTTAGTGAGACTCTCAAGATTTTTCCCATGCAACTTTACTTCGCCTCCCCTAATTGGAATTAGGCCAAGTAAAGCTCTACATAAAGTACTTTTTCCACATCCTGAAACGCCTACGACCCCAAGTGTTTCACCAACTCTTAATGAAAAACTAATTTCATCTACAGCCTTAATCCATTTAATTTCCCATGGTAAACCACTCATGGGATGCCAACAACGTAATCTATCAACTTCTAAAATAATCTCTTTTTTTGGCTTTAGCACAACGCTAGATTCTTCTCGCGCTCTGGCTGCACTAATCAGTCTTTGACCACGAAAAGATTTAGCATCTCTTAAAAACTCATAATTTAATTCTTCCTCAACAATCTTACCTTCATCAAGAATAGCTATTCTTTGGCACCACCTAGAAGCAAGGGCAAGATCGTGGCTAATTAGCAATAATGAACTATTAAGCTCTTCACAAAGAGTACTTAATTCATTCATTATCTGATTAGCTATAGCAACATCCAGACTTGAAGTCGGTTCATCAGCAATTATCAAAGAAGGATTCAGTGCAATCGCCAATGCAATGGCCACTCGCTGTCGCATACCACCACTAAACTGATGGGGATAGGCATTAAAACGTTGAGAATCAATTCCCACCTTTTCCAATAATTCTTTCGCTCTAGACCTAATCCAAAAACTATGTTTGTCTGGCTGATGAGCCTGCAAAGTATCAATAAGATGTTCTCCAATAGTGATCAATGGATTAAGCCTTGTCAGAGGATCTTGAAAAACTAGTCCAATTTGCTCACCTCTAACCTTTTCCAACTCATGTTGCTGCATTCTAAGTAAATCGAAACTATTAAGAAGAATTTCTCCTCTACAAACACATCCCGCAGGCATTATTTGCAGCAAAACCTTCGCAATTGTACTTTTCCCAGACCCTGAACTGCCAATCAGGGCCAGCCGTTCTCCCCTACCAATATGCAAGTTCAATCCATCCAGAGTCCACTTTTTACTGCCCGGATAACAAAAACTCAAATCTTTAATATTTAAGACATCATTTTCAGAACAATTCATAAGTTGTAGCGAGGCTGCTTAAGCCTGCATAAAATAAATTAATGCAATTGGTCGAATGCTAAATACCACTCCTGCTTCAAATAAGAAGCAATCAAAATCCACATGGGATTTAGCAGTCTCTGATGAGCCTCAACTGAGAACTGATCTAATAAACAATTCTGATGAATATGGTATTGAATTACCAGATTGGTTAAAAAAATGCATAGAACAAGCACCTCCTTCTATAGGAGAATCTTGTCCTAATAATTCAGAATCTTTATTGGTATCAGCTTTTGAATTAGCTTATCGGCTTCATCAAGGCCAATTCAGAGTAAGTGGAGACCCTTACATTGTTCACCCTGTTGCAGTAGCTAACCTGTTAAAAGAAATAGGTGCAAGTCCTAAAGTCATAGCAGCAGGATTCCTTCATGATGTAGTTGAAGATACCGACATTACTCTTGAGCAATTAGAAAACTTTTTTGGAAGTGAAGTAAAAGAACTAGTTGAAGGGGTAACCAAATTAGGCGGAATTCATTTTCCCAATAGAACAGAAGCCCAAGCTGAAAACTTGCGTAAAATGTTTTTAGCAATGGCTCGAGATATTCGTGTAGTACTTGTGAAGTTGGCAGATAGATTGCACAACATGCGAACGATAGATGTACTTCCAGCTGAAAAACAAAAACGTATTGCTTTAGAAACACGAGAAATCTATGCACCATTGGCGAATAGATTGGGTATAGGACGTTTCAAATGGGAGCTTGAAGATCTTGCTTTTAAACTTCTTGAACCTGACTCCTATAAAGAAATACGGCAAGAAGTAGACACAAAAAGAAGTGAAAGAGAAAAACGCTTAAGCACAACTGTTGAGTTGCTTGAGAATAAATTGATCAAAGCTGATCTCAAAGATTGTGAAATCAATGGTCGACCAAAACATCTCTATGGAATTTGGAGTAAAATGCAGCGTCAAGATAAAGCTTTTCACGAAATTTATGATGTTGCAGCACTGAGAATAATTGTCCCAAATTTAGAAACATGCTATAGGGCTTTAGCAGTTGTTCATGATACTTTTCGACCTATTCCAGGCCGTTTTAAAGATTATATTGGTCTTCCGAAGGC
>CACIYC010000033.1 GCA_902590775.1 uncultured Prochlorococcus sp.
TTCAAGCTTGTAATAAAGATTTGATCATCAATACTGACGTGCTTGTTGAAGACATTCATTTTAGTGAATTATCTACATCATCACAAAATGCTGGCTGGAAAGCAGTAACCGCTAATTTTTCTGATCTTGCATGTAGTGGAGTAGAAAAAATCCTAGGTATAACAGTAGGATTGGTAGCACCTCCTTCAACACCATGGTGTTGGGTTGATGGAGCCTATGAAGGAATAAATAATGCTTTAAGCCAATTCGGAGGCAAATTATTAGGAGGGGATTGCTCTAGTGGAAAACAAAAAATCCTTTCAATTACAGCAATTGGAACCAAAGGACCATTGGACCTTCATAGATCCAATGCTCAGCCAGGAGATTATTTGGTCTCAAGTGGGCCTCATGGACTTAGTAGATTAGGGCTTGACTTAATGCGATCGGATAATTTCACCAAATCTCTTAGGCTCTCTGATTCATTGAAAGAAAAAGCTATTAAATGTCATCAGCAACCTGAACCGCCTCTAAAAGCTCTCTCAAAGCTAATAACCAGCAAACCAACAATGCTTCCATGGAAAGCAGCAGCAACTGATAGTAGTGATGGATTTTTAGAAGCAATAGAATGCCTCTGCACAAGCAGCAAGTGTTCTGCAATTCTCGAAGAAAGTAATATTCCTATCGACGAAAATCTTCCAAAAGATAAAAAGTTAATCAATTGGTGTCTTGAAGGAGGGGAAGACTTTGAACTAGTAGTTAGCTTGCCACCTATTTGGGCTAATGCTTGGATTGCTTCAATGCCTTCTTGTAAAAAAATAGGCATAATGGCACAAGGCCCTCCTCAAGTAATCTGGTCAAATGGAGAAAAAATACTAAGAAACTCAGCGGTGAAATTCGAGCACTTTTCAAACAATTAATCTTAAAAGTATAGTTATTAACTAAGTTTCTTCTTCATTTATTTCCAATTTTTAGCTACTACTTCAGCCAAATCAACAACTCTTTGGCTATACCCCCATTCGTTGTCATACCATGCTACAACTTTACCTAGATTATCTCCAATAGCCATTGTCAAAGCAGTATCAACAATTGTTGAATCATTGGTTCCTGCATAATCACTAGATACAAGAGGTGTGTCTCCATATTTAATAATGCCTTTCATAGAACCTTCTGATGCTGACTTCAGCTCTGCATTAATTGAGTCTGCAGAAATTGATTTGGCTGACTCAAAAACCAAGTCAACAGCCGAAACATTTGGTGTAGGTACACGCATTGCAATACCAGTAAGTTTGCCTTTCATCTCTGGATAAACTAACGCCACAGCCTTAGCAGCACCAGTTGAAGTAGGAACTATATTCATTGCAGCAGCTCTAGCTCTTCTAAGATCTCTATGACTATTATCTAGAATCCTTTGATCACCTGTATAACTGTGGATTGTTGTCATTAACCCTTTATTTATTCCAAAAGATTGATCAAGAACCTTAACTATTGGAGCAAGACAATTTGTTGTGCAACTGGCATTACTCAAAACATCAAAATCATCATGTCGATATTGATCTGCATTTACTCCAACAACAAAAGTACCTACACCTTCTCCTTTACCAGGAGCTGTGAGAATGACTTTCTTCGCGCCTACTTGTAAATGCTTGCTAGCACCCTCAAAAGTATTAAAAACGCCTGTAGATTCTATAACTAAATCAATGCCCCACTCTTTCCAAGGAAGATTCATAGGATTCCTATCTGAAAAGCATTTTATTGTCTTTCCATTAATGATAAAAGTATCATCCGTATAATCAATCTCAGCATCTCTTATTTGGCCAAGTATTGAGTCATACTTTAATAAGTGGGCATTGGTCTTAGGATCTGAAGTTACATTAACTCCAACTAATTCAAGATCTGTATTGGAACCTCTACTTAACCAACACCTCATGAAGTTGCGACCAATTCGGCCGAATCCATTAATCGCAACACGCAAAGTCATTTTAAAAATCAAAAACCAGAGGGCCTGTGATCATACAGAAAAGTTGCGCAATTACTAAATTATTTGGGGTTCTTCACGAAAAATAAGTCCAAAACCTCAGTAAACAGGTAGAAAAAAAATCAAAACTTAAAAAATGAGCCTATAAAGAAAGAGAGAGTTATTCTTCAATCGTCTAGAAAAAGCATTTGACCAGAACTAGCATTACAAACCAACATTTCCACTTCATCGGAATTGGAGGCATAGGTATGTCTGGTTTAGCAATGATTTTGAAAAAAAAAAGCTACTCCATTTCTGGATCAGATACAGCAGAAAACCAATCCATTGGAAATTTAAGAAAACTTGGCATTACTATCTTCAAAGAGCAAAAAGAATCTAATATCTCAAAAATCATTAATAATACACCTAATAAACAATTAATAATTGTAATTAGTTCTGCAATAAAAAAATGCAATGAAGAATTAAAAAAAGCTTATAAACTTAATTTAAAAATTTTGCATCGTTCTGACATTTTAAAGTTTTTAATTGAAAAAAAATATTCAATTTCAATTGCTGGTAGTCATGGAAAAACAACTACAAGTACTTTAATCACAACACTATTTTATGAAAATAATTTAGATCCAACAGCAATTATTGGAGGAATTATTCCCTGTTATAATAACAATGCACATGCAGGAAAAGGTGAATTTATTATATCTGAAATTGATGAATCCGATGGAAGTATTCAAAAATATAGTAATGATATAGGGTTAATAACAAATCTTGAACTTGATCATACTGACCACTATCAAGATATTGAATCCTTGATGGATTCAATAAAAATATTTGCAAATAATTCTAAAAATTTATTAGCAAATTTTGATTGTCCAAACCTACGTAAATGCCTTTCATCAGAAACAATCTGGTGGTCTACAAAAATATATAAAAAAATTGATTATGCATGCATACCAATAAGAATTAATGGCATAGAAACAATTTCTAAATACTATGAAAAAGGTAAATTTATTGATTATATAAAAATACAAATCCCAGGTTTACATAATTTGAATAATGCACTAGCCGCAATTGCAGCATGCAGAATAGCAGGTATTAGTTTAGATAAAATTACAAATAAATTACATAAACTAGAAACACCTAAAAGACGATTTGAATTTAAAGGAATTTGGAAAGAAAGACAAATTATAGATGACTATGCTCATCATCCAAGTGAAGTTAGAGAAACAATATCAATGGCGCGCTTAATAGTAAATCAGGAAAAAACAATTTTACCTATAAAGTCAAAAAGATTAGTTGTCGTCTTTCAACCACATAGATACAGTAGATTGCGTGATTTAATGAATGACTTTGCAAAACAATTAGGCAAAAGCGATTTGTTAATTTTAGCTCCTATTTATAGTGCAGGAGAATGTAAAATCAAAGGAATTAATATTGAAAAACTTAAATCGTGTAT
This sequence comes from uncultured Prochlorococcus sp., assembly GCA_902590775.1. Lineage (GTDB taxonomy): Bacteria > Cyanobacteriota > Cyanobacteriia > PCC-6307 > Cyanobiaceae > Prochlorococcus_E. The sequence continues at coordinate 3,405 of CACIYC010000033.1, forward strand.
ATTAAAAAATTACCCCAATCTATCGATACTTACATCTAAGACTATTCATAGTATTAAAGAAATTTTAAAAGATAACACAAAATCAAATGATTTAATTCTAATAATGGGAGCTGGTGATATCACTCAATTATCTGAACAGTTGGTAAATAACAACTCAAGTAAAAGCAAATATCATGCTGCATAAGTCTTTCACAAACGAAAAAATTCAATCTCTTGTTCCTCTTTCTAATTTCACAACTTGGAAAATTGGCGGCCCTGCAGAATGGATAGGAGAACCAAAAGGTCTAAATGAATTATTATCATTAATCTCTTGGGCAAATAAAAAAAGAATTCCATGTCAAATCATAGGAGCAGGATCAAACATATTAATAAGTGATAAAGGAATAAAAGGCCTCACTATATGCATGCGCAAAATGCATGGTTTGACAATATGCAAACAAACAGGGCTAATCGAAGCTAACTGTGGAGAAGCAATACCTAATTTAGCAAGGAAAGCTGCGAAAGATGGACTTCATGGACTTCAATGGTCAGTAGGGATACCTGGGACTGTTGGGGGTGCAATAACAATGAACGCTGGTGCACAAAATGGATGCATTGCAGACAGATTGATATCCGTCAAAGTTCTTTCTCTTGAAGAAAGTAAAACCTTTGAACTCAAAAAAAAAGAATTAAATTTTTCTTATCGCCAAAGTCTTCTTCAACAAGAAAAGCTCATTGTTCTTTCAGCTCGCTTTCATCTAGAACCTGGGCATAATCCAGAGCAATTAATACATGAAACAAATCAAAATCTTAATCATCGCTTAAAAACTCAGCCATACCATTTACCTAGTTGTGGGAGTGTTTTCCGAAACCCAAAAGACCTAAAAGTTGGACAAATAATTCAAGAGCTTGGTTTAAAAGGATTGCGTGAAGGAAATGCAGAAATTTCCTCAATACATGGAAATTTTATTGTTAATCAAGGAGGAGCAACCGCTAAAGATATATCTAGACTAATATCAATTATTCAAGAAAAGGTTCAAGAAAAGTATGGCGTTTTACTTCAAACAGAAGTAAAACGACTTGGCTTTCAATCAACCAACTAATCTGACTTTCAGATCATTAAAAAAATGGCAGGATTCGGACTTCCAAATTTTGGACAAATTACAGAAGCCTTTAAAAAAGCTCAACAAATTCAACAAGATGCACAAAAGCTACAAGAAGAATTAGATAGCATAGAAATTCAAGGCTCTAATGAAGATGGACGTGTCAATGTGTGGCTATCAGGCAATCAAAAACCACTTCGAGTCTCAATAGATGATTCTGTTTTTAAAGAAAACAAAGAATTCCTAGAAACAGCTTTTCTTACAGCAATTCAAGTTGCACATGAAAACTCAACAACAAATATGAAAAACAAAATGCAAGAGTTGACTGGTGGTTTAAATCTTAATCTTCCTGGAATTAAAGACGAGAGTTAATCATTTCGTCTAAATATTGCTTATAAACTTCATATCTTTCCCAATCCCTAGAAATTGCACAACCTGGCTCATTAACATGTAAACAATTTCTAAATTTACATATTTTTTGAGCCAATTGAAATCTTAATTCAGGAAAATATTCCGCAAGGTTCTCAGGCTCAAAAATAAATTCAGGTTTATTAAAACCAGGTGTATCAGCAATAAATCCACCATTAGGAAGTGAATACAATTCAACATGTCGTGTTGTATTTCTACCTCGTTGCAACTTTTTTGATAATGATCCTATTTGTATAGAAAATTGAGGAAATAAATGATTAATTAAACTACTTTTTCCCACTCCTGAAGGTCCGCACAAGACGCCTATTTTTACAGCTTTTAATATTTCAAATAATTTATCAATTCCTTCTCTACTAAGGATTGAAACAACAATTGAATTGTAACCCCATTTTTTCAGCCTATCAGTATATTTATATAAAATATTTGGTTCGATTAAATCACTCTTAGTCAAAATTATATGGATATTCTTTTTAGTTTGTTCAGCTTTCAATAAAAATCTAGTAGTTTGAATTGGATCAAACTTTGGTTCTTCAAGAGAAATAACAACTAAAATATCAGTAAAATTAGCTATAGAAGGTCGGTCTATATAACTATCTCTTTTATCAATACTACTTATTACAGCACTTAAGTCATTCCAATCTATAGACTCTACTAAAACAAAATCACCAACACTAACGAAAGAGCCATTGTAAGAAAGCCTATTTCTTTTAGTACAAAGTAATCTCACTATTTTATTCTTATCCTTTAAAATATTATTATTCAATCCTTTAATATTTCTATTTAATTCGACTATCAAATAATTTGCCTTTATAGCTACAACAATTCCTTTTAATGCATTATTGTTCATTAGCATTAGGAATTACAGTAAATCTAATCCAATCAGATTCTCTTAAAATCACATTTACGTTATGACCTGATTCACAAAGGCCTGACAAAACCATTTCTTCAGGCTCTCCTCTATCAATATCTACTTGAAGAATATGATGATGTTTTAATTTTTCAAGTTCTAAGCAACATCGAACAAAATTAAGCGGGCATGGAGTTCCTCTAAGATCTAAATATTTATGCATTAACTAACATCATTTCTAAATAAATTACTAAATAAACCACTTTTATGATGATGATTTTGAGGCCCTTTTGCAGAATAATGGCTGGCTAATTTATTTAACAAGATGCGCTCTTCTTCAGTTAACCTTGAAGGAATATTAATCTTTACGGAAATGCAATGATTACCTCTTGCAACAGGATTACCTAATTTTGGAATACCCTTATTTTCTAAAGTTAAAACTGTACTTGGTTGAGTTCCTGAAGGAATTTGTAAACTTGTTGGACCATCAACTGTATCCACCTCAATAGTATCTCCAAGAATTGCTTGTAAATAACTAACATTCACTTCAGAGTGAATATTTAATCCTTCTCGTTGTAATTTAGGATGCGTTTTTACTTTAAGAAAAACATATAAATCACCAGAAGGACCTCCTCTTACTCCTGCATTACCCTCACCAGAAACACGTAAACGTGTTCCTGTATCAACTCCAGCAGGAATATTTATACGAAGTTTTTTTCTAACCTGTTTAACGCCCTGACCTCCACAATTTTGACAAGGATCAGAAATAACCTTCCCAACACCAGAACAACTTGGACAATCGGATACTTGCGTAAAACTACCAAAAGGAGTTCTGGTTGCTCGACGTACTTGACCAGCTCCGCCGCATGTTGAACAATTTTTTGGCCCGGTTCCAGGCTTTGATCCACTACCTCTGCAACTATCACATGTTTCTAAATGAGGGATTTTAATTTCCTTTTCTTGCCCAAAAATCGCTTGATCAAAATCAATTGTTAAGTCATAACGTAAATCATCTCCTTGCTGAGGTCCCCTTCTTTGCTTTCTAGCGCCAGCAGGTCCTGCTCCTCCAAAAAACGTTTCAAAAATATCTGCAAAACCACCCATATCTCCCATATCAGGCATACCTGCACTCCCACCTAAGCCAGCCTCTCCAAACTGATCGTACCTAGCACGCTTTTCAGGGTCTCCTAAAACCTCATAAGCTCGCCCTATTTCTTTAAAACGATCTTCAGCACCAGCGTCTTTATTGATATCTGGATGATATTGGCGAGCCAAACGCCTATACGCACGTTTTAAAGTGTCAGGATCTGCATCTCTACTAACTCCTAACAGGTCATAAAAATCTGCCATTAGTTCTTATATAAAATTTTAGAAAAAAATTCCAGAGTCATGTAATTAACCTGGTTATTCGGGAGATTCTGAATCATGATTTTTGTTTAATTGATTTTCTTCATCAATTGTCTGTTCTTTAAGATCATCTTTTGGCCCAGGACCCATTGAAACTTTAACTTGAGCATGCCTTAAAACTCGACCATTTAAATGATATCCACGAACTAATTCTTCTAAAATAATATCTTCAGACATAGTTTCACTTGGCTCACGAAGCAAAGCCTCATGAAGAGTTGGATCGAAAGATTGACCAACAACTCGCATTGGAGCAACTCCAAGTTTCTTTAAAACATCAACAAGCTGCTTATAAAGATTTTGATAATTCCTATGAAGAGCCAATGCTTCTTCACCTTCAGGATTAATCTGCTGCCTTGCTCTCTCAAAATTATCTACAACTGGAAGTATCTCACTAAGGGTGTTGCAAGTAAGTTGTAATTTCAAATCATCTTGATCACGAGTTTGTCGCTTTCGAAAGTTATCAAAATCTGCAGCAATGCGCATATATTGACTCTTTAAAGTTTCATGCTCCCTTTCAAGTTGTTCAAGCCTTGCATCATTATCTAAAAGCTGCTTATTAGATTCAGAATTAGATGAAAGCTCTTGATTATCTCCAGAATCATCAGCAAGAGTTTCTTCACTAGGAGAAGAATTTTCTTGATCTTGATCTGAAATTTGAGACTCCACTTCTAAGTCTGGTGGATTTGAAGCTGAAACATCTTCAGTCATATGAAGTCTTTAAAAGCACTAAATTATCTTGGAACAAAGAGTAAAGATCTAACAAGCTCGGAAGCCCGCACCAACATTTTTACCAAATTCTTTTAATCAGCTGGTTGAAAACTTAGAGCAACTCCATTATTGCAATATCTTTTGCCAGTTGGACGAGGCCCATCATTAAACACATGCCCTTGATGACCACCACACCTACTACAATGATATTCAGTACGTGGAAGTATTAATTTAAAATCTGTTTTTGTATCTATAGCATTTGGCAAGGGTTCCCAAAAACTAGGCCACCCCGTACCACTATCAAATTTCTTAGAAGAATCAAATAAAGGCAAATTACAGCCTGCACAAACAAAAATACCTTTTCTTTTCTCATTATTCAATTCACTTGAAAAAGGTCTTTCAGTCCCTTCTTCTCTTAAAACGTAATATGCCTGAGAAGAAAGACGGTTCTTCCACTCTTCTTTTGTCAATGAAAAAGAAGCTTCATCTGATTCAGTCGCAGCAAAAGCTTTTTTAGGGCTAAACAAAATCCCAAAAAATAATGACATAATTCCCATCAAAAAAGTCCTACGACTAGACAATAAAAAGTTTCTATTCATAGGATAAAAACATTTAAATCCTTCTGGGTAAAAGCTGAAGGTAGATCAATACAAATGATCAAAAAACCAAAACCAATCATACAAGAATCATATCAATTCAGTATTGCACCAATGCTCGATTGTACAGATAGACATTTTAGAGTGCTTATGAGACAAATCAGTCTAAAAGCATTGCTATATACAGAAATGATTGTAGCTAAAGCATTGGAACATAAAAATAGAGAAAAACTTCTTGAATTTGATGAAATAGAGCACCCTATTGCTCTTCAAGTAGGAGGGGATAATCCTAAATTACTTTCTGAAGCAGCAAAGCTTGCTGAGAACTGGGGATATGACGAAATCAATCTAAATATTGGCTGCCCTAGCCAAAGAGTACAATCTGGCAATTTTGGCGCTTGTCTAATGGCAAACCCTAATCAAGTAGCTAAATGCATAGAAGCTATGAAACAGGGATCCAATCTTCCAGTCACTATTAAACATAGAATAGGAATAGATAATTTAGATAGTAAAGAACATCTACTAAGTTTTGTAGATAAAATTGCATCTGCAGGAGCAGATAGATTTTCTATTCACGCCCGTAAAGCAATACTAACTGGTTTAAATCCAAAACAAAATCGATCAATACCTCCACTTGAATATGAAAAAGTTGCTCATATAAAAAAATGTCGGCCAGAATTAACAATTGAACTAAATGGTGGTTTAAAGAATCAAAAAGAATGCATCAATGCTCTAAAAATATTTGATGGAGTAATGGTAGGCAGAGCAGTCTATGCCAACCCTCTTTTATGGAATCAAATAGACGAAATATTTTTTGGAGAAAAAGCAAAAATAATTTCAGCCTCTCAAGTCATAAAAGGATTAATTCCATATGCAGAAAAACATTTAAATAGAAATGGTCGATTATGGGATATTTGCAAACATACTTTGCATCTAGTTCAAGGAGTTAAAGGAGCTCGTAAATGGAGAAATGAGCTCACACAAAAAGCTCAAACACCAAAAGCTGATTTAGATGTTTTAGAAAAAGCTGCCCGACAATTAGAAGATGCCGGGCTATAAAAATCAATTCCTATTATTCTGCTCCAGAATAATCATCAGATTGCTCTGATTCAGAAGAAGTTCCTCTTCT
>CACIYC010000034.1 GCA_902590775.1 uncultured Prochlorococcus sp.
ATTTTAATAAAGTTTCTCGATATAAAGAAGTTACTTCAAAAGAAAATTTTGATAAAAAGAATGAGCAACGAAGAGGATCAACAAACACAAGTAATCCTAGAGGTTTGCAGAAAAATGCAAAAAATACAAATCAATCTAATAGTGCATGGAGCAAAGATAGAAATTCTAAAAGAGAAAGTTTTAAAAATAATTTTCCCTCAGCGAAAACACAAAACAAATTTGGAGAGAGACGACGATTTAGTAATTTTTCAAGAAATGCTCAGAAGTCAAATGAACAATTTAATGAGACAAAGCGTGACTCTGAAGAGATGGTTATATTTGAGAGTGAATCGAATGATGTTTTTTGGGGTCGGCATTCTACTCAGTCAATACTTGAATCAGGAAGACCTATTCATAGAATTTGGTGTACGTCGGAAATAAGAAATTCCCCACGCTTCCTGCAGTTAATTAAAGATGCAAAGTCTTTAGGCGTACTTGTAGAAGAAGTTTCTTGGGCCAGGTTAGGCCATGTAACAAGTGGGGGTGTTCATCAGGGTATAGCGGTACAAACTGCAGCTGCAGAAACTTTTGATTTGAAGACTTTGATAAGTGGATGTCGAGATCTTGAAGAACCCCCTGTTTTGATAGCACTTGATGGTTTAACCGATCCTCAAAATTTAGGAGCTATAGTTAGATCTGCTGAAGCCTTTGGAGCTCATGGAATTGTTCTTCCTCAAAGGAGAACTGCAGGTTTAACGGGCTCTGTTGCTAAAGTTGCTGCAGGAGCACTGGAACATTTGCCTGTTGCCAGGGTTGTTAATTTGAACCGATCTTTAGAAGAATTAAAGGATTCTGGATATACAATTGTTGGTCTTGCTGGAGAGGGAGATAAAACAGTCAATGAATTTTCTTTTGATGGTCCAATAGTCTTGGTAATTGGTTCAGAAGAAAAAGGCTTATCGCTACTTACTAGAAGACATTGTGATTTTCTTTTTAGGATTCCTTTAAGAGGTGTAACCTCAAGTTTAAATGCATCAGTTGCAACCTCTGTCTTTTTATATGAGATCGCTCGTCAAGGCTGGATGAAAGGTTTATCTGGGCAGGCTCCTTCTCCTAAGTTAGTGAGAGCAAAGTTAGCTACTAAGCCATTTGAAGAAAAATAAGTTGTAATCATTTCTTTTTATCAAAGTATAATTTTGGAGCCAAAAAATGGTTAATTGAACATCTAAGAGAAAAAATTAAGTTAGTTTTCAGTTTTTTTTTAATTAAGTACTAATATTAAAAAAGATCTTTATTTAGCACATGGGCCCAGTGAGGGCGATTCGTAATTTGGGTAACAGATTGGGTTTAGCCTGGTGGGCTAAAATCGAGACTGATAACCCTAATTCCATTTATTGGTTTGGTCCCTTTTTAACCAAGAGAAACCTTAAGAATAAGGTGGCAGTATTTATGAATGATTTAACTGAGGAAGGCATTGAATCAATGGATCACAGTTTTATTCGTTGTAGACGAATAGAGCCATTGACTTTCTAAAATGAATTAAAGGTTATTGCAATTCTTCTTTAGTAGGACATCAATTTATAATGACTATATCTGAATGGCGTCGGAAACTAATAAAAGGTGAAGTATCTTCACTTGAGTTGGTTGATGAGCATATTTCGCGAATACAAAAAATAGATGACTCTGTTCATTCTTATTTGTATTTGAATAATGAAGAAGCAAGGGCGAAGGCTATAAAAATAGATGAAGCAATAGCTGCTGGAGAAGAGTTGCCTCCATTGGCGGGAGTTACCTTTTCAATAAAAGATAACCTATGTACAAAAGGAATACCTACAACATGCTCAAGCAGAATGCTAGAGAATTTTGTACCTCCTTATGAATCTACAGTTACGGAAAGACTTTGGAGAGCAGGGGGAGTATTGATTGGGAAAACAAATTTAGACGAATTTGCTATGGGAAGTTCCACTGAAACCTCGGCATTTGGAGCTACTGCAAATCCGTGGGATTTATCAAGAGTTCCAGGAGGAAGCTCTGGTGGCAGTGCCGCTGCGGTCGCCTCTGGCCTATGTATGGCTTCCTTGGGTTCTGATACTGGTGGATCAATAAGACAACCAGCTTCCTTTTGCGGTGTTGTTGGGTTAAAGCCTACATATGGTCGTGTAAGTAGATGGGGTTTAATTGCTTTCGCAAGTTCATTAGATCAAATAGGACCTTTTGCTAACAATGTTGAAGATGTGGCAGAGGTCTTGCAAGTTATATCTGGTCATGATTCAAGGGACTCAACTTGCTTAAATGAGGCAGTACCAAATTTTCTTAAAAATTTAACAACTTCCATTTCAGGACTTCGTGTTGGTTTGATAAAAGAGTGCTTTGATCAGAATGGTTTGGATTCGGAGGTTAAAGAATCTACTCTTAAGGCTGCTGATGCACTTCAATCCTTAGGAGCAGAACTTGTAGAAGTTTCATGTCCTAGATTTGTTGATGGAATATCTACTTATTATTTAATTGCCCCCTCCGAAGCCTCTGCAAATTTAGCTAGATATGATGGCGTTAAGTATGGTTATAGATCGGATAATGCAGATAATTTGTTCGATATGACTACCTTTAGTAGAGCTGATGGATTTGGTAGTGAAGTACAAAGGAGAATCCTAATAGGTACTTATGCATTGTCTGCTGGCTATGGAGATGCATATTATAAAAAAGCACAACAAGTAAGAACGCTTATTAGACAAGATTTTCAGAATGCATTTAAGTCTGTAGACATCCTCTTAACACCCACCTCTCCAACTACAGCTTTTAAAACAGGTGCTCATAAAGATGATCCTTTGCAAATGTATCTTTCTGACTTGCTTACAATTCCTGCAAATTTAGCTGGTCTTCCTTCTATTAGCTTGCCATGTGGTTTTGATAAATCTGGCTTACCTATTGGTTTGCAATTGATTGCAAATGTTTTAGATGAGGCTCGCTTGCTTCAGGTAGCTCATCAATACGAAGAGTATGCAGAAGTGATGAAATCTGCTCCCAAAAACGATCTTATTCCATCCTAAGGCACTGTATATAGCGTAGTTTATTAACAAATACACTCCATATTGAGCTTCAGGGCTAGTATGGAGAGATGGGGTTTGTTCCTTTACACAATCATAGTGACTACAGTCTCCTCGACGGAGCTAGCCAACTTCCGTTAATGGTAGCCAGAGCTAAAGAGCTTGGTTTTCCTGCTTTGGCATTGACTGATCATGGTGTCATGTATGGCTCTATAGAGCTTTTGAAATTATGTAAGCAAGAAGGGATAAAGCCGATTATTGGTAATGAAATGTATGTAATAAATGGATCAATTGCTGATGATCAACCCAAGAAGGAAAAGCGTTATCATTTGGTTGTTCTTGCGAAAAATTCAGTTGGATATAAGAATCTTGTTAAGTTAACTACTATTAGTCATCTCAAAGGCATGCGTGGGAGAGGAATTTTCTCAAGAGCGTGCATTGACAAAGAATTACTTAAGCAATATTCGGAAGGTTTAATTGTTTCTACTGCATGCTTGGGAGGAGAAATTCCTCAGGCTATTTTGCGTGGAAGACTAGATGTTGCAAAGGATATCGCTAGTTGGTATAAAAATATTTTTGGAGAAGATTTTTACTTAGAGATTCAAGATCATGGTGCAATTGAAGATCGAATAGTCAATGTTGCTATTTCAGAAATTGCAAAAGAATTGAATATAGAGTTAGTGGCTACTAATGATGCTCATTATCTTACTGAAAATGATGTTGAGGCTCATGATGCTTTGTTATGTGTTCTTACAGGTAAACTGATTAGGGATGAAAAGAGGTTGCGTTATACAGGAACTGAATATTTAAAATCAGAGTCTGAGATGAAGAAGCTTTTTCTTGATCACCTTGACCAAGAAATTATAAATAAAGCAATTGCAAATACTGTGAAAGTCGCAGAAAAAGTTGATGAATACTCAATACTTGGAAGTTATAAAATGCCTCAGTTCCCAATTCCTGATGATAGAACACCCCTCGAATATCTTAAGGAAGTAACATTAAAAGGTTTGCTTGATAAACTTAATCTCAATTCAATTGATTTGGTTCCAAAAGAATATTCTGAGCGTTTTTATAATGAACTAAAAATAATAGAGGAAATGGGTTTTCCGACTTATTTCCTTGTTGTTTGGGATTACATTAAATTTGCAAGAGAACAATTAATACCTGTTGGCCCAGGTAGGGGATCAGCTGCAGGCTCTTTGGTTGCTTACGCATTGGGAATAACAAATATTGATCCAGTAGAGAATGGACTTTTGTTTGAAAGATTTCTGAATCCTGAAAGAAAGTCCATGCCTGATATAGATACTGATTTTTGTATTGAAAGACGCAGTGAAGTCATTGATTACGTTACTAGGCGTTATGGAGAAGACAAAGTAGCTCAAATAATTACATTTAACAGGATGACTTCTAAGGCTGTTCTAAAAGATGTTGCAAGAGTATTAGATATTCCTTATAGGGATGCAGATCAACTTGCAAAATTGATTCCTGTTGTAAGAGGTAAGCCAGCAAAACTTGCAAAAATGATTAGTAAAGATTCACCCAGTAGTGAGTTTAGGAACAAATATCAAGAAGACCCTTTAGTTAAAAAATGGATTGATATGGCTATTAGAATTGAAGGAACAAATAAAACTTTTGGTGTTCATGCAGCAGGAGTTGTTATTGCATCAGATCCATTGGATGAATTGGTTCCTTTGCAGAGGAATAATGACGGTCAAATAATTACACAATATTTTATGGAAGATATTGAATCATTGGGATTGCTAAAGATGGATTTTCTTGGCCTTAAAAATCTAACTATGCTTCAGAGGACTGTAAATCTAGTGGAAGAATTTGAAGGAGAAAGAGTCGACTTGGACGACTTAACTCTTGACGATAACAAAACATATGAGTTGTTATCTCGTGGAGACTTGGAAGGTATATTTCAGCTTGAATCTAGTGGAATGCGTCAAATAGTTAGAGATTTAAAGCCTTCATCTTTAGAAGATATTTCTTCAATATTGGCCTTGTATAGACCAGGACCTCTTGATGCAGGTTTAATACCTAAATTTATTAATCGAAAACATGGTAAGGAAGTAATTGATTTTGCTCATTCTTCTTTGGCACCAATCCTTGGTGAAACATATGGAATCATGATTTATCAAGAGCAAATCATGAAGATTGCTCAGGATCTTGCTGGATATTCTCTTGGACAAGCAGATTTATTAAGGCGTGCAATGGGGAAGAAAAAAGTTTCAGAAATGCAGAAACATCGAGAATTTTTTGTTAATGGAGCGAGCAAAAATGGCGTTGATTTAAAAATAGCAAATGATTTATTTGATCAAATGGTCCTCTTTGCCGAATATTGTTTTAATAAGAGTCACTCAACAGCTTATGGTGCCGTTACTTATCAAACTGCTTATTTAAAAGCACATTATCCAGTTGCCTATATGGCAGCATTGTTAACAGTTAACTCTGGTTCAAGTGACAAGATTCAAAGATATATAGCCAATTGTAATTCTATGGGAATTGAGGTAATGCCACCAGATATAAATACTTCAGGTATTGATTTTACTCCTATTGAAAATAGAATTCTTTTTGGATTATCTGCAGTTAAAAATATTGGCGATAGTGCGATCAAGCAATTAATAAATGCTCGTGATGAGGACGGTCCTTTTGTGTCTTTAGCAGATCTTTGCGACAGGATACCAACAAGTGTATTAAATAGAAGGACTTTAGAGTCTTTAATTCATTGCGGGGCTCTTGACTTTTGTCATGAAGAAGCAAATCGTGCGCAGTTAGTTTCAGATCTTGAATTGATCATTGATTGGGCTTCATCGAGAGCTCGTGATAGAGAAAGTGGGCAAGGAAATCTCTTTGATTTTTCATCTAGTTCTTCTGAGTCTCAGAATGAAAGTGATGATCTCAGTATTGCCTCTGCGCCTAAAGGTCCTTTGGTAAAAGATTATTGTCCTACAGAAAAACTGAAATTGGAAAAAGAGCTTTTAGGCTTTTACTTGTCTGATCATCCGCTAAAACAATTGTCTGAACCAGCAAGACTTATTGCCCCTATAAGCTTGCTGAATTTAGAAGATCAAAAAGATAAATCAAAAGTTAGTGTTATTGCAATGATAAAAGAGATGCGAGTAGTTACTACTCGTAAAGGAGATAAGATGGCAATTTTGCAAATAGAAGATTTAACTGGATCCTGTGAGGCAATTGTTTTTCCTAAAAGCTTTTATAGATTATCTGATCATTTGCTAACTGAAGCACGGTTACTTATTTGGTCTTCTGTTGATCATCGAGATGATAATGTTCAATTAATAGTTGATGATTGTAGATCAATAGATCAAATGAGATTTGTACTAATTGATGTTCTTCCTGATCAACTTAGCAATATTGAATATCAACATAAGCTTAGAAATTGCTTGTCAGAGCATAGACCTTCTAAAGATGAACTTGGTATTAAGGTTCCTGTTGTAGTAGCTATTAAGAATGACAAGAGTATTAAGTATGTGCGCTTAGGGCATCAGTTTTGTGTCAAAGACCCCAACGAATTAATTGATTCTCTACGTAAAAACTCTTTTAAAGCAAATTGGAGCAAAAGTCTTGTTAATTAAGATCTTTTCTTTCCCTCAGGACTTGTTGATTTGAAAGCGCTTTGCATCTTGGAGATATTTGGCCGGATATTTTCTATGCCAAGCAGACTCCCTGGATTATCTTCCCAACTTGCTGAAAGTATTCCATAACTTAGTCCAAAAAGACCGATCAAAAAGCATATTGCTGAACTTGTTAGAGTTACCGAAGGAGGTACATCTTTTATTCCTTTAATAATAAGTAAATAACTTCCTATAAAAACACTCATACCTAATATAGTTGGTATTCCAGTTGTAAAAGCAATGCGTCTTGCCATTCTATTTGCTACTACTTTTGGAATGTAGGAATCTCGAGACCTTTTTTTATTGTTTTTAGTTTTCAATGCAGGTTGTTTCACTTGATCTTTAAAAGTATTGGTATTTTTCAAGCCTGAAGTTTCTGACTGATTTGTTTTTTTTCCTTCTTTCATTATCTTATAAAAAATAATTTTTATTATTTTTTGTTTTATCCACGTATTCCTAGATCCTTGACTATTTTATCGTATCTGGCTTTACTGGCTTCTTTTAGATAACTAAGCAGTCTTTTTCTTTGGCCAATCATTTTTAATAATCCTTGCCTTGAAGAAAAATCGTGATTATTACTCTGAAGGTGCTTGCTGAGCTGGTCAATTCTTTTGCTTATCATTGCAATCTGAACCTCAGCAGACCCTGTATCAGT
>CACIYC010000035.1 GCA_902590775.1 uncultured Prochlorococcus sp.
CATGAAACTAGCGCTCCCTCAGCGACCTAGTGCGGGAGCACTAGGATGAATTTTGGCAATTTCTCTCAACAAATGATTTATATGAGAGATAGATTTTAAAAATATTAGACTATAGGGGTTATATGAGACATTGGGGAAATGAAAAGATTTATCCTAGCCGCTACCTCACTAATCCTAATTTCTCCTGCTGCTATCGCATCACAAGAAGATAAAGATTATTCCTTCATAGATACTCTTGTTGGAGATACTGATAAAGAAATATATATACCACGTTATAAAGCTGTACATGACCTTGCAAATATAAAGTGCATAGGAGCTGAATTAAGAGTAGATACTAAGAAAGGAGCTAAGAAATTCAAAAAAATTATGGGATCTGATTACAATACGATGATAAAAGATATTGTCGATAAAGAGCCTTGGGTTATTAGTCCAGATGGGAAGAAAATTGTTACCAGAATTACAGGTTATAAATCTAATTTTAAAGACTGTGCGGGTGAAGAAAAATATAATAAAACTAATATAAGTGGTATTGAACTTTTCCGAAAATATAGAATTCAAGATACTTTTACTGAAATTAATAAAGGTATTATTCCTAAACAGGCAGAAGTAAAGACAACAAAAAATAATCAATCTGATTTTAAAAAAGTAACACCTGATATAAGCGCTCGTAGAAAGCTTGCAGCAGAGAAATTAGGTTCATTTATTTGTATTTTAAGTAAGAATCCTACTAAGGGGAAAGTCCCAGACAGAAGCAGTGATTTGGTTGAATTTGTGAAATCTGCTACTCTTTTGTCAACTGAAGAAACTAACAACCTAATTGATGGATATTTAAAAACAAGTGGCATTGAAGATCAATTTGATTGGCTTAATTCAAAAGATGGAGTAAAGGTTGTTTTTGCTTTTGCGGACTTCTACACGAATTTTCCAAAATGTTACTTTGAAACATCAAGCAAAATAGACACAAAAAAAATAGTTGAACTTAATTCAAAATATATAAAACCAGTCAAATACCTAATAGAAAGACAGACACCCTCAACAAAGGAAAAGGAACCATCCAACTACTTAAAAAAGATATTTTCTGGAAACAAATCAGACTCAGTTAACTCAAAGGATAATTCTATAAGAAAAAAATGTTTAAAGGCTGCTGATTATGCAGGTTGTATGGAGTATGAGAAGAGTCAAGAATGAGAAACTTCTTTTTTTTCATTATTACTTTTTCATTGCTTACAGTCCCCAGGGATTCAGCTAACGCCAATAATATATGTATGAAAGCAGATGATTATGCTGATTGTATGAGAAGTGAATCTGCAAGAAAAATATGTTTAAAAGCTTCTGACTATAAAGGCTGTATGAACTTTGAGAAAGGTCAAACAAAATCGGAATCCACTGAAACTAAAACTGAAACTGAAACTGAAACTGAAACTGAAACTGATCGAGTAAAAAACATAGCCATAGATTTTAATAAAGGTAAAGATTGCATAAATGGTAAGAATATCTGCATAGGAACAGGTGAAGAGAAAGATATGTTTGGAATGGCAACACTATATGATTATTTTTATATCCAAAGTCCAGAAGATAATGAAGTTTCCTATATAAGTACTTTTGCTAAAGATGTAAAGGTAAGAGGTAAATATGGAAGATACATAGATATAATTTATGTTAAACGATATTATCAAAATCCTAAGGCAGGTACCTCTGGTTATTCATCTGGTTTAGGTAATATTAACTGCACTTCTGGATTTGGTAATTCAATGAATTGTACGTCAACATCATTTAATATGCCAGGTACTCCGTCAACTCCAGGAGGTGTGGTTCAAAAAAAATCCAACTTACTTATTGATTGTGAAGATCAAACTTATGCTCAGTATTTACATGGCAGAAAGAGGCTTGGTAAATGGAATAAAATAAATAATAAGAGTATCATAATTGGCTCTTTGGCTAAACTACATTGTGAATATGTAGGCACTGGTAAATTAGAAAAATCAAACTTCACGAAATTGGAATAGAAAGTAATTTAGGTCAACAATCAATAAAGAAGACTCGCAGAGAAGAAACCCTTATGGATGTTTTAACTAAAAGGGGGCGCTGCAACCTCTAAAAACCCTTATGAATAGAACTATTGCAATAATCTAGTGCTCCCTACAGCGCCCCTTTCTCATCTTGAGATCTCGAAAATCTAGTCAGGTCGACGCGACAGGATTCGAACCTGCGATCTAGTGCGCATAAATCACTGGGTCTACTAAAAGCGCAAACCATATAATTGAGCAAGAATAGAGAAGAGAATGCAGGCAATTCTTAGTTTTCAACACCGAGAACAGCCTAAAAGTATCTCAATTAAACACCAAGATCCCTTGTTATGACTGAAGAAACTAGGTTTTGGCTAATGAAAACATAACCTTTAAGCATGGACTGGGTTCTCAGCGAACCGTCAAGCTTTACTCAAACTTTACTCAAACTTTCTCTCACTTATTTCTCTTTACTTTTTTATTCCAATCTGAGCTCTACATAGATGCGATGGTGAAAAACCAGAATATTGAAGAAAGGGTAATCAAAAGATATCTTAAAATCTTATTAGGTATAGCTGTTAATGACATCATCATAAGCAAAGGGACTAAAACAGCACCTAAGGCATAAGGTAAATTTCCTGGATTATTTCCACTGCTAAGTAACTGAATGAGTTTAAAAAAGCAAAGAATAAGTACGTAAATTACACTATTTTTTGTTCCTTTACTTCTGATTCTTGGATTATCATTTACTTCATTGATAAATGTAGATCTAGGGCTTGCAATTTTTTTTTGCTCAACTCCCTTTTGTAGATTTAATCCACATTTTGTACAATACTTTTGATTAGGAAGAATTTCTGTGCCGCATTGTGTACAAAACATTCTTTCACTTTAACTTTCCTTAGTATACATTAAGAAAATAATAAAAAATAAATCATTTAAATTATCTATCTAGAAGTAGAG
This sequence comes from uncultured Prochlorococcus sp., assembly GCA_902590775.1. Lineage (GTDB taxonomy): Bacteria > Cyanobacteriota > Cyanobacteriia > PCC-6307 > Cyanobiaceae > Prochlorococcus_E. Next base: position 2,967 of record CACIYC010000035.1, read on the forward strand.
GTCCCACATTGGCCACAAAAAACATCAGAGATAGATAATGACGCACCACAATTAACGCAGAATTTAGCTCCAGATAAATCACTCTTAGGAATATTTTCTTCGGGAAAGTGCTCATTATTTTGTTGGTCTTGATTTAATCCAGTATCATTGCCTAGCAAGGGTTTAGCTATTTCTTCATTTATGCGCTTAAGAGAAACTGTAGCTATTTTTCCGTTCTCTGAGTTCCGTAAATGAATATTAGGGGCACCAAAAACATCTGAAGTCTTATTAGATTTCTGTCTATCCACTATTAACGGAGATGTTAACTCACCTCTTTGAAGTGCAATTCTTATTGCTGCTTCTAATATTTCATCTTCAATAAAATTTTGTGGTGACATTTGTTTTACTTGACTCACATTATATTGACTCCACAAATTAGGATCATTATTTAACTCTTCTATCCTTTTCATTGAGATTTTTGAAAGGATACTTGAGGATTGATTGCGTAGGACAACCTCATCATAATTAGTTAATGAGTTTTGTTTATCAACTACTGAAGCAGTTGTTATTTCACCTCTTATAAGTGCAGCTTTGATTGCCAAATCAATTTTTAGATTCCTATCAAGAGTTTGAGACTCTGATGTTTTACTAGTGACATTAGGTTCATCTACTTTCTCTTCTAATGGACTAATCTTCTGAGCTGTTAAGGTGTCTATATTTGCAGGTCTGCCACATTGTGGGCAAGCAACAGCCAGATCAGAGATTTGTCTTCCACAGTCTTCACACGGAATAAGTGCCATACAATGAACCAAATGAAAATTTTCTTGCCAATTTAATGGAAGTACTAAATGTCAAGAAACTAAGCTAATCATAGGTGTATTCAAAATTTTTGTCTTTTTTATCCATTAATCTTCAAAATATTTAATTGATATTTTAATGATTTATTGAAGACCCACAATTACCACAGAATTTATCTGAAAATATCAACTTACTTCCACAATTTCTGCAAAATATATTTTTCTTCTCATCTTTAATATTTTCCCCATTTAAAATATTTTTATATTCATCAGATTCCTCCCATTTTAATAATTCAGAAGCCCTCAATACACTCCAAGGATGAGTATTATCAATAGTTGACTGGAATCTAATTAGTTTATTCATAGTTCCATAATCAAAATCCTCAAAATCTTTTGCTTGTTTGATAAAAGATTTTTCAAACCTTTTAATATCTACATTTTCTAAAGGTAATCCAGAAATTTTAATCAATGATCTTATACAAACCAAAGGATCCTGGCAAACAAGTAATCCAGCACGATCTGCAGTAAATTCAGACATCCTACGCCAATACATTAGAGCAACTTTAATTCCACCACCAGCTAATCCTCCAATACCTAAACTTAATTGACTAGCTATTTCTAGAATGGGTTTCAATTGTAGTGCTAGGTAATAATAAAGAACATGTCCACTATTTATATGACCTAATTCATGAGCTAAAACACAAAGTAATTCATCTTTGTCTAATCTTTCAATAGTTGCATAATTAATGCATATGACAGGTCTACTAACTCCTGTTGCATAAGCATTCATTTCAGGACTGGATACTAAATAAAGAGGCGGAATATCCTTGACATCTAAGATTGAGCAGGCTTCTAAAAGAAGATCATAAACATAAGCATAGTTTTCTTTATTTACTTCAATATTTGACCCTGTGTTTTCAAAAAATACAAGTTTATCTAAGTACTTTTCCCAAATCTTTGTCACTATAGTCCTAGCACCTGGAATGGACTCTAATTTCTCAAGAGCAGTTCTATCTAAAGGATGCTCATAATCAGCAGCATTTAATCCTATAAGTTTCTTCCTAGTGATTGGCTTATCTTCTTCCATTATTCAAGAAAGCGATCTGATCAATATTTTTAAAGCATAAAACAATGCTATTCCTGCTGGTATTAGCAAAGCAGGATTCATTTCTTTAACAGGTTTGGAATTACTTATCCTCTTTTTAACGAAAACATCATGATTTCTAATAGACGCTCCACAGCTCACACAAAATTTTGCTGAGGAGTTTGTTAGTTCTACACCACAATTTGTACAAAACATTTTTCAGCATGATTGCTGTTCTTTTAACTTTAGGTTTTTATAAGTAACTTCACTGCAATTTATGAAAGCTTTTCATTTTGAGTAAGAATAGAGAGCAAGCATAGTTATTTGGTGGGTTATAGCACCCTAAAAAGCCAAAAACAAGCAAAGATCGTCCTCCGAATCCATTGATATGACTGAACCTAACTACTGGCTAATGAAAACATAACCTTTAAGCATGGACTGGGGTTTCAGCGAACCGTTTTGATTTACTCAAACTTTACTCAAACTTTCTCTCACTTATTTCTCTTTACTTTTTTATCCAAAATGATGATGCTGACTGGGAGACTTAAGAGAACTAAGCAATGAAATATCGCATCACTAGACACGATAGAGAGGAAGACGAGATCACATCTCAGATTTTCGACAACTACGATGATGCCTATGACTTGCTAGAGGAGATCTGTGGAGATATGTGCTGCTCTGATGCTGACTACGAAGATCAACCTTACTATGAAATAGTTGAAATGAAAGAGTGAGCATACCCATCAATAAAGGGATCTCCGCTTTTGATCAAAAAAATTCGTTAATTCTTTATAGGTAAGGGCATCATCTTCCCACCACCTTGATCATCATCATCTTCAAATGAGAAGAAGATAGCCACTATTGCATAAGTCGCTATAAAAAAAGAATAAGAGATAACTGCAAATTCACTCATTTGTTTTTAATTTTGACTTTCAAAAGAAGTTATCAGAATTTAAAAAAAAGAATGTGTCTATTTTTACAGCCCAGTATTATGAAATTTAATTTCTCTACTCAAAGCAGGCTCTTAAAACATTTGCCCTAGACTAAATAGGGCGACTAGACAGTTTATTTTCCGCCATATAATTACGTAACATTTTATACATAACGCTCTATCATAAGCATAAATACTCAGAGGGAAACCCTTGAAACTTTTTCAACAATTAGTGGTGGCTCTTCCGACAATATCACTCCTTACTCCATTAGCAGCTAGTACCGCAGAAACAAGTTTAACTGGTGTTTCATCTTATAAAAAGAACTACGGCATCAATACAACTACTCTTACTCATCAAACTGTTTTTGAGATAGCTGATAGCAGTCATAGCTCACATTCGCACCATGGAAAGCATGATGGCGTAGATTTTGAGACATCAACAAAAATGATGGGTCAAGCAGTTTTTACTACTGGTTTTATAGATACAGCTGCAACAGCTGATAATAAGCTAACTAGTGAGTACTCTTTTATGCTTATGACGCATACAAGTTTTACTGGGCAAGACCATCTATTTGCAAGTATTGACCAAGGAAATCATAACGATCTCCAAATGGATAGTTCCATGAATATGGTAATGAATAGCCTTACTGTAAGTTCATTATTTTACCAATTTCCTGTAGGAGATTTTCAGCTAACCGCTGGTCCTTTGGTTGATCAAGATGATGTAATTTCTGCTAATACTTCAATTTATTCAGATGCTTTTAGATTGAGCGGGATGCGCTTTGGAGCTTCAGGTGCAATGAATGAAACTGGACCTGGTATTGCCATTGCTCATACTAATAGCAATGGATTCAATGGATCAATTAGCCTTGTTGCTGATGATGGAGAAAATTCAACTAAGGGAATATTCACAAGAGAAGGCGACGATATCTTAACTGCTTCAATAGGCTATGACTCTAACAACTATGGTGGTGGATTGATTTACAAGAGGTCAGATGAAAATGGAGATAGCAATGGGGTTGAGACATTTGGTGGAGGAGTTTATTTTAGACCTGAAGGTTTCCCAACTATCAGTGTGATGTATGACACATCTGATCCAGAAGGCAATGGTACTAATTCAAAAGCATTAATGGTTGGTCTTGATCATCCAATTGGTAATGGCGTTGCTAGTGCAGCCTTTGAAAGCCACGATGATGCTGGTACAACCACCACTAACCATGAGGTTTACTACAACTATCCAGTAAATGACAGCGTTTCTGTTCAAGGTGGTTTCTTTAGTGAAGAAATTAATGGTGCAGACAATACACAAGGAGTTGTTGTCGAAACATTCTTCACCTTCTAATTGATCGAAGAGTAGCTATCACAATTATATTTTTTAGGTTCACCAACGCAGTGCGAACCTAGAATATGACCTCATAAATAGTCTTCTCCATTTTGACGTTACCAAAATTGGAACCATCAGGCTTGAAGTAATGGTGGTCTTCCTCTTTACGCATCATGAGTAATAACGTTCAGCCATTTCTTTAAGC
>CACIYC010000036.1 GCA_902590775.1 uncultured Prochlorococcus sp.
TAGGGCCCGTAATCGCAACTACTCTTAAATCTGAGGAGACTTCAAGACTAATAGGGACAACTGCATTACCATTTTCATAATGTTCTTGCCAAACAAGTAAAGGATGACGAAATCCTTTAAGAACAAACGGGGTATCAGATTCTTCCTGCATTTGTGGTGCTACTCCACCTATCCACTTGCCATAGCGTGCTCTTGCTAAAGCAAAATCTAATTGCAAAAGAGTTTTACACATATGTTTAAGAGCTAATGAATTTTTACCAACCTCACCACTCCACTCTTCTAACAACCTATTTTCTTCAATAAGAATCTTGGCTTCAACAGAAGCAATCTTATTGCCTAAAGGAATTATGACTTTTGGCTCAATAAATACAGTGTTACCCGATGCCGAACTATCATGTACATTTCCTGCAACCTGATCAACTGCTCCAGGCTTCAATGCGATGACAGGCCGGTTAAACCTTTCTGCTATAACATTATCTTGAAGAAGAAAAGAATATCTGCGAACAAGATCTTTCAACAAATCTCTTCTCTCATTTTTCAAAGAAAGAATCTCTCTACGCAAACTAGCCAATACCTCACTAGCTCTATCTGCAATTCGTCCACCTTCTTCCAAACCAAATTCAAGAAGTCTCTGCAATTCAGGCAAAGTGGTTAAATTAACTAGTAATTTCGAAATTGTTGGCCTGATTAGTGGTTCTTCAATCTGACGGCGTAGACGACGTGCAGTTCGCAATGTCTCAGCAACTTCTAATAACTCTTTTCCCGAGACAACCCCACCCTTTGAACACCTCATCAATATTTTCTCCAAATCATTCACTCCCGTAAAACTCAAACCTCCTTCAATCTCTCCATCTAATTCTCCAATCTCTAAAGTTTCAGCAAGATAATTGCAACTAGTTAGAAAATCTTTAGGGATTGCAGGAGAATTACATGTTCTCCTTCCAGGTAAAGTGCTTGCAAATGTAGAAAGTTGCTCGCAAAGTCTGGGCCATTCCAATAAATTCAGTGTTTCTTGAAATGCAACATCAGCAAAGTGTGAATCGGAATTACTGTATTGAAGACTCATTCACAATTTCTCATTTTGCTTATTGATTCGATGGAATACCCTCAGGAGGGTGATAAAGCATTTCTAACCAATTTCCTTCTGGGTCTTGCAAATAAAAAGAAGCAGTGCCATCACGATGAGCATGTAAACCACTAACCTGAACACCTGCTTCCTTTAATTCTTGATGCGCTATTTGAACCTCTGATTCTTTAGAAAAGTGAAAAGCAAAATGAGGTCCTGCGACTTTGTAAGAAGGGCCTAATAAAGCAAGCCCATCACTACCTTCACCAGTTTCTAAGTAACACCAATCTTGATCATCCCAAACAAGTTTCATACCCAAACTCATATAGAAAGATTTTGCTCTACCGACATCTTCAACACGTATAGCTACATGCCCAAGTCTTTTAACATTAATAATTTTTTTTGCCAAAGCTTTATTAAACATAATTGAAGAATTTTACAAACTTCGTAGATAAAAAGATGAATTTACTACCTATATATATTGTACTCATTTATTCATTTTTATTGTAACCACTTAGCAGCATCACATGCATGATAAGTCAAAATCAAGTCAGCACCTGCTCTTTTGAAACTCAATAAAGTTTCTAAAACAACTGCTTTTTCATCAATCCACCCTTTTGCAGCTGCAGCCTTAACCATTGAATATTCACCACTTACATTGTAAGCAGCAATAGGTAATTCAGACTCTTGTCTCAAGCGATAAATAATGTCCAAATATGCAAGACCAGGCTTCACCATTAAGATATCAGAACCCTCTTGCTCATCTAACTGAGCTTCTGTAATTGCCTCTCTGGCATTAGCAGGATCCATCTGATAAGTACTTTTATCTTTTGGAATAGGTTTAGAGGTAACTGACCGTGGTGCCGAATCCAACGCCTCTCTAAAAGGACCGTAATAAGCAGAAGAATATTTTGCTGTATAACTAATGATTCCAACATTTTCAAAACCTTCATCATCTAATGCTTCACGAATAGCTCCAACACGACCATCCATCATGTCACTAGGGCCAATTAAATCAGCTCCAGCTTTGGCCTGAGCTATGGCCTGCTTACACAAATGATCAACTGTCTCATCATTTAACACAACTCCATCTGCGCTAACGATCCCATCATGACCATCACTTGAATATGGATCCAAGGCAACATCAGTCATAATTGTCATATCAGGCAATTCTGCTTTTAACCTCTTAATTGCTCTAGGAATTAAACCATTCTCATTAAAGGATTCCTCACCACCTTCTGTCTTTAATGCCTCAGAAATCTTAGGAAATAAAACAACACATCTAATCCCTAAATTCCAAGCCCGAGAGACTTCTGTAACCAAAGCATCAATAGTCCAACGGCTTGCTCCTGGCATAGCACCAATCTGCTGAACTTCTTTCCCCTCATGTACAAATAACGGATAAATAAAGTCGGAAGCAGACAAAGTGTTTTCTCTAACCATGCTTCTCAACGCTGGTGTTCGACGCAAACGGCGAGGACGATAAGTAAGTTCCATATGGTTCAAATCAATTCAACTAATAAAGATCGTAAAGCCTAGGATGAAAATGTTTTTTTCAATTAATCTTTAAAAAACCTTCTATAATATAAGAAATTTATTTTCAAAATCCAAAATAGCTCAAGCAATTGATCATTAACGTGCCCATAGCAAGATAGGCTATTTCAAGTTAAATCACTGATGGAGTCTATCAAGTGACCCTAATTCATGGTTTTCACCTTAAGAATATTAGAGGTGACGTATTAGGTGGTCTTACAGCTGCTGTAGTAGCACTACCTTTAGCTCTAGCTTTTGGCAATGCAGCTCTTGGACCTGGAGGAGCAATTTATGGCCTGTATGGAGCAGTTGTTGTTGGTTTTCTTGCAGCCTTATTTGGGGGTACCCCGGCTCAAGTAAGTGGTCCCACGGGCCCAATGAGTGTCACGGTTGCAGGGGTTGTCGCAAGCCTTGCAGCAGTTGGAGTTCCAAGAGATCTTTCCGCGGAACAAATTCTGCCTCTTGTTATGGCAGCAGTTGTTATTGGGGGTTTATTCCAGATTGTATTTGGTTTATTAAGACTAGGTAAATACATAACCCTTGTGCCTTACTCAGTTGTTTCCGGATTTATGTCTGGTATTGGTGTAATAATTATTGCTTTACAGATTGGGCCACTTCTCGGCATAAGTACGAGAGGAGGAGTAATTGAGTCCTTATCAAAAGTTTTTTCTAATTTTGAGCCTAATGGTGGAGCAATAGCAGTTGCAATAATGACTCTTGCAATAGTTTTTCTATCACCAAGAAAAATAACTCAATGGGTACCTTCGCCACTTTTAGCACTATTAATAGTTACTCCTCTTTCCATTTTTCTTTTTGGTGATACAGCAATAGATCGGATAGGAGAAATCCCCAAAGGAGTACCATCTCTAAGTTTCCCTAGCTTTAATCAATATTTCCCAATTATTCTTAAAGCAGGACTAGTTCTTGCTGTTTTAGGAGCAATTGATTCCCTCCTTACATCTCTTGTCGCAGACAATATTTCTCAAACTAGACATAATTCTGATCGCGAATTAATTGGTCAAGGCATAGGCAATGCGGTAGCTGGACTTTTTTCAGGTCTCCCAGGAGCTGGGGCCACTATGCGAACAGTTATAAATGTCAAATCTGGAGGCTCCACTCCTTTATCTGGAATGGTCCATTCAGTAGTTCTTTTAATAGTTTTAGTTGGTGCAGGTCCTCTTGCTGGGAAAATTCCCACAGCTCTGCTTGCAGGAATTCTAATAAAAGTTGGTCTAGATATCATTGATTGGGGCTTCTTAAGGAGAGCTCATAAGCTTTCTCTAAAAACTGCCACTGTTATGTATGGGGTACTTTTCATGACAGTTTTCTGGGATTTAATCTGGGCAGTTTTAGTTGGTGTTTTTGTTGCAAACATGCTCACTATTGACTCAATAACACAAACACAGTTGGAAGGAATGGAAGCTGATAATCCAACAAATGATTTAAGTAACGACGATTTACCTCTTCCTGAAGATGAACAAAAATTGATTGAAGAGTGTGGTGGGGATGTAATGTTATTTAGACTTAAAGGACCTCTTAGTTTTGGAGCGGCTAAAGGTATCACAGAAAGAATGATGCTAATTAGAAAATATAAAATATTAATTTTAGATATTACTGATGTACCTAGATTAGGTGTAACAGCGACATTAGCTATAGAAGAGATGATTCAAGAAGCTCAAATTAATTCACGACAAGCTTACGTTGCTGGTGCAAAAGGAAAAGTAAAAGAAAGACTTGCAAAATTTGGAGTTGAAGGGCTTATAGATACTAGAAAAAATGCACTGCAAGCTGCAGTTAATTACCTTCAAAAAGTTTAAAAAATAATTCTTAAAAAAAGAAACTTATGGAGCCTAATCTGTTACTTCAAAATGTACTAACGCCACCAGTACTTTTCTTTTTCTTAGGTATTATTTCAGTTGTTTTACGATCTGATCTAGAGATTCCAGCTCCTCTACCAAAATTATTCTCCCTATATCTGCTTCTATCAATTGGGTTCAAAGGAGGAATGGAACTTGAAAATAGTGGCTTTGGTGGACAAGTTTTACCTACTGTCTTATCCGCTATTGCAATGTCTCTGATTATTCCACTCATTTGTTTTGCAATTCTAAAATTAAAACTAGATGTATTTAATGCTGCTGCAATTGCTGCAGCATACGGCTCAATTAGTGCAGTAACCTTTATCACAGCAGAAAGCTTTTTAGAAAGCCAAAATATTCATTTTGATGGTTTTATGGTTGCAGCTTTGGCACTAATGGAATCACCTGCCATTATTGTTGGACTTCTTCTGGTTAAATTAGCAGGAACAAAGCAAAGACCTAATTCAAGAGTAATGAAATGGAGTTCTATTTTTAAAGAATCAATTCTTAATGGATCTGTTTATTTACTACTTGGAAGCCTTCTAATTGGTTTCTTAACAGCTTCGCATAATCCTGTAGGCGTAGAAAAAATGCAACCATTTACTGGAAAGCTATTTTATGGAGCAGAATGTTTCTTTCTACTTGATATGGGCATAGTGGCTGCTCAAAGATTGCCTGGCTTGAAAAAGGCAGGATCATTTCTTATTTTCTTTGCGGTACTTATGCCTCTCTTTAATGCAGTTCTAGGGGTACTTGTTGCAAAAGCCTTGCTTCTAGAACCAGGAAATGCTCTTTTATTTGCTGTACTATGCGCAAGCGCCTCATACCTTGCAGTCCCGGCTGCTATGAGGATGACAGTGCCTGAAGCAAAAGCAAGCTATTACATTTCAACTACCCTCGGACTTACCTTCCCATTTAATATTGTTATAGGAATACCTATATACATGGGCCTAGTAAATAACATGATTCCTTCAGCGGGTTAAAAAAATGAAAAGACTAGATCTTATTTTTAGTGAACGAGAATTAGATGCGATCTTAAAAGCTCTTGAGAATGCTGAAGTTCCTGGCTATACGGTCATGAAGCATGCAACAGGGAGAGGTCCTGAAACAATAGTTTCAGAAGACATGGAGTTTTCAGGGCTTGGAGCTAATGCTCATGTAATCGTATTTTGTGACGACGAAATCATCAGTAAAATACGCGAAAATATAAAATCTATTCTTAGTTACTATGGAGGTGTTGCATACGTTTCAGAAGCAATTCAATTATAAGGTTAAGCTAAAGAATTTTACTAATTTAAACTTTGAATATCAAAAAGTTTTTCTATGAATGTACCCAATCAACACGAATAGATTTACGACTATTTAAATATCTGTCGATAGCCATGGCCGCTATACATCCATCAGAAGCAGCAACAACTGCCTGCTTAAAAGGTGTATTCCTAATATCCCCTATAGCCCAAACCCCATCCGAAGTTGTGGACATAAAATCATCTACAACAACACCTCCATCTTCTTTAACTGCGATCTGACCCCCTAGAAAATCAGTAATTGGTTTCGAACCACTCATATAAACGAAGACTCCCTCAATAGGAAGTGACTGATTCTCGTCTTTAGTTCTATTCTTCAACGAAATACCAGTAACACCTGTTTCATTTCCTTCAATCTGCATCAATCTTGTCTTACTCCAATGCTTTACATTTGGTTCATTCAGTAAGGCCTGTGCATGCATATCTTCTTCTTTAGGGTCATTAGAAGTAAGCCAATGAACAGTTGAAGCAAATTTCGTGAGTACTTGTGCCTCCTCAATAGCTTCCTTATTGACACCAACCACAGCAACCTCTCTACCTTTATAAAAAGCTCCATCACAAGTGGCACAATAACTAACTCCTTTCCCTAAGAATTCAGCTTCACCTTTAAACGAGGCTGGTCTACCCATTGCGCCACTAGCAACAACAAGTGCACGCCCTTTAAAAGTACCCTCAGGGGTATACACAGATTTCCATTCTCCAGTTATATCAACTCCAAAAACTTGAGCTCTGCGGTAATCAGTTCCATATTGAATAGCCTGATCCCTCATCAATTTCAACAAATCATCTCCACTAATATCAGTTGGGACACCAGGGTAATTAGCAATTTGATGAGTTATAGCAAGCGCACCTACTGAAGGATTCTTATCAAGAATAATTGTCTTTAAATCAGCTCTAGAGGTATAAAGAGCACAACTACAACCAGCAGGCCCCCCGCCAACTATAACCACATCAGTCTCTATAGTTTCCAAGATTTTTTGTCTCCTTTAAAAATCTGGCTGTTTATTTAAGACAGCCTATAAGACTCAGAGAGAAAAACAGACAAAACTTCACAGGTTTCTTGAGTTATAACATTCTGAGGT
>CACIYC010000037.1 GCA_902590775.1 uncultured Prochlorococcus sp.
CTGTTGCAGCTCCTTGAAAAGGTTCAATAGCAGATGGATGATTATGACTTTCAATTTTAAAAGCTAATCTTTGTCCTTCTCCTAAATCAACAACACCAGCATTTTCTCCAGGTCCTACTAAAATTCTTTGACCTTTTGTAGGAAAATTCATTAATAAAGGCTTAGAATTTCTATAACAACAATGTTCCGACCACATAACTCCAAACATTCCTAATTCAGTACGATTAGGAGGACGTTTTAATCTATTAAAAATTTCTATAAAATCTTCTTGTTTAAGTCCTTCTTTTAATAAAGCTTCCTTAACATCATAATCAATATGATATGAAGTAGATTTTATAATTTGTTCTAATTTATTATCAAGCATATTTAAATCCATGGATCCTCTTCATTTTCATCATAAATAGACGATTTAGTATAATCTCTAGTATAGGAGTACTCATCATTATCATCTAAGTTTGTAAATTTTGAAAAATTATTGTCTTCAGAATCAAAAGAAGCATCATCAAGCCAACCTTCTAATTTTTCATTGGCTAAATTTGAAATATCCAAAATATTATCTCTAAATTTTTTGCTTTTATTTAAAATTTCTTGTCGAATACTAGATTTTAATAATGGTAACTCATCTAAAATAGAAATATTAGAAGAAACACATCCAGCTTCTTGATCAATAATTCTATTTAAATCAAGACGCCAACGACTTGTTCCAGGTAAATTTGGATTTGATCTAGAAATTAAGTAATACAAAATTTTTCCAGTTTTAGTATCAAATAAAAAATCAACAATACTTGCAACTTTCTGACCATTTTTATTTAATAAAACAGCTTCTACTAAAGTTGGAAATCTATCAATAGTTGATTGATCAGATTCAGAAGAATATCCATTAACAAATACTTGTTGATAGGAAATCCCTTTCAATTGATCTAATCTCCAAACACACCTTTGCAAACTTAATGAAGAAGGTTTAGTTACCCATCCAAGAATTCTATGAACAGGAGGATACATCCACGCACAAACACCTAAACCATGATCTAAACCTTCGTTACAGAATGTTTTTAAGTGTAATAAATCACTTAATAAATATTGACGAGGTATTTTCAATTTAAGATCGTATTTGCACTGGCATAACTAAATATATAAAATTTATATTAATATCATCAGGAACAAATATCGCAGGTGTTGTAGGAGCATTAAATTTTAAAATAATAATATCAGATTGCATAGACTTCAAACCATCAAGAATATACTTAGAATTGAAAGCAATTTGAATATCATCATCTTCGTATTTAATTGGAATTGATTCACAACCACTACCTAAATCTTGAGCATCTGCACTAATAGTTAAAAGTTGTTTTTCTTTATTAGTAGAAAATTTAACAACATTATTATATTGTTCTGCAAAAACAGTAATACGTTCTAAAGCAGAAATAAAAGCTTTTCTATCTAAATTTAATTGATGTAAAAAACTATCAGGAATTAATTGCTTATAATTTGGATACATACCATCCAAAGTTCTAGTAGTAACTATTTGATCTGATGATATAAAAACAACCTGTCCTTGGTCATAGAAAAAACTAATGTCAGTATCAGAATTACAAGTAGAAAGAAATCTTTCTAATTCCCTTAAAGATCTTGAAGGGAGGGTAACTTCAATTATATCTTGACTTAGAGTTTGATCCTTATTATCAAAAAATTCTAAATTATCTAAATTTAATACAGCTAATCGATGACCATCAGTAGCTGCTGCTTTCAAAGTATTTTTATCAAAACATAAATTAACTCCTGTTAATATTTGCTTTGCTTCATCGGAACTACTTGCAAATAAAGTACTTTTTAAAACATTATAAAATGCATTAACATTAACTTTTAAAGAAGATGCATTTTCAACAAAAGGTAACTCTGGAAAGTCATCAGCACTCATTGATCTGACTTGATATGTTCCATTCTTACTTGTCAATTTAACTTGATCATTAGATGCATCTTTTATTAACGTTATAGGTGAATCATTAGAAAATTTAGAAATAATTTCCCCAAACAATTTTGACGGTAAGGTAATAGCTCCACTAGTTTCTATTGAAGCATTTAAAGAAGTTTGAATTCCTAAATTCAAATCAAAACCTGTAAGACTTAATTTTCCTGTACCAGCATCAGCAGTAAGAAGAACATTCGCCAAAACAGGATGGGTTGGCCTAGACGCAACAGCTCGACTGACAAGTTGAATAGCTGCGTTTAATTCAGTTTGAGAGCAAACGAGTTTCATTCATTCAACTTAACCACGAAAACAAAAAAAGGAATAAAAAGTTTTCATAGATTTAAAAATGATTCCTGTTTCTTTTCTTTATTCTAATTCTAATTCTAAATAATAAGAATATGAATTAAAACAGTAGTAGTAGGGTCTGTGGTATTTGTGGAAAATCCTCTTAAACCATTTATTCATCTATTTTTTGAGCACTTTTAAATTGTTAGTATTTTGTTTAGAGGGTGTGGAAAAAATTTTATAATCCACAGGTTTTTAAAAAATGTTGAAAACGTTGTCATTGATTGTTGGCTTTTTATTGGTTTTCCCCAGTTATTTTGCTTTTTAATAAGACTCCTCCTCAGTCAGAAAATTGATTGTCTATATGTTTTGTTTTTAAAAACCCATGTTTTTAGCAACAATTTCAAGGTCGGGTTCTATACCAGATTTAAATACTGCATCATTGTTTTTTATTGCACAATCAGGATCTTTTAATCCATTTCCAGTTAAAACACAAACAATTACAGCATTTTTTGGAATTTCTTTTTTCAATTTAAGTAATCCAGCAATTGATGAAGCACTTGCAGGTTCACAAAAAATTCCTTCTTCTTTTCCTAATAATTTATATGCTTTTATAATTTCTTCATCAGTAACAGAGTTAAATTTTCCTTCTGATTCTTTTTTTACTATATAAGCTTTTTCTTTATTGACTGGATTTCCTATTCTAATAGCTGTTGCTATTGTTTCTGGGTTTTCTATTGTTTTACCTAAAACTAAAGGTGCAGATCCTTCTGCTTGAAATCCCATCATTCTTGGTAATTTTTTTGAAATACCTTTTTTAAAATATTCATTAAAACCAATCCAATAAGCACTTATATTTCCTGCATTACCCATGGGAATACATAACCAATCTGGTGCTTCGCCTAAAGCATCAATTATTTCAAATGCTGCAGTTTTTTGGCCTTCTAGTCGATATGGATTCACTGAATTGACAAGTGTTACAGGGAATTCTTTGGACATTTCTTGCACAATGCTTAATGCTTTATCAAAGTTTCCTTTAATAGCTATAATTTCTGCTCCATAAACTAAAGCTTGGGCTAATTTTCCTTGTGCTACATATCCATCAGGAATTAATACAAAACTTCTCATATCTCCTTTCTTTGCATAAGCTGCCGCTGCCGCTGAAGTGTTTCCTGTACTTGCGCAAATAACTGCTTTACATCCTTCCTCCTTGGCTTTGCTAATAGCCATTGTCATTCCTCTATCTTTAAAAGATCCTGTTGGATTTAGTCCGTCATATTTTGCATATACCTTTACATTATTACCTATAATTTTGTTTATCGATTTTAATTCAATTAGTGGAGTACCTCCTTCTTGAAGAGATATTATAGGTGTATTATTTGTTATAGGAAGCCATTCTTTATAGGCTTTAATTAGTCCTGGCCACTGTTTATACACTGGTTTTAATATTAATTTAGTTTTTAAATTGTTTAAGATTTGTTTTACCATAGCTTTGAAATTAAATTAATTAGGCTCGTTTTTGAGCTTTTTTAAAGGGGAATCTGTAAAAAAATCAATTAGTTCATTCATAGATTCTACTTTGTTCATAACTTTTACTAGTTCTGTTACATCTATTGCAATAACTTTGCTTGGATATGCTTTTAAAAATTTCAATAAAGTGATAGTTTCTTTATCTTTATCGATCGCTTTTATTGTGCTTGCTTTTAAAGCAAGTACACTGGCTTTTTCTTGCTTTAGTCTAAAAGGATAAATAATTTTAGAAAGTCTTTTAAGGATAACTTCTCCTATATCGCTATATAATAAACGACTTGTTAATTCTATTGGTGACTTGTATTCATTAAGTAATAGTTTTTGAATTCCTTCTTTTTCTTCTCTTTTTATCAATTGCTTTAAAAAACCTTTAGAATGGCCTGATTTGCTAAATGCTTCTATTTCTTCAATGTCAATACTTCTAGTAAATATTAAAAATGAAAATGTAATTTTTTCTGCCGCAATTGCATTTGAAGGAATAATCAGTAAATAGGTTAAAGCTATTCTTAGAAGATATATTTTAATTTTCATTTACTGTTTCTCTCCTACAGCAATTTTGATAAGTCTAGCCATACTTTTATTGGTTACTTTTTCTATAATTTTAAAACTCATTTTTCTTGCATTTGGCTCTTTAATTACTTTTTTTAATTTTTTTAAAATAAGACTTGAGTTTACATTTGGCATTTTACTTATGATTTGAATCAATTTTTTTATAGGTTCTATATCATTTATAATATTTAAATTTTCATTTTCATTAAAATCTATTTTATCAGATCTTAGTTTATGTGGCAGATTTTTATTGATTGTTTTCATTGCATATAGATTTATTTTATCAAATTTTTCTGCAAATGTTTCTGCTAGTTCATCTCGTAAGATACCACCGTTATCTGAAAAAAGAAATGTTATTACTTGATCTAAAAGATTTTCTATGTCTATTTTTGATTGTTTAGTTGCACTAGTGATCAGATTTTCTAGCCTACTCCAGTTAAATGTATCATTATCAAATAACATTTCTTTTAAACTTGTTCTTAATTTTGGATCAGGATCTTCCATAAGTCTTCTGGCAAAATATGGATATGCAGCTCCTAGTATTTTAAAATTTGGATCGACACTTAATGCAATTCCTTCTAAGGTGATTAATGATCTTATAATTAAAGCATAATAAGGAGGTAATTTAAAGGGGAATTTATACATAAGACTCGACATATCGTCTGTAACACTTTTGAAATCCATTGAATTCACACCTTCATTTAATGCCTGGTCAAATACTTTTTCAAATGCAGGAACTATTGGTTCAAGATTAACAGTTGTATCAAGAAAACCTAGTTCTACAAAGTCTTTTGAAAGCTTATCAAAATTCCTATTTACTAAGTGAACTACAGCTTGAATGAGACCAGTTCTTGAGTTGTTAGTTACTGTACTCATCATTCCGAAGTCTAAATAACAGAGTTTTCCATTTTTTTGAGCAAGAATATTTCCTGGATGAGGATCAGCATGGAAAAAACCATGTTCTAATAATTGTTGAAGACTACAATTTACTCCTATTTCTATCATTTCATTTGGATCTATTCCTAATTTTTTCACACCTTCTATATTTGTTAATTTAATTCCATCGATCCATTCCATTGTTAATACTCTTTTACTTGTATGGTCTCTATAGATTTTAGGTACAGTAATATTTTGATTATGTTTATGTAAAGTGGCAAACTTCTCTGCATTATTTGCTTCATTTATATAGTCCATTTCTTCAAATACTCTTTTTCCTAGTTCATCAATTAGTGCAACTAAATCACTCCTTATAAACCCTACATATTTTTTTAACCAGTTAGCAATATTTCTAACAATATATAAGTCTAGTGTAATTTGTTCTCTTAATCCTGGTCTTTGTATTTTTACAGCTACTTTTTCTCCATTTTCTAGAATTGCTTGATGTACTTGCCCTAGTGAGGCTGCAGATATTGGCTCTAATTCAAATGATTTGTATATTTCTGTATGACTTTTACCTAAATCCTCTTTAATGCACGCTAAAGCTAATTCACTTTCAAAGCCAGGTAATTGGTCTTGTAGTTGTGAAAGTTCTTCTAAAACTATTCGAGGAATAATATCTGGCCTTGTTGATAATGCTTGACCTGCTTTTATAAATGCTGGTCCAAGTTGTACTAAGAGACTTTTAAATTCCTTAGCTCTTTTGATTGCTCTCTCTTTATTTTTTAATAATCCTATGATTTTCTCCCATCCCACTCTTATTAAAAAATAAGAAATTGGTATTAGCGTTTCCCACAACCTTTTTATTAGGCGTTGCGGATGTTTTTTATAAATATTGCTTATTTCTACTGGATCATAAGACTGTAAACCAGCAGCCTCAATAAAATCACCTAGTTCTTCTGTCATTTTACGATGTTAACCTTTTTACCCCTTCTAATTTGTGAGGTATTAGGTAGGTTTAGTTAGGTTACTTTAATGACGTGCTTCTTGGCTTGCGATTGCAGAACATAGCTCTTATAGAAAGCTTGAAAATAGGATTTGAAAAAGGGTTTTCTGTATTTACTGGAGAAA
>CACIYC010000038.1 GCA_902590775.1 uncultured Prochlorococcus sp.
CCATACCTCTTCTATTAATAGCTGTAAGAACAACTTCCCGATCAGCTTTTAATTCATCAGGAGCAAATTCAAGTGCCCGACCATTTGACTTAACAGCTGCAAGGACAATTTCCCGATCAGCTTGTAAATTGTTAGAGGCATATTTGAGTGCAGAACTATTTGACTTAACAGCAGCAAGAACGATTTCACGGTCAGCCTGAGGATCATATTGATTGGTGGAGATATGATTGCTTGGCTCCTTTGGAGAATCTTTCTTGGCATTACTTTCCTTACGAGTGCGATGAGCAAGAATCATCGCCCACTCATCAGCAGTTACATTGGCTGGCTTGTTTCTATGTGCTTCTTCAGCTGCCTTCTCAAAATCTTTTATTAGATTCTTCCAAGAAGATGCATAGCGTTTATCATACTGAGATTTTGCAGCTGATTCCACTACAGCCTCTATTACTCCTGCTGCTGTAATTTTTTTACCGCGGCGATTAAAGATTTCCTTCTGTAGTATTGCAATCGTTGCCTGAGTCTGTGGTGAAAGATTGATTGTTAATTTCTTCATATTATCTACGCAGCCAAATTTCTAAACCTTGTGAACTGGGGTTCAAATAGAAGTTTCACAGTACCAACGGGACCATTGCGATGCTTGCAAGTGATGAGTTCTGTAATCCCTCGATCACAGGTTTCAGCGTAATAGTACTCATCCCGATACATCATCACAACTAAGTCAGCATTGTTTTCGATTGAGCCTGATTCACGGATATCACTTAACATCGGTCGTTTGTTTGAGCGAGCTTCTATTCGTCTGTTCAATTGAGAAAGAACAATGATTGGAACCTGTAGCTCACAGGCCATCGCTTTTAATTGTCTTGTAATTCGTGAGAGTTCATCGTCTCTAAATTCAGGAACTGGTCCATCCATTAATTGCAGATAATCAACCAAAACAAGACCCAGTTCTTTCTTGTATCGCTTCTTGATTTTCTTGCATGTTGCAATCATTTCTTTAACTGTGATTTGAGGGTCATCACTAATAAAGATTGGCATTTGACCAAGAGTATTAATGCCTTGACCTAGAAGTGGCCATTCCTCTTGAGCTAGTCGACCAGTACGTAATCGTCCGCTTTCGATGCCAACCTCCATCGACAGTAGTCGATATGTGACCTGCTCTTTGCTCATTTCTAAGCTAAAGATGCACACAGGTAGATCATGTAGTTGAGCAACATTCTTGGCAAGATTCATTCCCATGGATGTTTTACCCATCGCCGGCCTGCCACCAAGAATCATTAAATCTCCACGTTGGAGACCTTGAGTCATGGCATCAAAGTCATAGAAATTGACTGGAACTCCAGCAACAGAAGTTCCTAAAGAACGACTTTCGATTTCATCAAATGTGGTGGTCAGTACTTCTGCAACAGGCGACAAATCTTTGGATCGTTTGAGCTTTCCTTGATTGTTTTGCTTGGACTGATCTTTCTTCTTTTTGCTCTTTTTACCCATCAAATATTTTTGGCTGGACCGTCATCTAAACCATAAAATTTTGACCTGGCTAGAGGAAGAAATACTTAAGCCTAGATTCCACGTTAACTCTTTGGATTATCTTTATCTTCTTGGAAGATTTCGTCGAGAAGCCTTTCCAGCACTGCACCTCTACGCTCTAGACCCCATTGCTCTTTGAGCTCATCAAAGCGCCTAACGATACGCTCGGGAAGCCTGATTGTGACTTCTGAATAGGCTTCGTTTTGGCTGTTTTCAGGCTCTTGAGACATGTCTTGGACTCATCCAACTAGGACTAATTACAGGGTTGCACTAACGGGATAAATCGGCCATCTTTTAAGTCCGTCCAGCTTTCAAAAGAGAGAGACGCTCCCCATAAAGGTCAAGGTTTAGGTCCAGTCCAAGGGGTAATTCAGATACTTCAATCAACAGGTTTATCGAATGATCGTGACAATGAAAAAGACTTCTAAAGATCTTCTAGAGATTGGAATTAGGAAACGTAAAGCAGGGGATATTCTTGGGGCTATTGACCACTTGAATAAATCATTGAAGTTGGACTCCTCTAACTCACTCACATACTTTAACCTTGGTTTTTGTAAACAAATTGAAGGTAAATACCTAGAAGCAATTGAGGCCTATGACAAGGCAATAGCAATTAATGAGAGTGATGCATCTTTCTATAATAATCGAGCTTGTTGCCTAGAGGAATTGGGCAACCTAGATAAAGCTTTAAATGATTACTCAAAAGCATTACTACTTGATCCAGAAGAATTTACAATCAATTTAAATTGTGCAGAAGTTAAATTTAAATCAGGCGATTACAAAGGAGCGATCAAAGATTACTCCATATATATTGATTTCGACCAAGTAGGTGTACCTAAGGCATTCTACAAGCGTGGCAAAGCAAAGAAACTGATTGGCGATGTTTATGGAGCAATGAAAGACTGGGAGATGGCAGTGAAGTACGAAGTAGAAGATGCAAAGGAATTGCTAGAAGAGGCAAGAGAATGCATTGCAAAAATAGAAAAACAGAAAGCTAAAGAACAAGAAAGGCAGGCTAAAGAAGAGGAGGCAAGAGAAGTCAAAGAGAGGGAAATACAAGCCAAAGAGGAGGAAAGACAAGCAAAAGAGAAGAGAAAGAAAGCCAATGAGAGCCTTTCGAAACTCTTGCCAGCAGGGACTTACTACATAGGGGATTTAAGTTATATCGAATGCAAATATAATCTTGACCTTGTTGAGAATAGAGATGGTGTTTTTGAACTGGAGAATGGAAACTTATATGCTGATTTATCAACGAAGTACGGCGATGGAATTTTTAAAGATTGTTATGGCAATAGATATGGAGTTGATAGTGGAGGTATAGGTTGCATCTTAATAGATGATATAAATGAAGATTTAAATAATGTATGGCACAATAGCTCTAGTTTTGGTGTTATTGCAACTTTCCCTAAGCCATTTAACGTTAACTATGATATTGATAGTGGATTAATTCGATTTGGAAGTTTATTTATAGATACAGGATATAAGGATAACTACTATTTCTACGATCCAGTTAATACATATGTAGTTGATGATCAACTATCTACTGTGTATCTAGAAACACCAATAGAAGTTAAAGCAGACAGAGGCGGTCAAAGTTCACTTAAATCTATGGACTATTTTGCTGGAAGCCAAGAGCCAGAAGAACTGGTTGATGGGGATGAGGAATCTTATTGTCAATCAGTATTAGAAGAAAAAAGAATAGAAGATTTGATTCTTAGCGCCAATAAAAATCATGACGAAGAAGATTATCAAGGAGCTATTTCTGATTACACAAAAGCGATAGAGCTTGATCCAAGAGATGCCAAAAAATATTTTCATCGTGGTATGGCTAAGAAGCTTTCAGAAGATTATCAAGGAGCTATTATTGATTACACAAAAGCAATAGAGGTTGACCCAAAAGTTTCAGAATTTTATTTCGAACGTGGAGATGTTCAATATAACTTAAGAAACCTACAAAGTTCTTGCAAAGATTGGAAGAAAGCAGCTGAGCTTGGGAATGAAGATGCCAAAGAACTCCTAGAAAAATATTGCACACATATCTGAGCTGAAGTTCATTTATAAAGAAAATGCTTAATGGGAAAGAACTCCTTACTCCTATCGATTGCTTCCAGAAGTCTGTCTCTTAACTCCTTACGTCTTTGAAGTTCTTCTTTAGATAAGTTGGGTTTAGTCATAGGTAATAGTGATTGTGAATTAATTAACTATCTATCTATCCATACAGTCTCAACAAGGATGATGCGGAATGTCCTATGAGGGGACAGCAGAATCATCAGGGTTGAACCTTTAGATATTGAGTGTTTGGGTTTGTGTGTTTGGGAGATACAGACAGTGCTTTCGTGATGTTCGTTCGCTGCGCTCACCCGAACATCAGTAAAGGAAATTGTTGTAGGTATGTTTGTCTTCGGTCTCCCTGTATAGAGTGGCTGTTAAAAGATCCTCTCTCCGCTGTATAGGGGTCCACTCGCTAGATCTCTTCTGCTGACTACGTTTTGTGGGATGGGTTTTCTTCCTCCTTTATAGAGGGGTGATTGCTCTTCTCCTCCTCCTTTATAGAGGGGTGATTGGCTTCTCCTTTGGGAGCAAGTTACATTACAGAATCCCCTCAGCCAAGCGATAGGTTGCTTGGATAAAAGTAGTCGCTTTACTTATCCAAGAGCTCTCCCAGGTGATTTCTAACGTCGCAGAGAGTGATTGAGATAGCGGCTTAAAGCTATTCCGCATAGAGCTGCACAACTGCTGCATTTGTTGTCTTCTTTCCGTACTCAATATCTGTTATTTCCTTTGTTCTTTTCCTTATGTCTATCCTTTCGTAGGTGTCCATGATTGTCTTGACGCTATTGCCACATATACGAGCTAACAAGAAGATATCTGTCCCTTTCATTAAGTGATTTTCAATGAAAGTAGACCTCAATGAGTAGAGCGTATAAGGACGATCTGAGAACTTATGACCTTTTAGTTTTTCTTCTTCCATCAACTTATCGACAGCCCATCTCCAATGCTGTTGGATCTTCCTTTGATTGGGTTGCTTCATCTCGTTATGGATCTGGGCAAACACATAGTCATCACCTCTGACCTTGTGCTTTAGTTCATTCTCTAGGAAGTATTTCCATCGCCTAAAAACATAACCAAGGTTGCAAGGAATTTCCCTAACTCTCGATGTCTTTGCTCTCACTGTGGTGATAAATGAAATGAGTCGTTCTTCTCGTCCCCAAGCATCGTGATTGAGAACCCAGTCAGAAGGATTGATATCTAAATCAGGAGGTTCAATATAGATCTCATCTTCTTTTCCTTCTTCTCTTATCTCATCAAGAATTTGCTCATACTCTTCTATCGCTTTGGATTTGCTGATCCTTCCGACATCAATAATCTCGACACTCTTCCATTTCATCTTGCAGATCTCTTCTGGACTCATACCAGTGCTCTTGGCGATGAGTAACCAATGCCAGAACATATTGCGGAAATAAATTGACTTCTCAGAAATTCTCCCGAACTGATCTTTCTCGTAAGCAAGTGGTCTCCACTCTTCTCGGATGTAATTAATAATCGTTGTCCAGTCTTCTGGATTGATGGCAGGGTTAGCGTTTCGATCTGTATCTCTGACGGTGATTCTCGGTAAGAATTGTCCGTCTAACCAGAGATGAGCAGGGATGTATTTATGTTTAACCAGATAGCTCTTTATAAATTCACCTAAGACTGCAAGTTCCCTATGGATCACAATTCTCTTATCTGTCTGTTTAAGTCGATAGACGGGGTAATCATCAAATGTTGTTGTATTGATTTGAGTGGTAAACATGACTTTCTTCTTTTTTAGATAGAGCTTGATGTGCCTACAGCAATTGAACTTATGGCTAAAGCTTGCTGGTTGAAAAGCTCCAGCTTCTACACGTTTCTCTTGTTCAGCTAGCCATTGATCCATTGCTGATTCAATC
>CACIYC010000039.1 GCA_902590775.1 uncultured Prochlorococcus sp.
GGCTTAAGAAGAATGGGCCAATAAAGCTGCTAGAAGAGGTTGTTATAACGTAAAACAGTTTTATTCCACTAGTTTCTTCTCTCTATCAATTTGGGTTCTTAGAGTCTCAATAGAGGCATTGATTGCTGCTATTCTCCTCTCTAAGGAATCTCTATAAAAGCCTAATAACTCTAGCTTTTTACGTTGATAATTCTCCTTTCTTTTTTGAGGAGTATCATTTGAAGAGCAAAAATCAGCAATAAACATGGTTTTAATAAGTTTTTGGAAATTTTAGAGAGAACAATTGGCATCTGTCTATTAAGTATGTCAATCACAATAAATCATCTGAATAGAAAGAAAAAAAGATAATTGTATTTACTTTATCAATATGTAAAAAGACACATGAGTAAGTGTTCAAAGTAATTTCCGCATTTAGCCTTATAAAAACGAAAATTCATCAGTGCCACGATCAGTGAATGAAGAATTAAAAAGAATATCTGTTGATTTACCAATTGATTTAATAAATCGATTTGATGTACTCAAGGAAGAATGGGGACTTCGAAGAAGAGGAGCTGTATTAGAAAGACTATTGGAAGAAATATTTGAAGAGAATGATGAATCAAATGAAATAGATGATAAAAAATATGAAAGAAAAGAAGAATTAATATCTACAAATATAGATAAAGAAAATGACTATATAGAAGATAATGCAATAGTACTTATTCGTACAGAAAATATTACAGAAATTCCTCAGCCAGGATTAGAAGAAGATGACATTCCTATGGAGAAGGAAAATATAAATGACAAAAATAATAATCGGTTGAAAGGAATTAATCTACCAGGATTTGTTAGTAAAAAGACTTCTAAATTAAAGAATAGCCTTGGAAGGGTGTCTTCTGTAGTTTCTAATTATAATACAATCTTTCATGATATAAAGCAGACAGATCTAGATATATGTACAAATAAAGCACTAAATCACTGGATAACATTATATGGTAATAAACCAAAAGAAGAGGTTATAGAGGCAGCTATGATTTGGATAGCAAGAGATATATGGCCTTACTTAGATGATACTCAGAATCTCTCATTTACGTGGAATGCGGCAACGATATATATGAAGAATTTATGCAAAACGTGGAAGGAATCAAAACCATCTTTTGAAAAAATTATCGTTATGGCAGGAGTCATGGAAGACCCATTTGCTATTAATACACTTAAAAACAGAATTCCAACATTGATTCGCAGGTTTGTAAATAGCTTTAAACGTAGAAGTAATGTTACTTCATTTCAAACACTTGAATCTACAATGACTATTCTTGGGGCACTGAAATTATTAGATTTACCAACTACTGCAGGAAAATCCGTATCTCTATCTACAGTTAGAGAGGCCTATAAATTAAAAGCCTTAGAGAATCATCCTGATTCAGGAGGATCGACAGATACCATGAGAAAAATCAATGAGGCATATCAATTACTAAAGGATTTATATAAAACGAAGGAATAGTGTCATTAATCTTATATGAGTCCAACTAAGAGTCTAGGAATGGGTCCGATATTAGACTCATAAGATAATGTAAGCTAGCCCAAAAAGGTATTAAAAGCAATTCAAAGGTGTCTAAGAATGATAAAAATCTAAAAACTCAAGTATTAACTTTATCAGATTAGACTCATCATAAGTCTTAACATTAGTCTAAAATGACACTTATAATTTAATTTTTTTAGTCTTTTAAATTGTGTTCGTTATGCGAATGTACGTATAAATTTCATACATTATATTTAATTAGTTTGTACATTTTTGGTCCAGATTGACTATAAAGCCTAAAATCCATTTACTGTCAATGCTTTTCGCTAATGCGTAACTGCTTTAAAGACAGTTACGCATTTGTGGTGATTTAATTCTGTAATTTCTTATCGATCCATGTATTTCGAGGAATTGAGGTTCTTCGTTATCGGAATTCTTATATAAGACTATATATAAGTCTAAACCTAAGACTCATATTAGATATCCGTACAAATTTTATTTTATAATATAATTTCTATAGTTTTTAGTACTAAAAATTTTTAATATAGGGCAAACGGTAATAGCTCGTTGCATTGATATTGATCGCAACGGATTTGGCATATGTAAGATTAATAGTATTGTTGTGGTTGTGGATGGAATTATTCCTGGAGAGATAGGCAAAATAGAATTAACCTTTTCTAAGAAAAATTATTGGTTCGGGATACTAATTGAACTTCAAGAGAGATCATTGAAACGAGCTAAACCTGTATGTACTGTTTTTAAAAAATGTGGAGGTTGCTCAATTCAACATATTAAATCCAAATATCACATGAATTTGAAATCTAAAATGGTTATGGATGCATTTACCCGTATTGGACATTTGAGTAATTTACCGGAACCTTATATCCACATTCCTCACGAATATTTGAGTTATAGGAATAAAACTATTATCCCAGTAAAAAGAGATAATTCTAATATTCTATCTATGGGTTATTTCGAAAGAAATTCGCATCAAATAGTTAATTTTGATTCATGCCCAATTTTAAATCGAAATATTACTAGTTCACTACCGTACATTAGAAGACTATTGAGCTTGAATTATATACCTATTAATGATGATAGTAACCATATCAAAGGTCTTAAACATATTGGAATTAGGACATCAACTTTTAGCAATGAAATAATGATTATTTTTATTTCTAATATTGATATAAGTTTAGATCTCAATAAATTAGCAAATAAACTCTTGGTAGATATTAAAAATATATCTGGCATTATTAATAACATACAGCCTCAAAATACAAATACTATATTTGGTAATACATCTAACATAGTATATGGTAGGAAGTTTATAATTGAGAAATTTATCAATATATTTATTCAATTAGGTGTTACATCATTTTTCCAGGTAAACCTAACAGAAGCAGAGAAAGCAGTTAACTCTATAATTAATAATGTTTCAGAATTGGATTCTCGTATAACGATTTTAGATTTATATTGTGGAATTGGAACTATTTCATTACCCTTAGCAAAGTTAGGCTATAAAGTTATTGGTATAGAAAATAATTCCGAATCAGTATATTATGCTAATAAAAATAAGGTTATTAATAATATACTTAATATAGAATTTATTTTAGATGATGTTAATTTACTATTAGAGAAATACTTGCATAAAAAAAATTATTTAATATTAGACCCACCTCGAAAAGGCTTAACAAATTTATTAATTAATATTATCCTAGACAAGAAACCACAGAATATAGCCTATTTAAGCTGTAATCCATCAACTTTAGCAAGAGATTTATCTTTATTAAAGGTCGGAGATACATATTCTATTACTAGTATAGAAACTTTTGATTTTTTCCCTCAGACTATGCATGTCGAAGTTTTAGTATTTTTAAAACTAACTAAGTTCTAAGTTCAGCCGAATAGGAACTCTTTAATTTTTTAAGTATGTTTTCATGTACTGGTAAAATATCAGATTCTGTTAATGTATCTTTTTTCTTTCTATAAATTATTCTATAGGTAAGACTTACTTTCTTACTAGATAAGTTACCACCTTCAAATCTATCAATTAACTCTATATTTTCTACTAAAGGCCTACCAACCTTACTAATAAAGTTTTTAATACTTAATGTGTTTATACTATTATCAACAACAATACATATGTCTCTTTCCATTGAAGGAACAGTAGGATAGTCCTTAAAAGTTGTGATCCATTTATTCCTACGAGTACTTGCAGACAAAATTTGATTTAATTTAAGTTCAAATAAAAACAACTTTTCTTTTATTCCGTAATATTCTGCTTTATTAGGATGAAGTTGTCCAAAGAATCCAAATTGTTTCCCTTCTATAAATAGTGTAGATGATTTTCCAGGATGTAATAATTGATTATCATTTAATTCCTTGTCTTCTACGTTTAATTTTAATGCAGAAAAAACAGAAGTAAGAAGACCTCTCGCTTCATAATAATCTAAGTTCTTATTCTTATCAGTATCTTGCCATTTTCCGATTAATCTAGAACCTAGAATTGCTCCTCCTATTATTCCCGTTTCTATAATTTCTTCATTTGATAAATAATAAACGTTACCAATTTCAAATAACCAACAATTTTCTTGTCCAGAAGCGTAATTCCTTTTACATATTTTTATATGCTCGTCCCATAAATTTGTCCTTAGGCAACTAGTTTCAGATAAGAGAGGGTTTTTTATTTTGATAGTTGTATCTAATAAATTTTTATCTGAAACAAGAGAGAATGTTGTTATTTCATGAAAACCACTAGAGCAAAAATAATGTCTAATTCGCCTTTCAGCTTTTTGATATGGATTTAGTCCACCTGGTACAAGAGGAGCAGGTAAATTTGAATTAAAATTATCATATCCAATTAAGCGAGCTATTTCTTCAATAAGGTCTATATCACGTTTTAAATCTGAAACTCTATTTGGTGGTGAATTTACAAGCCAACCAGTTTTTGTTTTAGATAGTTTGCAACCTATTAATGAAAGAGATTCTTGGATTTCAGAATCTGAAATATCTCTATAAGTGCTTTTCTCATCTTTTGCATTTATTTTATTCTTATCTAGAATTTTACCCAGTATTTTTTTTATCTTATTTTTTTCAAGATTAATTGGATTTCCATTACTTTCAATTTTCCTACTTATATATCTTTGTAATATATTACAATTGAAATTTTCTTTTAATAAATCGATTGCCCTATTAGCCGAAAATAAAGTCATTTCAGATGAAATTCCTTTTTCATATCTACTACTTGAATCTGTTCTTTTTCCTATTTCTCTTGAAGAAACTCTTACAGCTTTTGGTGAGAATAGAGCTGCTTCTAACCAAATTCGTGTAGTAGTTTTTCTAACTGATGAATTGCTAGATCCTAGTACTCCCGCAATTGCGATAGGTTTATCATTGCAAGTAATAATAGATACTTTATTGCTTAAATTATATATCTTTCCATCTACTCCCTCAAATTTTTCACCTTGTTTCGATTTTCGTATCCCAAAATCATTAGCTGATACTTTCTTATTTGCAATTTCATCAAGTAAATCTGCAT
>CACIYC010000040.1 GCA_902590775.1 uncultured Prochlorococcus sp.
AACTCTTTTAAAAGGCCTCTAACTAATTGATAGAAGGTTTCTGCTGCTCCCCAGTTCTCTTTTTTGCTATATGCGGGGAGCTCTAAACTAACTATAGGAAGATTTAGACCCATCCCTTTTGCTAAAGAACCAGGTTGATCCTGAATTAATTCAGCAGTACAACTTTCCCCAACAAGGAGTGCCTCAGGCTTAAAACGTTCAACAGCTTCTTGAATATGTCCCTTAACTAATTCGGCAGTATCTCCTCCTAGATCTCTTGCTTGAAAAGTTGTATAGGTAACTGGAGGTCTAGTGCCTCTTCTTTCAATCATTGTGAAAAGAAGGTCCGCATATGTATCTCCTTGAGGAGCATGTAAGACATAATGAACCCCTTTCATTGATGATGCGATCCTCATGGCACCTATATGAGGAGGACCTTCATATGTCCAAAGTGTTAGTTCCATTGTTTTAAACAGTTTCTAGTGTTTTACGACTAAGGAGATTGTTTCGATGCAAGGGTCTAGCGAAGAGTTCAGCAAGGTCTGATGCTTGGTCAATTCCATGAATAGGGCTAAAAACCATTTCAATAGACCATTTTGTTGAGATCCCTTCTGCTTCTAAAGGATTAGCAAGTCCCATGCCACATACAACTAAATCAGGCTGATGTTCTCTAACACGGTCTAACTGTTTTTCTACATGTTGACCTTCAATAATTCGAGTATTTTCTGGAAGAAGTTCTATTTCAGGACGCATCATGTCCCTATTTAAATAAGGAACCCCAACTTCTACTAGTTCCATTCCACATTCATTATGAAGAAAGCGTGCAAGAGGAATTTCTAGTTGTGATTCAGGTAAAAGAAATAGTTTTTTTCCTGAAAGTTGTTCAAAGTAAGGCTTTAAAGCTTTTTGCGCTCGAAGGACTAAAGGCTCTAATGTTGAATCCACTAGAGATGGATTAACTTTGAATGCCTTAGCAGCTGCTTCTATCCAAAGTTTACTTCCCTGTATACCTAGAGGAAAAGGGGCTGGAAGGATATCGGCCCCTCTGTCCTTCAGCTCTCTTGCCGTATCTGTTAAATAAGGTTGAGCTAGTAAAACTTTAGTTCCTCTTCCGATAGAAGGTAGTTTGGTTGATTCTCTAGGAGGAAAACTTTCAATTTTTTGTATACCAAGTCTTTTGAAAATAGTTTTTAATCGATCTTCAACTGGGTTAGCTAATGTTCCAACTAGAAGCAATTGCTCTTCTTGACTAGATGGGAGTAAAGGAACCAAGGCTTTAAGGGCTCCATCTTCTCCTTGAGTGAAAGTTGTTTCAATTCCACTCCCTGAGTAGTTCAAAACTGTTACTTGACCTTTTAGTTGAGCGTTAAGTCTTTCTGCTGCTCTTGATAAGTCAATCTTGATAACTTCGCTAGGACAAGAGCCAACAAGAAAAAGAGTGCGAATTTCAGGGCGTCTTTTTAAAAGGTTTTTTACTACTCTATCTAATTCCTCATGAGCATCAGCAAGTCCAGCTAGATCTCTTTCTTCTAAAATGGCTGTACCAAATCTGGGTTCAGCGAAGATCATTACTCCTGCTGCGCTCTGAATTAGATGAGCACAGGTTCTGGAACCAACTACAAGAAAGAAAGCGTCTGGCATGCGTCTATGCAGCCAAACAATAGAAGTTAGACCACAAAAGACTTCTCTCGGTCCAGTTTCTTTTAGGAGCGTTGAGCCGCTCATAAATAAATTTTAAGTTCTATCTTTAATTTGTATCTATTAATGGAAAGATGCAATTACTATCAGGAAAAATTCGGAATTCAATATATATCTTGTTGCTTTTTGGAAAGTGTTATTGATTTCTATTAAGGCTAGATGGTTTAAGCAAAAGAAATTAATTTCTCCAATATGAGGATTCTTTATCGATGCGCGAAAGTTTCCAAACATTTCTACTTATTCTTTTAGCAATAAGGCCTCCTCTTATTGCTTTTGATGAACCAGGTTTAGCCCCAAGGAGATGAGTTACTTCATTTGTACTTAATGGTGCGCCAGTCTCAATAGCTAGAGAAATTATTTCTAGACGTTGACGTAGGGCTTGAAGATCAAAATTTCCCTCGTTTTCTTCAACCAATCTTAATCTTGTAGTTCCTTCTTTGGAGATTTTTTGCATCATTCCAAGACCTACTAACCCTAGTGCTTGCTCTGGTTTTAAGTCAGTAGGTATAGCTGTGGTGTCAGGGGTTCTTTTTGTGGAGGGTGCCATCTTTGACTTCTATATTTCCTTGAAGGTATCGGTTCAAATTTAAGCTCGCAAGACTTTTAATTAGCTAAAAGTCTATCTTTCCGGTATTATCCCTGCCATGACCGGATTAGCTAGTTTTAAAAAAGATGGTCAGCGACTCTCCGGGAGTGCGCTTGTAACAGGATCTGAGGTTGGACCTCAGACTTCTTCTGGAGCAAGTTGCGTAATTACTACAGACTCAGAGAAATCACTTGTCTCTCGCCAGGCTAGTCATGTTCAACAAATTGAATTAAGAAGTTACGTATTTCTAGATTCTCTGCAACCTCAGCTTGCAGCTTATATGGGGACAGTTAGTCAAGGATTTTTGCCAATCCCAGGAGATGCTTGCCTTTGGATGGAAGTATCTCCTGGAATGGCTGTTCATAGGGTGACTGATATTGCATTAAAAGCTAGTAATGTCAGGCTTGGTCAAATGGTTGTTGAGA
The DNA here is from genome assembly GCA_902590775.1 of uncultured Prochlorococcus sp. GTDB lineage: Bacteria > Cyanobacteriota > Cyanobacteriia > PCC-6307 > Cyanobiaceae > Prochlorococcus_E. The sequence continues at coordinate 2,689 of CACIYC010000040.1, forward strand.
GAGCTTTTGGTTCGTTAGCTCTTTACCATCGTGATCAAAGTACTGTCCTTCACTCTGGTGATGTTGTACTAGATGCAATAGGAAGTAGTGTGAGTAGACGTACAAAGCCAGAAGTCAGCTGGACGGAAGTCATTAGAGCGATTACCCCAGATCATGCAGTTTTAATAAATCGTCAAAATCGTCGTGGATCAATGATTCAATCTGGAATGAGTATGTTTATTCTAGAAACCGAACCAGCTGGTTATGTACTGATGGCAGCGAATGAAGCAGAGAAGGCTTCCAATATCACCGTTGTTGATGTTAAAGGTGTCGGTGCTTTTGGAAGACTCACCCTTGCTGGTAAAGAGGGGGATGTTGAAGAGGCAGCAGCAGCAGCCATGAGGTCAATAGATCAGATAAATCGCTAATAAAATATATAACGCTAAATTCATTCCAGGCCTAGTTCCCTTAGAAGATAAGGAGCTAAAGCTCGAGCTGCTTTCCCTCTGCTTCCTAACCTTGTTAATTGTTCTTGATTGAGTTCTCCATAAGTGCAATTGGCTTCTCGTACCCAAAAGATTGATTCAAACTCGCCTTGTGAATATGCAGGTTTTTTTAAAATTTCTCCCCAACATGTTCCTTCTGCATCGTGAACGTGATTTCCTTTGGGATCACATAAAACCATTACACTGCGAAATCTTGCACTTCGATAGGGATTTTCATCAAGTTGTTGGAGTAGTTTCTTTAATTTTTCTTCATTGGTTTCAGCAAAACGAGCAGAGTAAATTCCTGGTGCACCATTAAGGGCATCAACCTCAAGACCAGAGTCATCTGCGATCGTCCAGGTATTAGTTAGATCTGCTGCTGCTTTGGCTTTGAGAATGGCATTCTCTATATATGTTGAGCCAGTTTCTTCAACTTCAAAATTATCAGGCTGTCTCTGAACCTGAAGGGGTAGGGGCCCTAACATTGCCTCTATCTCTGCAACTTTTTTAGGATTTCCACTAGCAATAGTTAGAAGAGGCCTGTTCAAAATAAAAATGACCTTATTGGGAAGGTATTGCTATCGATATAGCGTAACTGATTAATTATTTTGAGACAGGATTAGGTTGAACATTCCATCCCTTAGCAAAGACTAGGGAACCTGTCTCTGGGAGAAAATAAACATAAGCGGTTAATAAATCAATTGTTTGTCTTCGGGTGCTAACAGAATTTACTGAAGCTTTGCATATCAGTTGTAGCAAGGGTGATAAGTTTGCCTTATGAATGAGAGCAGAGAAGGTGATCGGGTTTTTGATGAAAAACCCTTGACGTAAACGTATGTAAGAAGTCATTCTCCTGTATGAACATTCCATTCCTTTATTTTTCGCAAGGCATATGGCTAACGAAACTATGGGCATCGCACTCGGCATGATCGAGACCCGCGGCCTTGTACCAGCTATTGAAGCTGCTGACGCAATGACCAAGGCTGCTGAAGTGCGCCTAATAGGTCGTGAATTTGTTGGTGGCGGTTATGTAACAGTTTTAGTTCGTGGAGAAACCGGTGCAGTTAACGCTGCTGTTCGTGCTGGCGCTGATGCGTGTGAACGTGTAGGTGACGGACTGGTTGCTGCTCACATCATTGCTCGCCCTCATAGAGAAGTTGAGCCTGCATTGGGTAACGGCAACTTTCTTGGTCAAAAGGACTGAAGTCTAATTCGCTTTTCTTAACAAAAGCGAGATTTCATTTCTATATATCGACCTAAAGGAGTTATCCCATGAGTAAGAAGTATGATGCTGGGGTTAAGGAGTACAGAGACACCTACTGGACTCCCGATTATGTCCCCCTAGATACAGACCTTTTAGCCTGTTTTAAATGCACAGGCCAAGAAGGAGTTCCAAGAGAGGAAGTAGCTGCTGCTGTAGCTGCTGAATCATCAACTGGTACTTGGTCAACTGTTTGGTCAGAATTATTAACTGACCTTGAGTTTTACAAGGGCCGTTGCTATCGAATTGAAGATGTCCCTGGAGACAAGGAATCTTTTTATGCATTTATTGCATATCCACTAGATCTATTTGAAGAAGGATCAATCACAAACGTTCTGACTTCATTGGTTGGTAATGTTTTTGGATTTAAAGCTTTACGCCATTTGCGTTTAGAAGATATCCGCTTCCCAATGGCCTTCATTAAAACTTGTGGAGGTCCACCTCAAGGAATCGTTGTAGAACGTGACCGCTTGAATAAGTATGGTCGTCCTCTCCTTGGCTGTACCATTAAGCCTAAGCTTGGTCTTTC
>CACIYC010000041.1 GCA_902590775.1 uncultured Prochlorococcus sp.
ATATAGGAAGAGAAGTGGGAAGGCACTTGAATTTGTCGCTGATGATTTAAAAGCTGATCGGGAAATTGTCCTGGCAGCTGTTAAGTCAAGTGGTATAGCCCTTGAATATGCCTCTGATGATTTAAAAGCTGATCGGGAAATTCTACTGGCAGCTGTTAAAGCACATGGACTAGCACTTGAATTTGCCGCTGATGAATTAAAAGCTGATCGGGAAGTCGTCCTAGCAGCTGTTAAAAGAGGTGGTTATCCAGCCAAATCTCCCTCTAAACTAAAAAAAAGTCTCTGGAAAATGGATCTTTCCTTAAGTAGTTTTGAGACACTGAAATATGCCTCTGATGAATTGAAAGCTGATCGGGAAGTTGTCCTGGCAGCTGTTAAAGAAGATGGTTTTGCACTCGGATCTGCCTCTGATGAATTAAAAGCTGATCGGGAAGTTGTCCTAGCAGCTGTTAAAGAAGATGGTTGTGCACTCTACTTTGCCTATGATGAGTTTAAAGCTAATCGGGAAGTTGCCCTGGCAGCGGTGAAAGAAGATGGTTTGGCGCTGGAATTTGTCGCTAATGAATGAAAAGCTGATCCGGAATTAATAGAAATTTCTAAGCAGACATAACGACTAGTGAAAGAACGAGAGTTCCCCCATACACCCTTCTTTTTGCTCTCCTATAGCAACCTAGAGATAGTCATGAATACTGAATACTCTTTAAAGAAACACGCACCACCTTGCCATCACTCCATGCCTGAGCATTGTGTGGATAGGTTTTGAATATTGTGTGGATAGAAAAAATTCTAAAACTCAGATCTGTTGCCGTTACTAGTTTTCTCAACAGAGGATTCTTATTGGTAATTGAGGAGTTTTTCTGTCAGTTGCGATCTGTATTTATCTATTAGGAGATCTAACAATTATTTCTCTGATCTTTTGAAACTGCTTTTTCCAAAAGCGAATAACAGAATCAGGAATGGGTTTATTGATAGGCATGATTTGAGTTTATTGAGGTAGTAGTAAGTGGCGAATGACTAATTTTTATCCCAGACGCACAAATAATCACCATTTTCTAAAAGGTACTTGGTTGCCCCATAGGAGGCTGGACGACATTGAGCCTCAACACCTTTGGAAAACTTCTTGTAAGTCCCTTCCCAAATCAATTTTCCATCTGAGTAGACCTTTGCATTATGGAATAGGGGTCTTCCATCTCCAGTATTGATAGGACCTATACGACTGGGTAGGGGTTCTAATGAGAGAAAGTTAGTAGAAAACCTGAAAATCTTGTTAGATCTGATTGGCTCAAATGAAAAACTTCTTATTCCCATATTGATAAAGGAGTTAGTTAGACAAACATCATTTTTTTGACGGCCTTCACTGAAGAGGCGATAGTCACAAGCTTCAACTCGTGGGCCGCCATCCAAGGCCAAGGCACTAGAACCTGACAACAGCAATAGGAGTAAGAAACGGCGCATATCAATTAAAAAAGCAATGGCTAGTCATCGTTCAATAGGTTTTCAGCAAACCCTCGAGATTCACTCAAGCTTTCTCTTACTTACTTTAATGCCTAAAAAAATATAGAGAAACAAATCAAACATAAGATCTAGCTAAAATAAACTGATTCCAGATTGAAAGAAATTCTCAATTAACACAATGTTAAAAGCAAAAATTGGAAGGACAACTTAAATGGCTGATATAAGTCTGCAGGAGATACATAAATTGGCGGACTTTATGAGACCTCGTAACTGGTTTCTATCCCATGGAGATCTCAACATAATGTTTGAACAATACCAATTAGAAAAGTATGAATTAGATCCAGCTTTAGTTAAGGAAAGCGTAGGCAGTAAGTATGTTCGGATAACTAAGTTCTGTACTACTTGGCCTAATCTTGTTGTCTCAAAATTCTTACTTGAACTACTAGATTGTTCAAAGCAATACGAACTGAGTGAAGAAGAAATTGCCAAATTAGAACACTGCAAACAGATTGCTCGTTCTTTACGACATAAGTCCCAAGGAGGAGAGGTAACTCTTGCAAGTCCCTATTTCGAAAATATAAGAGAACAGATTCTGACTGATTTAGGAAATGCCAAGCAAGTGATATGGATTTGCATGTACCTCTTTACCGATTACAAAATTGCAACCAAGGTATTGGAGAAGTACCAGGAAGGCTTATCTGTTGAACTTATTCTTCAAGAAGACGAAAAGAATAGAAGGGAAGAATTGCAAACTAGGTTTTGGAACAAAATACCTTCAATTCTTTGGTGGTATCCAAAGACTAAAGGAATTCATCATCAAAAATTTTGCATTATTGATGGTAAACGAGTTTGGCACGGATCTTTCAACTTCACTTTCTCAGCAGCTACCAAAAACAAAGAGAATTTCACTTCCGATGACAATCCTGAAATTGTTGGTCAATTTGCAGATGAATTCAAGAAGATCAAGCTCTACATACAAGAAGAAAGACGAGTTAGAGGTCAGATTGAAAATGATTGACTACTTTTCGCTAATAGTTTTAGTTATTAGTAATCAAAACGTGATTGAAATAGAATAAAGAAATGAGGGTGAGAATGTTAAGTCATCCACACACCATCCACACATTGCAATATCGCTGAGATCCCATGGCACAACAGGAACCTAACTACTGGCTAATGAAAACAGTGCCTTAAGTGGTGGACAGGGTTTAGAAGAAATTTAAGAAATCCGTTCACACACTGTTCACACATTTTCAAAGGAAAGAAGGATCTAAAAGTGATGGTCGATAAGAAAGTAAAAAAGGACTATCTTCGTTCTTAACTGCTGTAATAACATCTTCTCCTGTATGCCAAATCCATTGTTGCTGAGGGGATCTTCCATCAATATCAACACTTGTCCCAACTGGAGGACCAAATCGATGTCTTAAACCAGCTAATACTTCTGTCATGTTTTCATAATTCATTTCATAAGCAAGTTGTTTTAATCCATGATTATCCTCGACACGAACACGAAGTCTATTTACAGGTAGGCCACTCATCTGGAAATCTCTAACTTCAAAAAGATCTTTACTTTCTCCTTCCGAGACAGGGTGCAACGACACACCTAAATGTTTCTCTACGCTAGAAAGATCCATCCCCCAAGACAAACCTTCAACGCACGCATTCGCAGGGGTCGGATTCAATTGAATGAAAAAAAGAAAAACAGCTAAAAAAATAAATTTGAACCACTTATTCATCTAAAAGCTTCTAAGACTGTCTGATTAAAAATTAGGCGAGTATTAATAAAAAGGATATCTTTTATGAGCTATCAAACTTAAAATATTTAAAGCTTTCTGACTTGCCATCTAATCTTATAAGAATTCAGTAGCTATCTCATTCACACATTATTCACACACTACAATTCCTGGAGATCCCTTGATATGACTGGCTTCCCGAAGTGGCTAATGAAAAGCGCGCAATCAGTTGCAGGAAGGGATCTGAAGGATTAGGAAAATACTGTTCGAACCTTGTTCGAACTTTTTGAACCTAGGGTTAGCAAATATTTAGTTAAAGAAAAACTAAGCAATTGTATAGATGTTTTTCCTTTCCAGCTGAATTAAATTGGCAAGAAGTCAAAAAGCTAAATCAATGAAATTAAGAACTATTTGTGTTGCCGCGGTTCTTTCCTTTAGTTCAATAATCACTATGACCGCTGGAGCCGAAGCAGGCGTTACATGTTCTTATAGAAATGGTGTAGAAAGATGTTCTGGCAACAGAAATGGGCAATGGGGTACTTCAATTAAAAGATCTAGAATGGGCGGAGGTACAACAAGAACAGGAACTGGTTGGGGTAGCAAGACTGAGAACTGTTCTTATTCTTATGGTTACAAGAGATGTAACTAAAGCAAACAACAAGCTCTTTCAAAGAAAATAAAAGAAGATAGCTAAATAACTCAAACTAAACTTTATTCGAACTTCATTCG
>CACIYC010000042.1 GCA_902590775.1 uncultured Prochlorococcus sp.
GTGATAAAAACGGATCTTCATTAATTTCTTCATTCGTTATGGAATTAACTTCTGCGACAGATTGATTAGTTGAATTAATGAAGACCTCTTCATTCTCATCGTTTGCTTGCTTTATGTTTTCTTCAGGTTCTTGTACGGGTAGCTCGAGTTCCTCCTGATCTGCTTGATCCTTATTAGCTTGATTATTTAAATAGTTTTGATACGCAAAGAGTAGGTAAACTAAGGCGATTAGGCAAAGTAGTGTCATGCTTTATACCATTCATATAGGTAAGATAACAATAGTTTCTATGGCTTAGCTCTATTGATTGAAAATTATTGCAATTTAGACTTAAAACTTGTTGTATAGATAAGGTCTTTTTTGCTAGAGGCCTAACTTCTTAATGCATCATGTGATCAAAATATGAAACAATAACTTAATTCTCTTTTAATAGTTCTCTAACTAAATTTTAATTTTAATAAAATGATTGATTCTAAAACTATTGCTTGGATTGGTGGCTCCCTTCTTGCTTTTTTCTTATTTGTTTTTGTTTATGTGATTCAAGTTAAAATTCAAAAATGGAATAAAGAGAAAATATCGCCTTTTCCATTAGAAGGCTTTCTGTCAATTTCAAGTTATGTCTCTTCATTAATAGGGCTGACAATTATGTTTACTGGCGTTTTGGAAACATATACCTTCTCTCCTTTTAAATCATTGATAGCCTCATTAACTTTAGCCATTACTACTGGGATCCCAATGTGGGGAGTTGTTAAAGGATTGCTGAGGGAAGTTCAGTCAGGTGAGCTTAAAGAAATTGTTCCAGGTAAATTCTAAAGCGAACATCTATTACGTAATTTTTGAAACTATCTTCTTTGTTTTTTTAGCGCTTACAGCACAATAAAGTTTTCATAGGAAAAGTAATTTGTTAAGCATTATAAAAAAAATAAAAATCATAGTAATATTTTATTTATCTTGAAATTAGGAATAAATAAATAACCAGAATAAATAAAATTAGTTAAAGTTAAAGTTAAACTTATTAGGATCATAATAACTTTCCTCAATAATCTTCTCTATATAATCATTTTGAGAAAATCTCAAAAATATATTTGAAATTTACTCTTTTTATTAGTGCATAAATTATGATTCCAGCTAAAAAGGAAAATAAAATAATACCTATATCATACATTTGAATTGAGGCTTCATTCATTGCTTGAGTTCAGTTAACTTAATAATATCTTTTTTTATTTTTTCAAAACTGAGCAAAAATACTATTTCTAGTCAGTTTAATATATATTTAATTATCTTCTGGAAGGCCTATTCTGGAAAATTAAAACTTTACACTAATAATTCAAAGATTCTTTCCTAATGGCCATAATTAGAGAAAGTAGTCCTAGCAGAGTGAAGGTGAATTAAAGTTTGTTTAGGTCTTAATTTCGAAGCGTCTAAGCTTCGTGAATTAATCCAGGTTAAGATTTGGAAATAGTTTAAGAAAGAAGCCTAGCGATAGTAAGGTTTTTTGCCTATTTGAACTTACTGCCTTTGGACCTTGCTAATAGCAGTGATTTTATCGCAGATTTAAGATCATTTGCCTAATATGAATTTTACTAAGTTCTGACCTGCCTATTCCTTAGCCTAAAAAATAAGATGTTTTGATTAAACAGGAAAATCTATCTTCGTAACAATAGATCAATGCAAAAGATTTTTTGCATTGAAAATAGATTGATTTTTTAAAATATGAACAAGCAGCGCATTGCCTTATTAGAGTTGTTTCTCATCATTTTAGAATTTTTAGACAAGATATGTCCTTAGTAGCAATTACTGATTTCTTTGGAAGACTAATTTGCTAAAAACGAATAATATTACTTTTTTATATGGAACATAGTTTAGCAATGGATATTGCTGTCCCTTTAGCAGCCTTATCGCCTTTATTATTACTTGTTATTTTGACTGCTAATAAGCAAATAAAGTAGTAAAACTTTGGCAAAGGTCTTATCCATTGGTAATTATATTTAGTAAATTTCTACCATTTATTTGGTTTTGATAGCTACCATGCTTTTTTCTCTTTAATCATATTAAGTTATCAAGCCTTTGTACTAAATGCTTTCAGCTTAATGACATGCTTTATTAATGATAGGAAATGCGTCATTCAGCCATTGCGGAAAATATAGATGGAGACTGTCTCGAAGTTTGAATCATTCAGAAAAAGAATTGATTTTCATTGGTTTAAATCCTTCATTTGCTGATTCTTGTCATAACGATCGTACTTTAGATAGGCTGGTTGGGTTTGCTGACTTATGGGGATATGGATCAATTACTGTTATTAATTTATTTGCGAGAATTTCAAAAAAACCAAATTTCTTAAAAACTTTTAAAGATCCAATTGGATTTAAAAATGATTTTGAAATCAATCGAAATATCAGTCATTGGGCTTCAAAAGAATCTTGTGACTTATGGCTTGGATGGGGAGTGAATGGAAAATTAATGAGCAGGAATCAAATAGTCTTAAGTGAAATTAAAAAGCATAGTTCTAAAAAGCCTTTTGTAATTGGCTTAACAAAAGATGGCCATCCATGTCATCCTTTATATATGTCAAAGGAAAAAACGTTGAATCCATTTATGTTTTTTTAACTTGCTAGAAAACTCTATATGCCTGTCATTGATTCCTATAGAAGCATTTGATCAATTTGATTAGCTTGATGTATGCCAAACAATTAATGATGATATATTCGAGATATCCTAGAGATTTGAGGACTTTTCTTTCTTTTTATTTTGACCATTAACTGGCTCTTTCGAGCTCGTACTAAGATTAAAAATTATTAGTTTTGCACAAGAGCAGCATATACTTGGCAGGAAAATCTTCTTTAAATGAAGCCTAGTAGCCTATCTAACATTGAGAGAAGCCAGTCTCATTTTTTTCTCCCTATTCTTTTCAAGGATATGATCCTTCGTTGAGTCCAGATTAGGAGCTTTTGTGCTAGTGATTAAATGAAAAAGCAAACCTATTTTTTTTTGGTTCTTTATTTGCGAAGAATAATATAAATATTCTTTAAATATTGGCTCATGCTTATTTATAAGTTAGTATGCAAAAGTATGTACAATTATTTTTCATGCTTACGGGTAAGGAATTGTTAAGCAAGGTCAAGGACTTGGGTGATGTCTCAAAGTCTGATCTTGTTAAGGCGTGTGGTTATGTCTCCACAAAAAAAGGAGGCGGCGAACGTCTAAACTTCACAGCTTTTTATGAAGCTCTGCTTGAAGCTAAAGGAGTAAATCTTGCTTCTGAAAGCGCAGGTGGAATTGGAAAAGGTGGAAGAAAGCTTAGCTATGTTGCCACTGTTCAAGGCAACGGAAATCTTTTAATTGGTAAAGCTTACACAGCTCTTTTAGATCTAAAGCCTGGCGACAATTTTGAAATCAAAATGGGTCGCAAAGGATTCCGATTAGTTCCAGAAGGCGAAGATTAATTAAACGATTAGTCACTTCTTATTAAAGTTTTACTTGCCAGAAAGTTTTTTTACTTTCTGGCTTTTTTTTGTATAACCTCCTAAAAAAGTCTTGAGAGCTGTTTTTTGTAATTTAATTAAAGGTGCATTTCTCTTTTGTATATAATTGATGAATTTATATTTCCTTTTGCCCAGTTTAAAAACAGGTTATATTTTTTAATCCCCTTCACTAGTTTATTTGGCATAGTTTTTGTTTGTGCAAAGCATATTATAGAAAGATTTTTACTTTGGATTAATTGTTTCGTTTTCATTTGATGGATCTTTGATTGACGATCCATTTTTAATTTGAGAAGGGTGCTTGAATAGATTCAAGATTTCTG
>CACIYC010000043.1 GCA_902590775.1 uncultured Prochlorococcus sp.
TTAACTGCTACCAAATCAACGAGTCGAGTTTTGGGGTTTGACCGGTTTTAAAAAGATTTAAATATTAGGATTTGCTTTTTGAAAAAAAAAATTAATAGTAAAAAATTTATTGAATGAAGCCTATGGCAAGTTCCACTGACATGTTCCTATCAAATATATGACTGACTTTAATAGACATAACCAAATTCAAGCCCTCATGCTTTGGAACTATTGGCTCTTAAAAGAGATTATTTGTATAGGTAGAGTAACTAAAGCAAAAAATGAATGAAGTCTTTTGGGAGCTATTTCAATGTTGAAGTCAATGAATGGAGCGAGAGCGGTTAAGGTTTTATGGTGTGTTGAGATTGCTCAATAAAGCTGCACAAGAGCATGAACAATAAAAGGAGGTGGGTGTGCAGTGTTAATTCAAGATTTTGAAGTGATGGATTTAAGAAGAATGGGGATGAAAGTACAGTTAATTACAAATCTTCAGATCGCTATACAAGAAAAACTTGCATTGGTTAGAACAACTGCTATTTTTTAAAAGATTCAATTATTCAATTCTTAATTACAATAAATATATGAAAAATGAAAAGAAACAGTAAAGAGAATAGATTAATGACTAATGAAGTAATTACAAATTGGGTAGTTAATTGGTTTAAATCTACAAATAATCTGTTAAGTACTGAGGATATTTTAAATAATATGGAAGGTAGTATAGTCGAGCTTGGTTTTGTTGATTCTATGAATATGATGGAATTGATTTCTGATATAGAATCTGAGTTTAATATAAGCTTAGGCCATACTCATTTTGAGGATGAGAGAATCTTTACTGTAAAGGGTTTAACCGAAATTATTTATGAAGAGTCAAGCAAGTAAATATCATTATACTTATCATAATTTCATAGATGCTCTTTATAGTTCAGGCATCAAAAGTGGAGATATACTTTTTGGTCATAGTAGTATTGGCTTTTTTGGTAAGCCATGTCTGGAGAATTTAGAATTTAGAAACGCTGCAGAACTTATCTTGTCAGCAATATTTTATGTTTTAGGAGATTCTGGAACTCTAGTGTTACCAAGTTATACATACTCTTTCTGTAAATCTGAAATTTATGACCCTAAAGAATCAAAAGGAATAGGAGGTGCCTTGTCAGAAACATTAAGAAAAAAGGATGGAGCAATAAGATCATTAGATCCATCTATTTCTGTAATAGCAAAAGGTAAATATGCTAAAGAACTTACTAGAGATATGCCAATAAATGCATATTCAGATGATGGGATTTTTGGTAGGCTTCTAAATAAGGAAGCTAAAATCTGCAATTTTAATTTTGACGCCTCCTCAACTTTTATTCATTATGTTGAAAAATTGAATTCAGTACCATATAGATTCTTTAAAAATTTTAATGGTAAGATAAGGATAGGTAATGATATTGTTAACCGAGATTCAACAATCTATGTTAGATACTTGCATAAATCTACCGAAATAGATATGAAGTTTTTTGATTACAAAGCAATAGCAGAAGGTGTATGTCAAAAAATTGATATCGGTAGAGGATTTATAAAAACAATGAATATTAAAGATCAAAAAGATATAGCAACTGATCTACTGAAAGAATCAGTTTGGTCTTTAACTAGGGCTGGAAATGATAATGAAGTTCCTGATATAAATAAAATAAAACACTATAAGTAGCTTTAGCCTTCTGATGAAATAATCCCACTTATTTATTTTACCTAAGAAGGAATGCCCTTAATTACAAATCAGCAGTTAATGATAATTACCCCAAGCTATGTAAACTTATTAAATCTTTCTATCTTATTTTCTAAAGAAGGAGGTTGAATATATAATATTAAAATATTTGACTAGAAAATCTTCAGTAAATGAACCAAAATAATTCTTCTACTATAGAATTAATACAGAAGTTAGGAATCACAAGTACGCAATTAGCAGATGCTTTAGATAAAACAGGTGTTTTGCCCGGGCTTAGACCAATATCAGATAATTTTTCTAGGTGTGGCGTAATCCACCCTGTTTATTCTGCAAATTGCTCTAATTACGAACTTCTTAGTCAACTGGAGAACGTTCCAAAAAATTCCATATGCGTAGTATTCACCCATAACTTTAATGAGATAGCTTTGATGGGTTATCATACCTGCAATTTTCTTTTTACTGAAAGAAAAGTGGCTGGTTTAGTAGTTAATGGATACCTTAGAGATAAAGCTGAACTTATAGAATCGAATTTTGCAATATGGACTTTTGGATATTCTCCAATAGGATGCAGAAATATTCCAGCCGCACCATTTCCTTCAGAAATAAAACATGAATTAAACTATAAATTCAAAGATTCACCAGTTGTTTGTGATAGTACTGGTGTAGTAGCTATTCCAAATTGGGAAATGGAAGATCCTGAAAAGATAAATAAAGCTATTTCTTATATACATCATAAAGAAATAATTTGGCATTATTGTATTCAGGAGCTAGGTTGGAGTACCTTTAAAACAGTTTGTGAACAAGCTTATTTAACAGATCAAAGGGATTTAATTGTTGAAAATCTTAAATCAGACTTAAAGAATAGCCTTATAAAAGTTAGAGATTATTGCAAGGTCTATTAAAATTTAACTTGTTAGCTACTAATTAATCCAATTGAACGATAAAGTAGGAAAAAGCTAAAATATTTCTAAATCATGAATATTAACTATAAAGAAGGGTTGGAAAAAATTTATAATAATTGCTTGCAGTGTCCAAAAGACTCAAATATTTTAATTATCTTTGACGTTACAACTGAAAAGATAGCACTAGATTTATATAAAATTATTCATAATAAAAATGCTAATAATAATATATTCTTACAGAAAGAACAGAAAAATTATACTCATGGAAAAGAACCTACTAATAAAACTGCAGAAATAATGTCTAGAAGTAATTATATTATTTGCTTGACACAAGGTTCATTGTGTCATACAAAGGCGAGATTAGAATCAACAAAAGTTGGAGCTTCTTTTCTAAGTCTTCCTAATTATTCAGAAGCAGTTCTCAAAAGTGAAGCTTTCAAAGCTGATTTTATTAAACTTGCAGATTTATGTGACCAGGTTAAATCAATATTAGATGAAGCTAAAAATATCCAGATAGTTACTCAAAAAGGTACTGATATTGAATTTCTTGTTGAAGGTAGAAAAGCAAATTCAGCTCCAGGATGCATTAGACACCCTGGAGACTTGGGAAGCCCTCCAGATATTGAAGTTAATATTGCGCCAATAGAAAGAAAGACTAATGGAATAATAAAAGTAGATGGAAGTATACCTTTTAGAAATATAGGTAAATTAAATAAAAATGTTGATATTAGGGTAGAGGATGGTGCTTGTTCGATTAATATATTAAAAAAAGGTGATTATCAGATATTAAATGAGTTGATTGCAAAAGATAAAAGCTCATCAATAATTGGTGAACTAGGTTTTGGTTTTAATCCGCATGCCCAACTTTGCGGTCGAATGCTAGAAGATGAAGGAACCTACAAAACATTTCATGTTGGTGTAGGTTCAAATTCAACAATTGGAGGTAATAACACAGCAAATTCACATATAGATTTTGTAACCAAGAATCCAATAGTATATATAGATGGAAAAGAAATTGATTTTTGGAATTTAAATCAATAAATTATTTTGCTA
>CACIYC010000044.1 GCA_902590775.1 uncultured Prochlorococcus sp.
CTTGAACAGGCCACTGCATTCATGCCATAAATTGAATTAAATTGTTTCTCCAATTTATTAACATAGGGGCCTGTTGACCAATAACCACTAGATACAACTTTATGTAATTCAGTATTTATTTGATCTAAAATAGATGGACTAAAGTCTAATAATTTAAAGTCCATCGTCTCCTCTCCATGAATTACTCCAACTAACATCTAAATCATCTTCTCTAGCAGCAAATCTTAAATCTATAGATAAGCGAGGTGTGTATGAACTGCTATCGAAAGAAGCATGAATGTTCTTAAGACAATGAAAAATTATATCGCCTTCTTCAATTATAGGGCGCAACCAAGTCGTATGTAGATTATCGGCTAATTTTGCCAAGTCTTTTGAGATAATTCTTTCATCAGTAACAAGATCATCTATTTGATTCTCTTTTTTATGAGAATCTGCCAAGTAAATTAGTTGCCCATGCTTTTCATCTGCGGGTCCAAGTGGTATCCAACATGTGGCAACATTAAAAGGATTGATGGTCTTAAAATATTCTTTGTCTCGATGGGCATATGTACACCTCTTAGAAAGAATAGAAAAACTTCTTACTATCATCCTTGGAGATAGTACTGAAGAATTTGCTCTTAAAATCTTATTTGCAATATTAAAAATTCTCTCTGATTTTGCTAATTTATTAAATGCATCTGTTTCTACAAAATTCTTAGCAGGGTGATTATTGCATCCATGCGGATCAACATGATTTTTAATATGAATCCAATTATCATCCTCTTTCTTATACTCGCCATTTGAAAACAAATTAAAATACGTATCTCTTAATTCAGAAACTGTCTCTTTGCTTATAACTTTCTTTAGTACTATAAACCCTAAATCACTAATACTAGGCAGTTCATTATCAGAATCTATGTCCAATAATTTCTGATAGTTAATTGAATGAACTTCACTTGCTATTTCTGCATTGAAATATTTGCCAGATGCCTTTAGGGAATCACCTGCAGGAACATTATATCTTTTTAACTGTTCTTTCATTCTTCTGAAATCACTGTCAGTGAAAGACATCTCATAGTTACACTGCCAATAATTTTATACCATACCACGCAAGGCAAAGAACTATAGCATATACCTTGCCACCTTTTTTAGCCTCAATTTTATTGCATTAGGCACTACAAGTTATCCATTTAAACCAAAAGGCATAGGGGGGTGAAACCCTATTTATATCTAATTACTACTTCATCCAATTTTAGGTATCTTCCTCAAGGCAGTAAATCATATTTCAACCAATAGGAATTTGTTTTGGGAATAAAGATCATTCACCTTGTTATAGATGTTTACTCTTCATATTGCAGATCGCTGAACAATTTCTGATATATCCACGCAATGTTCGTTGATGTCGCTTCCAAGATTGTACAAAAGAAATCCAAAACACCTATTGATCCATTTATCCCCAAACCTAGAGAAGAAGCTATTAATACTAGAACAACCATCTTGGGAGCATGGTTGCCTAGATGAAAGTTTCATACATGGAATTTCCTGCTTCTAAAACAACATTGCTGCTGTATTGCTGCGCAAAGGACCTTGCATAGTTTAATATATGTAGAATGAATAAAACAAAAAGTCAGTGCCCATATTGCGCTAGTTTTGATACAACTTTGAGAAATATTATTCCAACTAGTAGTGAAAATTTTCTTGTTCCTGAACTTAAGAATATTACAAGAAGCTGGCATGATTGCAATAATTGCAAAGTCTGTTTTGCAATGCCAAGACTTAATGATAAGCAAATTAAGTATATGTATGATAATTATCGTTCAGAAAGCTTTAGGAATGAAACACCCGATGAATATTTTGACCGTATAACAAACTATGACACTGAAAATAGTGAAAATTATCATAAAACTAATTGGTTAAAACAAGAATTAAAAGATGAATGGGAACCAACTACAATTCTTGACATTGGATGTGGCGGAGGAGTTCTACTTCACACACTCGGAAAGATTTACAAAAATGCATTCTTGTTTGGAATAGAACCTACTTCAAATTTTGCAGACCTTGCATCAAGAAGAACTAGAGCAAAAGTTAAGAATGATTATTTCAAAGGCAAACCTTTTAAAGACAAAATCTTTGAACTAGTAACTTGCTGTCAAGTTCTTGAACACGTAGTAGATCTTAAAAAGTTTTTAATTGATTTAAACAATTCAACTAGAAAGGATGGATATGTTTATATTGAAGTACCAGATATAAGTGACTTTACTGAACTACCTCTAGAGCATCCAAGATTCAGTGAGCCCTCCCATCTTTGGTACTTCTCTTCGGCATTCCTAACAAACTACTTTGAATCTCATGGTTTCAAAAAGATACTACATACCGTACAGAAAACTGTACGAAAGAGAAATAATCTAATGATACTATTGAAAAAAATTACTTAGCAAAATATATAATTTAGCAAGAAAAAGAATTTGCCATCACCTAATTTAACTATAACTTTTGTCTAATGACCATATTTAAAACTTACTGCTTTCTGATGAGTTAGGGTAGTTCACATCTTAACAATACATGCTCTCACGAAATACTAATTCAAACTTTTTGTGGCAGGACGATTGTTATAAGTAAAAAGCAATAAGGCCTATCAATATTCAAGATAAATAGCCTCTCCTACACCTACCATTATATCTTTATAACAGCAAAAGCTATTTAGTTTACACGGCCTAGCAAACTATTTCGTCTAGGCTAATATGTATTTATTATGATATTGGATAGAGTTGAATAGTCGTTATTTTATTCGTAGTTTTAAATATATTTTAAGACCTATTTATAGATTTTCTTTTAATACTTTTAATTTCCTGTGGGATGCAAGGCTTAAGTCAAATTTAGCTGTTAAAGAATCTGGAAAAGAAATTTTTAAAGTCCTTGACTATGGGGAAATAGTACGATTTAGAGCTTCTAGTTTCGAGAAAAAAGAACCTGAAACACTTAATTGGATAAGAAGATTTAGTCCTGCAGATCATTTACTAGATATAGGAGCAAACATAGGAATTTATTCATTATATGCTGCATATAATGGGATAAATGTTACTGCTATAGAGCCAGATGCTCTTAATTATGCATTGTTAAATCTTAATATCAGGCTAAATAATTATGGAAAATTAATAACTCCTTATAGCATTGCAATTCATGATAAAAGTAAATTTTCTAAATTTAATATCTCCTCTTACAGTTGGGGAGGTGCTCTTAATTCTTTTGATAATTTATTGGATCACAAGGGTGAGGAATATACTCCTGTTCACTCTCAGGGGGTATTTGGTATAAGTCTTGATTCATTCGTACATAGCTTACCTGCCATACCTAATCATTTAAAGATTGATGTGGATGGTAACGAACACTTAATTCTTATTGGTGGCAAAGAACTTCTAAAAAATAAGAGTCTAAAAAGCATACTTATAGAATTAGATGAGGCAAGAGAAGATTATGAATTATCAAAAATTTTAATTGAGCAAAGTGGTTTTAAGCTTGCAGAAAAAACACATGCAGAAATATT
>CACIYC010000045.1 GCA_902590775.1 uncultured Prochlorococcus sp.
GGGTAATTTAGTTATATCAAGGGATTCTTAACGCTCAATAATCCTTTTCAATTCTTGTTCATTTTGATTTACTAGAAAACCTACTTTTCCTACATGCAATTCTTTATTTTAGGAAAGTGATTTTCTATACATAGATGAAGATACCTCCCCTTTCTATTGTGATAGTTACTGCTATCCCTTTTGGTCTTGTTGCACCAAGATCAGAAGCCATTATGCAGATGGAAAGTTTTCGGGATAATACAAATCCTTCAATTGAGTTGATAGCTATGGCTGGCTGTCATGGCCAATCCAATTCTTTGAAAAAAAGAGCAGAGAAAACAGAAATTCAGGCGGAATTGAAGAAAATGGTTGAAGAACTTAAAAGAAAAGATTCTAAATAGTAAAAGGGTTTGTTTGAGAAGTAGTCAGAAGTTCGAATCTTTTTATTCTCTTGTTTTCGTATATCCAAAAAATAGGTTCTGTAGCTTTTGCCTCTGTCAAATCTTTTCTTTCTCGCAGGCTTACAGGAATAAACTCTTTGTTTGGGTCAAAGCCCTGTTTTCTTATTGATTGATTAATAACAATACTTCCTTCTTTCCCTGAAACTGATCTGTGATAAGTCCCTATAGGAATTTGCAGTGCTCCCATCTCTCGCCTTAGAAAAATCACATGATGAGGTTCATCCCATGAAGGATTTAGCAAAGTGAATGTTCTTTTGCCTTCGATAACTAAGTTATGATCAACTTGAAACTGGTGTACATAATACTGTTCAAATTCCTCGTCATTAGGAGGAGATGTCGCACTTCCACGATGCATAACGACATCGCAACCATTCGATGCTCTTACTCCTGCATCGAAGAAAGTAACCTGAGGTGTTTCTCTGAAAATTTGAATAGGGGTGAATTCAAGATGCATTTTAATACCTCCTTTTATTAGTGATCCAATGGACTGTGATCTTTAATGAGCTTTTCAGGCTTCTTATTACCGGGCAATCTTCAGTTGCTTCCTGAAGAACTTTTAACTTCTCTATCGATAAATCAATAGGCATGAAAAGTTGAATAGAAATAGATTCAATTGCCCTGGGTCCTTTTAGAGTCATCTTTTTATTAACCTCTGCTGTTATCTCTCCTATATCCCAACCTTCTCTTTTAGCTGCAATACCCATAACTGTCAGAAAACACGTTCCCAACGCAGTTGCGACTAAATCAGTGGGTGCGAAACTTTCACTTTCTCCCTCGTGATCTATAGGTGCATCGGTTGTTAGTGTTTGCCCTGAAAGAGCATGGAGAGCCTCTGTATGTAAGTTCCCAAGATATTTACAAATAATCTTGTTTACACTTCATACAACTTGCAGTTGGCTTTTGTTGGATTGCGAAGGCATTCTGCTTCCCACTTAAAATTTTTATCTGCTTCTGGCAAATTGTAATTGAAATCGTGCATCCTCCAGACGTCACTTACTGCGCCGTTAAGGATGGTGAAAGGTGATACCAACTTCATAATCCTCCTTGTCGATTAATAAGACTGTATATGACGGTTAAACCATTTGCTCAAGAGGGTTTATACCTATTTATATGTCTTTTTAACATTGTCTTAATTATCTCTTGAATATATTCTTGACACTCATTAGTAGAGATGCTGAAGTTACTCTTTATTATGCCTCCATTGAATTAGCCCTAAATGTTTAAATGACTCTAATTTCAGAAAAATCGGTAGAGTGAATAGATTTCTCTTCCTAGCAGCTTTCTTTGGCTGCGTTTAACGTCCAGCTCGACTCTTTCTCCCTGTATACATAGGTGATTGCTTATCATTTGTTTCGGTCCTTACGGGGGGGGGGTGTCGTAGAGACCGAAGTTCGGTGTAGATACCGCATGATTTCCTACGGTTTGTATCACCATCGAAAACAATGATTTGGTTCATAGTGAATTTGTTGTTCGCATTCGTAGTGATGTATTCAGTTACTCATTTCTCTCTTGCTCCTTCTTTCTATCGTCCTGTTTATGTCATCTCTGATAGCGAGATGGCCCAATTAAAAGTTCAACAACATCAAGAGAAACTTGATTCAGTCGTTGATCAACGGAAAAGATTAGAGGATTCTTATGAGAGGCAAAGACAACAGCTACTTGAGAGAGAGAGATCTATTAAGAGTGAGTTGAAAGCCCTTGCTCCATCTGACAGTAACCCTGTTAAAGAAACAGTTGAGAAGGCTGTTGGTGCAATTAAAGACACTGCTAAGAAGGTAGTGGCATAAAGTTTGATTTCACAGAAAAAAGCCCTGTTTAAACAGGGCTTTAGCAGTAGTTGGGGCTTAATATATTCCGATCCTCCTAATACTCGAATTAGTACATCAGCTATATCTGCCGTGGTATATATCCCACTTGCTTATTTTTGTGTTAGATGTGGTTTTAAGTTTCTTTCATGTTTAGATGTTCTTCTTATTTAACAGTTGGTTCGCACCTAGGAGTATTAGTCTTTTCATTAAGGTTCTCAATTTTAGATATATCTAAATCAGCGATCTCAAGTCCATAAAGATCAGCGATTTTTGCCATGGCTAGACCTTCTGCTCCTGCCCAAGATTCTGCTAAAACTGCCCAAGTTTTCATTGTCGTTTCTTTTCTCGTCCATCTCTATGACTTTCTTTAACCCCTGGGGACTGAGATAACTTTTTATCCTTAAAAAAACAACTTCCAACATTGAGTAGTAGAACTTTTCCATTGCATTTTTGTAAGCCCATTCAGCATCTTTTTGAGCTTTTTTGGCTCATTTTTTCTTTGGCTTGTCGTAATTAAATTTGGTCGAAGCTCTGTTGCCTTCCCAAGAAAGAGTGCCTTGATAAATGTCCTCACCCTGTAAATATCTAATTGCGTCTGACGACATTGGATCAGGTGCAGGTGCTTCAGCTATTTCCTCTTGGGGCATTGGCTCAACCTCCTCTGCTTGAACTGCAATAGGACAGCAAAAGAAAAGTAGACCAAGAACAAAAGAAAAGAGTTCTTTCATCTCTTAATTATGCGGCTTTAGCAGATTTATTTCTTTTGGCGTAAAGATCAGCTGTTCCATCAGGAATAAATCTTGCACAACTTTCTAATTG
>CACIYC010000046.1 GCA_902590775.1 uncultured Prochlorococcus sp.
ACTAAATAAGATAAAATCAAAAAATAATTATTTCTTTATTAATAGGAATGATTTGAATGAGATAGATGCATTTGAAATAATTGTATCTCAATTCTATAAATGTCGGATCAGTGAGTTTAACTCTGATCTTCAAATCTCAGACATAATAGTTGATAAAGAATTTAAAACAGGAGATATTGGCTATATTGACCATAATAATAATTTAGTCATTATAGGAAGGAGTAAAGACATGATGGTCAAGAGTGGCCATAACATTTCACCTCGGACCATCGAAAATATTTTCAGGGAATCTAAGTATGTTCATGAATGCTATGCTTTATCTTTAAATATCTCTGACGAGCAAGAAAAAATTTGTCTTTGCGTTAAGATATCTGATTGTTCATCGGAATCAGAAGACCTCTTGGATTACAGGAAAAGAATATTATCTGTGATTATACAAGAAAAAAAAGGTTTATTATCAAAGTATATGTTTCCAGATTTCTTATTTGTTATTGAAGAAATACCAAGAACTACATCTGGAAAAATAATTAAATCAAAAATATATTCTATTATTGACCTTAATCCCTCTAGGCTTTATAAAACATCACTTTTACAAAAAGAGTAAATCTCTTCTTGAAATATTTAGATAGCAAAATCTATGCAATGTAAATCTAATTATATCACCGTTCTAAAAAATATAGCAGTTAATTATTTATTAGTGAGTTTGATTGCATTTCGTTAATTCCTTTCTTTGTAGATGTATACAGTCTACAGAAGGCATTCCAGAAACTATTTTCAATTTCTGTGAAAGGACCATCTCTTTGTATCAGGAATCTGCAGTTCATTAAATCTTCAGTTGAATAAAAAGAATTTTGAACTGATGACCATAAATTTGAGGGCAGGTTTAAAATTAGGTCTGGTACTACTTTTTTGAAATCTTCTTTTAGTGTTGCTAAATGATTATCATGATCATATATAAAGTAAAAACTAATTTCTTCTGGTAGTAATAGAAATTTTATTACATAATATTGATTAATTATTGTTTGATCTAAATGATCTGGGTATAGCTGTTTAATATTTTGTTTGTTTATACTTTGCAGGTCATTATTAAATAAATTTAGAAGGCTTTTCATATCTTCTTTTAGCTTATCAATGTTTAATATAAATGAATCTTCTTTCTTTTCTATGGTTTCTATTTGATTGCTTATAGATTTTGACTTATTTAATACTGATACTTCAGATAGAATTTCTTCTTTTGTACTAATTAGCTTACTTTGTATTTTGCTGATTCCAGTTTTAATACTAATAGTATCTCCTGATTCTAAGAATATTGGTTCTAACTTAGTTGATTTAGCAGTTATAAATCTGTAAAATTTTGATTTTAGTGAACCATTTATCAAAACTAATTCTGGCCTCCGTAGCCATGTCATATCATTTGAGTAAGCAGTAAAAGTTTTTGTATTAAGTAGCTCTAAAGTTTGAAGTGCTCTTAAATAGTCAGAAGATTCCTTTCTCTTTATTATTTTATGCTTCTCTTCAACTGGTAGATCAAATGAGCCTGGGAACGGTCCTACTCCCATAAAAAATATCATAGAGTGTTGTATTTCATGCCTATTCTTTATTTCCTCTAATTGATTGGTTCTTAGGAAACAATCATTCATGTTGTATATTGATTTTTGGATGCTTTTACAATTTATAACTTGAGATGAATCTATTTTATTTTCATTTAAATAGAAACTTACACTAAATTCTTTTCCAAGATCAATAGTTTGCTTATCTTTAACTCTAGTGCAATTAAAGCCATTTTTAAGTAGGTAATCCTGACAATCATTCATTGTTTCTAGATCAGGTATAAGAACATGTTTTCCGGGAGGAGTAAAATGTGATAATGATTTCGGGCAGAAGTGATCAGGGTGAAAGTGAGAAATTATAATAAAATCTGCATTTGTATAGTCTTTAACTTTTAATTTTGATCTAGGAAATTGCCACATCATCCCTCCATATATTGGTTCATAGAACCATGGGTCAGTTATCAAAGAGCAAAGGGATTTAATATATTTTCTTTGATTGACCATACAGTTACTGCGACTACATATACTACTTATCCAAGTCTAATTAAATCGTTAAAAACTAACTTTATCAATGCTTTACTTTCAGCACTAGAAATTTAAAACTGGATACCTCGAGAAAGCTGCAAAGAAATTCTTAGCCACACAAGCTCCGTATCCTAGAGCAAATATGCTGGGCCATTATCATGCACCAAGATCATTAGAAGGCTGGATAATAGTAGAAACTGACGATCCAACAGCTTTAAATGAGCTCGCAGCGGAGTGTGGCGAATTTATGGAATGGGCGACAACTCCAGTATTTACAGACGAACAAGCAGATCCGATTGTCGCAAAGGTCTATGGCTAGTTGCCAAGTATTCATTCTCAAAAATTTTCATCAGCAAAAAGTCAATCTTTGCTTGATCAATTTAGAAAAAGTCCACTCGCATCTAAAGTATTCAAAGCTGCGACCTAATTCCCCTAAAGCAATTAGCAAGGTATTACCATGTCCCCTACATATATATTCATTAAAGTAGTTCTCCTCATATTGAAATTGCATTAAATCCATTGAAATGTAAATTTTGGGAGAAATATGCACCAAAGAGAAGATATATCTCCTCAGTCATTTTCAACATTTCCTATGGCACACAAAAGTAGCTTTAGGAAGTAACTTTTAATTTATAAGTAAAAGAACAAAGCGACTCCTATTAACAAAACAAAGTGCAATGTGCCAAGAGGGATATAGCTGATGTAGTCGTAGTGGGTGTATTACCAATCTGGATAAATAAAATCATCACCTAAAAGTTCTTCATAAAAATCTCCTGCAGCGATACCTCTTTGGTAATA
>CACIYC010000047.1 GCA_902590775.1 uncultured Prochlorococcus sp.
CCACCATCTATGAGCAATATCGTTTATCAACCATCCAAGTGCTATTACAGGAAGCATTACTCCCAACTGCGTAACCATTAAAGCTCTTCTAAGTCTTCTTTGAAGTCTTTGAAGTGAATTGGAGCCAGATTTTTTTTCTTTTACAAGCTTTTCTGCATAACTTGGTCTTATCCTAAGAACAGCAAGCTCTCCAGCAGCAAAAAAAGCTGGTAAGGCAATTAAGATGCCTAATATGAGAAATTGAATCAATGATTTTAAAATGGGGGTGGCGAGGATCGAACTCGCCTAAGGCGAATTATGAGTTCGCTGCATTCACCAGATTGCTACACCCCCTTCTGAATGGGTACTTAAAATAATTGGCCTTTGGTGAATTTCAAGGCCTTTATAGAAATAATAGTTAAAAGCTAATCCAATGAAGCTTGCCAATCCTTCAAAGATGTCACTTTCCTAATGAATCTATCCTTTGACTCTATCAACAACCCTAGAGAAAAGCTGCTTACGCTTCTTGCGTCTTCAGCTTATAAGCATGGTGAATTTACTTTGTCATCTGGGAAAAAGAGTAATCATTATGTGAATTGCAAGCAAGTAAGCCTTAGTGGATTAGGCCTTTTGCTTTTAGGCAACTTGATGCTAGAGAAAGTTCAGCCAGAGGCTCGCTCAGTTGCTGGAATTACTTTGGGAGGAGATCCTTTGGTAAGTGCAGTTTCTATGGCTGCAACTCTATCGAGTCGGCAACTAGATGCTTTGATTGTTAGAAAAGAGGCAAAAGGGCATGGAACTGCCGCATGGCTTGAGGGTCCTCTCCCTCCCGAAGGATCTGTTGTGACAGTTTTGGAAGATGTAGTTACAACAGGAGGATCTGCGCTTAAGGCGGCATCTCAACTACAAAAGACAGGTTATAAAGTTAAACAAATTATTGCGATTGTGGATAGGCAAGAGGGAGGTGCGATAGAAATCCAAAATGCAGGCTTGGATTTCACCAGTCTTTTTTTGATTGACGAAGTTTCCAAAAAATTTCATCAAATTTTCAAGTGAATTTTGTTGGTAATTATTTATGGGAGTTGAAATTACCTCTATTTTATTTAGAGGGAATAGATAGTAAGAAATTTCTTCATGGTCAAACGACTGCAGATATTATCGGATTGAAAGAGGGAGAAAATCTTCGTAGTTGTTGGCTCTCTCCAGTTGGAAGACTAAAAGCTTTGTTGGAGATCAGAATAATTAACAATAATTTATCTTTTCTTGTTTTATTAGGTAATACGGAGGAAGTGATTGACGGCCTTCAAAATGTAATTTTCCCTTCTGATAAAGTAAAAATTGTTATATCAAAAAAAATCAGGAGATTGCAGGAAATTAGTCTTAATAAATCATGGAAAGAAGATAAAGTAGAATGGATATTAGATGATCAAGAACTTCCTTTAAAGTTTTCTAATCATAAAATAGCAGATCAAAAAATGATTAAGGAATGGAAGATTTTGCAAGGAATACCAACTAGTTCTTATGAGATTAATGGTAAGAATAATCCTCTCGAACTTGGTCTGATAAACTTTATCAATTTTGATAAAGGTTGTTATTTAGGTCAAGAAACATTATCTAAAGTAAGAAATCTTGGTAAATTAAAATGTCAATTAAAATTTGTTAGCTTTGAAAAATCATTAATAGAAGGAGAGTCTTTGTGGCTAGGATCAGAAAATCAAAAAGAAAATGTTGGAATTGTGACCTCTGCTATTGATTCTGCTAACTCTAGGTCAATTGGACTTGCTTTAATAAGAAGAAAATTTATATCATCAAAAGAATTAAAGCTAGTTCAACCTTGTGGAGTCATTAAAATTAAAGATCCTATTGGATTTGATTAATTAAAGATTTACGTTTGTTCTTCTCTGATTATCCATTCGGCGATTTTCCAGGTTGCTATACAATCTTCCTTATTGTATTTTAAAATTGATTTTAACTTACTTAATTTTCTTTTTTTCTTAGATAAAGATTCCAACCATTGTCGCCACCAAAGTAAAGCTTTTGCACCATTTAAATTTTCTTGATTCCATTTAAAATTAAGCCATTTTGCTACTGTTTTCAAACTATAATTTTTTATAGGAAGGATCCATCCTTTTCTTAATCTTGCATGAATATCTATAAAATTATTTTTTATTTTATAGATTTCTTGTTCTGTTTCTCCTTGTTCCTTTGCGAGTCGAAAAATAGCGAGAGATTCTGTCTCTCCGTAATGTAGTATTGGCCAATTTGGAAAAGATTTTAATTTTTTTTTGATCTTCTTCCATATGATTTTTTGATTATTATTATTTAAATTTAGAATTGGCTGATATTGCGATTTTTCTATTTCCCAATCACCATTTTTATTTTTCTCAAGACAAATAAATCCATGAAGAAAGTCATGGCGAGCATCAGGATCGGACTCAATGTCGTAAATTAAAACTCCTTTGGCATCTTTAAGTTCAGGTAAAATTTCACTATGTTGTATTTTTTCTGGCAGTTGACTATCTTGAGCTTGAGCTTGTTTAATTAATTGATTAGCAATTTTTGCATGATTTTCTCCATATTTATTTAATTTATTGCTTAGATCATAAGAATTAATTGATGCAAGTTCTTTAATATTTTTTATGCCTATTTCATACAAGATATTTTTTCTTGTTCCACCAATTCCACTTACTTCACTAAGGTCACCCTCTTGCGAGGCCTTTTCATCGCAGAATTTTTTCCATGAACATAGAGTACATTTTTTTCGATCAGCAGTTAAATTAGGTGC
>CACIYC010000048.1 GCA_902590775.1 uncultured Prochlorococcus sp.
GCTCTACGGAATTCCTTGATTCTATTCGGTGTTTCTACTTCAGAGACTATATCTGGATTTTCTGCAATATACATTTCTGAAAATACATTCGCAAATTCTCTTATCTTCTCCATTTCAATAGGTAAAACTGATAGGTGATGATCTCTAAAGTCCTGATTCTTATTATCAGTAAAATGTACCTCAATACATTCTGCTCCACTAGCAATTGCAGCTAACACAGCTACATTTCCCTCAACATGATCTGAATAGCCTATCTTCACATCAGGGAAAGCTTCTTTTAGTCGATATATAAAACCAAGATTTGCATACTTAGCTAATGGAGAACCATACATCGCGACACAATGAAGAAGTGTCAAGTTTTGTTCCTTTACAAAATCTATATCAACCTCTTCAATTCTTTTAACAGTAGCCTTTATCTCATGCAATGTTGACATAGCAGTTGAAAGAATAATAGGCTTTTTCTTTTTAACAATTCGATCGATTATCTGATAATTAGTTAAATCTCCTGATCCAATCTTATGACGTTGTAAATAAGGATCTAGTTTCTCCAAAGAATCAAGATCCCAAACTGAAGTCATAAATTCTATATTGATATTCTGGCAATAATTTGCTAACTCAATAAATTCCCTACTTTCTAAGCTTAAATTTCTAAAGTGATTATATCTATCAGGACTTATCTTTTTATTAACTAACTTTTCACCGGTGTAAGTCTGGAATTTGACCGCATCAGCTCCACTTTCTTTTGCTAATCTTGCTAGCCGCATAGCATAAGACAAATCACCACCGTGATTAGCCCCAATCTCAGCTATCAGAAAAGGTGTTTTATACATTGGCTGTTACAACTCTCATAATGAGATACTAGGTTAGTTGTGATAGTAGTGCGAATTAAAGAACTAGGAATCAACACCGCCAAGGGTTGAGAAAAGAAGTGTTATATATACTGATATAAAGTCATATATAAACTCAAATCAATTTATATAATAGTTATTTAATAAGCTAAGGAAGTAAGTAGCTATAATAAGTAGCTAAAGGAGCTTTATTCTCGTTTATTAAATATTAGTTTATATAATAATATAAGATACTTACGGGGAAATTACATTTTATCTACGTTAAAGAGTATGAAATTAGCAACAAAAAGAACCAATATTTACCTTAGTTTACAAGCTCTAAAAACTATAAATAATCTGGAGAATAAACTATTCTTTTAACCAAACAACACTACATCCTGCACCACCGTCTGATTGATCAGCAGGAGTAATTCTCTCCACATAATCAAGACTCCCCAACCACTCAAGAAGGCCTTTTTTCAACCTTCCGCTCCCAATTCCATGAATAATCCACACAGGACTTGGGATACTGCGTAATTTCTCCTCCACTACTGGTTCGGCTTCATAAACTCTTAATCCTCTAACATCAATTGTATTTCGCTTAGTTCGAACTACTGCAGACCTTGCCACAGGAAGACTAGTTTGAACCTTTACCACTGAGTCTGAAAGGGTTGCTTTATAACCATCGAGACTTTCGACAGCACTTAACTCAACTGTGCTTCTAAACATTCCACACATAACAGTTAGTTGCAGGCCATCTGCAGAAACCCCAACAATCTCTCCAGCCTTACCCAAAGCAATCAATCTGACACGATCTCCTTCTTTAGGAGACCAAGTATTATCTTGCTTAATTTTTTGTTGACGATTAGAAGCTTGAATGTTTTTTAATCGCTGACCAGTTTGTCTAGCTATCTCACCATTCGCCGAATGATCGCGTAGTCGTCGAATCAATTCTTTTACTTCCTTTTGTCCCTCACGAATAGAAATTTCTAATTTTTGTCGGCCTTTTTCCTGAAAGTTTTTATATTGTTGACGTTGTTTTTGCCATCCACTAATTATTTCGTCATGTAATAATTCTGTTCGAGCTAATAGGACTGCAACCTCTTCAGTAGCTTCTTGTTGCTTTTGGCGCTGATCTTCTAAACCTAGAATTACATTATTGACATTCTTTTCACCAGTAGAACTAATAAATTCTAAGGCGCGGTCAATCACAACTTGGTCAAAGCCTAACCTCTTAGCAATAGACAAAGCATTGCTTCTCCCAGGGATTCCCCAATTGAGATGATATGTAGGAGTCATCGTCTCACTATTAAAACCAACAGAAGCATTTTCAAAACGTGAATCGTTATATTTCAAAGCCTTGAGTTCTCCAAAATGAGTTGTTGCAATTGTCAATCTTGTTCTATCAGCAAGTGTTGTTAATAATCCAATTGCTAACGCAGTTCCTTCTGTTGGATCAGTACCTGCACCTAACTCATCAAGTAAAACTATTGACGGACCAGATCTTGTAGCTATTGACTT